>JBMLQR010000272.1:27859-33500 GCA_049241465.1 Saprospiraceae bacterium | reverse complement strand
CTTTACCTCGTCGATTGGCATAATATTCTCATCGGACACATGCAACATAATGCCAGAGACCCTTTGAGAGATCATGTGCATGGTCGCATTTATCGTATAACCTATCCATCAAGACCTTTGGTTACTCCGGCAAAAATTGACGGAGCTTCTATTGAAACTTTGCTCTCAAATTTGACTTTGCCAGAATACCGTTCCAGATATAGAACCAGAAGGGAATTAAGAGCCAGAAATGCAGACGAGGTGTTGGCAAAAATGGATAAATGGATATTGTCTCTGGACACAAAGGATGCAAATTATGAGCACCATCTATTGGAAGGTTTATGGGTCAGCTGGGGCTTGAATAAGGTGAACCAGCCATTATTGAAAAAATTACTTTCGGCAAATGATTATCGTGTCAGAGCTGCTGCCGTTGAAGTCCTTCGTTTTAATGAACATCAGGTAAAAAATCAAGCTGAATGGCTAAAACAAGCTGCGTCTGATGATCATCCAAGAGTACGTTTAGGGGCTATCGTTGCCGCTTCCTGGTTGGAAAAAGCAAAGGGAAGGATGGTCCTGGAAGCTGCAAAAATGAAAACCCTGGACGAATGGATGGTCTATGCTTATGAAACGGCCGTTGCTCATTTGAATGGAGTAGCGGTGATTAAACCTAAAGTGGTCAAAAAGGTAGAGACGAATTTGAAAGGGGATGATTTGGCGCTGTTTTCCAAAGGGAAAGAAGTTTATAGTAAGGAAGGTTATTGTGTAACTTGCCATCAGGCAGATGGAAATGGTCTGACAGCATCTGGATTTCCACCGCTTTCTGGAACAGAGTGGGTAACTGGTGATCAGGTTCGATTGGTTAAAGTTATTCTGAAAGGATTAATGGGTCCCATCGAAGTAAATGGTAAGCAGTATGAGGGAATGGTTCCAATGACGCCTTTTGAAGGATTGAGTGACGACGATGTTGCCGCAGTGGCCACTTATATAAGGAATTCTTTTGGAAATACTGCTTCTCCTATTCAACCCTCGTTCGTAAAAGAAGTTAGGGCTACTTTGAGTAAAAAGCAATCCTTTTACCAAAGTACTAAATTATTGAAAATGCACCCGTTGGAAAGTAAAATGACCAAAAAGGGATAAAGGTAATATTTAAAATAAACAGACGAAAATGGAATTATCAATTCACAATTGGATGAGAGCAGAATCCATTGAAACAACCATTGGACGAATTTCTGCGCTGGGGTATGAAAAAATTGAAATTCAAGGTACGCCCGAAGCGTATGATACGAAACACGTGGGTAAACTCTTGAAAGATCATAATATGACTTGCTGGGGATCGGTAACCCTCATGTTGGAAGATAGAAATTTGTTGGCAAAAAATAAGGCGCAACGGGCAAAATCGGTCCAATATGTTAAAGATGTGGTGACCATGGTTAAGGAATTGGACGGCAAAATGGTGTCCGTGGTTCCCGCTACCGTTGGAAAAATTATTCCCGACGGAAGACCCGAGGAGGAATGGGAATGGGCCGTGGAAGGTATGAAGGAAATTTATGCCTATTCCGAAAGTGTAGGTATTCTGCTCGGCATCGAACCTATCAACAGATTCGAAACCTATTTTATTAACAGGGGAGATCAGGCGCTCGCATTGGCTGAAGCCGTTGGTCCGAATTGTGGCGTTTGTCTGGACTCTTTTCACATGAATATTGAGGAAGACGATATGTTTGAAGCCATTCGACGGGCAAAGGGTCGTCTCGTAGGCTTTCATGTCGCTGACAATAATAGAATGGCACCTGGTATGGGACGTTTAGACTGGAAGAAAATAGTAGCAACACTCAGGGAAATTGGTTATAATGAGGTACTTTCTGTCGAATTTTGCTCTCCGCTGGACCGTACTCCCGCAAATCCTTATCCAAATTCTATAGAGGAAAATCCAGAGGGGCTAAGTCCTGAAGCGAAAAAATTCCTTGAAGACCACGGAAGTTCTGCCGTTACGGAAGATTTTTATTCTATGCTTACCAGAAAATCCGTTGAAACACTAAGACCCCTGATATGATTATTACGAATGTAGAGGCTTTCTGGCTCAGATGTCCCATACCTAGGGAAAAACAACATTTCTCCGATTATGGTCTGTTGACCGATTTTGATATGACGCTGGTGGTGATTACCACCGATTCAGGTTTGCAAGGTTTTGGTGAGGCTAAAGCAGCAGTGGGTTCCTCAGGCGTTTGTGCCTCCATTGTTACCTGTGTAGAAAATGAAATAAAACCCCTGCTTTTAGGTAAAGATGCCCGACAGATTTCAAAAATCTGGGAACATATATATAATGGTACCCGTGATCATTATTCCCTAAGCAGAGGTAGGAAATTTCCTATCCTCGGACGAAGAGGATTGACTATTTCTGCCATGAGCGGCGTCGATACGGCTCTTTGGGATTTAAAGGGAAAGGCTCTTGGTGTGCCCGTAGTGGAGCTGTTGGGTGGTGCCTGCCGCGATAAAATGGAAGCTTATGCCAGTGGAGGATGGGCCAGCGCTGATAATATTGGAAACCAGTTGAATGGTTATATTGAGAAGGGTTTCTCTGGGGTAAAAATGAGGGTTGGCATCATGGATCAAACCGTAGCCGAAAGTGTGAAACGCGTAAAAGCGGCCAGAGAAGCTATTGGTCCTGATATAAAATTGATGACAGACGCCCATGGTACTTTCAGCGTGCCCGAAGCAAAACAGTTCTGTAGAGGGGTTGAAGATTGTAATTTATATTGGTTTGAAGAACCCATCAGTCCCGATAATCGTCACGGTACCGCTGAAGTTCGCCAGGCTACCTCAATACCTATCGCTTTGGGTGAAAGTGAATTTACCGCTTTCGATATCCGCGATTTAATAGAAGTAAGAGCCATGGATGTCGTGCAGCCTGATTCCGCCATTATTGGGGGAATCACCGAATCGATGAGGGTAGCGCATTTGGCTCATACCTATCAACTGGAACTGGCGCCGCATTGCTGGGGTTCTGCTTTTTCCTTTATGGCCGGTGTTAATGTGGCTTTCGCAGCGCCTGCAGCAGTAGTCATTGAGTTTTCTTTAGGGGGTAATCCTATGATGTACGACCTTGTGAATGAGAAAATTACCGTTGAAAATGGTATGATTTCTGCACCAACGGCTCCAGGTCTTGGCTTAACGCCCAATTGGGACTTTGTCCACGAATTCAAACAGAAAATTAATCATTAAATTACATTCGCTATGTCAAAAGCAATCGGTATAAATCATGTGGCACTCGTTGTGAAAAATTTGGAGGAAGCCTGCGAATTTTATGAAAAAGAATTGGGTCTGGAAGTTATTCCTGCCTTCCTATTCGATTACCCCACTGCTTTTTTTAAGATTAATGAGACCCAGCAACTTCATTTGACCGAATGGGATGATGTTTATTCTTTCAGAGGTCACGTTTGTATGCAAGTGGACGATATTAATGCGGTTTTTTGGAGAATGAAGGCCTTAGGGGTCATTGATATCAATCCATGGGGTAAAGTAAGGCAACTACCTTTCGGTCCCATCCAGATGTTTGTTAGAGACCCTTCAGGAAATCTCATTGAATTGTCCTGTAAACCAGGTACTGAAATTGATCCTGCCATTTTTGACGATGAATTGTATCAAGCGGGAATTTATGTTTCCGGTAGAAACGATTTCCGTGGGTATAAATCACAAGATGCAACATTGTATCATAACGAATAAAGAATCATTGAAAAAAGTCAGCTTATGATGCATGTCTTGCTTTTGGAAACCATTGAAGATGAATCTTTTGAATTACTGAAAAATGAGAAGGATATTCAATTGCACCTGGCTTGGGAAGGTATGCCCGTCGCCGATATACTTGAAAAAATAGATGCGGTTATTACACGGGGTATTGGTCAGGTGAATAGGGCTTTATATGACGCCTGCCCAAATATGAAAGTAGCTGCTCGTTGTGGCGTTGGCCTGGATAACGTGGATGTGGCTGAAGCGTCAAAAAGGGGAATTAAGGTGATTAATGCGCCGGGTTCAAATGCTTCAACGGTTGCTGAACATACTATTTCTCTTATGTTAACCATACAGCGGAATCTGTTTGAAGCTTTGTCCGCGGTTAAAAATGGACAATGGGCCTCCAGAAGTTCTTTTAAAAGTGATGAACTTAACGGTAAAACGCTGGGAATACTTGGCTTGGGAAATATTGGATTAAAAGTGGCTAATATCGCTGCTGCTTTTGGTATGAAGGTCATTTATTGGTCGCCTTCTAACAAAGAAGTGCCATATCTTTTTGTCGATAAGGAAACGCTATTTCGTTCTGCTAATATTATTTCTTTACATCTTCCTTTAAATGAGGAAACGAAAGATATCGTTGATGAGGAGGTTTTTAATAAAATGAATCAGGGAGCCATTTTAATCAATACGGCTCGAGGTGCATTGGTTAACAGGGACGCTCTTTTAAGCGCTTTGGATACGGGTAAATTAGCAGGTTATGGTGCCGATGTCCCCTTTTCGCCTCCTCCAACCGCCGACGATGCTCTGATTTCTCATCCTAAATCCTTTATAACCGCCCATGTAAGTAGTTTAACAGCAACTACTTATAAAAATATGTGCCTGAGTACGGTTAAAAATGTATTGGCCGTATTACATGGCGATGCCCCTGATCCTCATTGTATTTTTAATGCCACTTCTTTAGGTCTTTAATTTTGAATGAATGAAAACATGGACACGCAGAAGCTTTTTAGAAACCAGTGCCAGTCTGGTTGCCCTGACTGCATTAAATTCATTCATAACAAAAAATAAGAAATCACCCAAACTGGCTTTTTCCACTTTAGGATGTCCGGACTGGACCTTAAGTCAGGTGGTGAGAAGTGCCGTTGAAAATGGCTATAAAGGATTTGAAATAAGAGGATTAAAAGGAGAAATGTTTTTACCCAATTGTCCTGATTTTAATGCATCTAATTTACCGTCAACCTTAAGATTATTGAAGGACAATGACCTTAAAGTTATCAATCTGGGCTCTTCAGCCAATTTGCATTTTGCTCAGGAAGATAAAAGGAAGTCAAATCTGGATGAGGCAAAAAGGTATATCGATTTGGCACAGGAACTTGATTGCCCCTTTATCAGAGTTTTTCCCGATGACCTTCCACCAGATCAATCGGTAGAAAAGACCCTCGATTTAATTATTTCGGGTTTAGTTACATTGGCTGATTATGCAAAGGGAAGTAACGTATCTATCTTGTTGGAGTCTCATGGTAAAGTGGTCTATAAAGACATGCTTTTAAAGATAATGGCTGATGCAAATCACCCAAAAATAGGTCTCATCTGGGATTTCTTTAACATGTGGGTAGTTACTAAAGAGACACCAAAAGAGGTCTTCGATACCTTACATCTATACATAAAACATGTGCATTTGAAAGACGCCAGCCTGGTGAATGGAAAGCCTGCATATTGCCTTATTGGTCAAGGGGTTGCCCCTCTCAGGGAGGCCATGGATTCCCTAAAAAATGCCAATTATAAAGGGTATTACAGTTTTGAATGGGAAAAAAAATGGCATCCTGAAATTCAGGAACCCGACATAGCATTTCCGCATTTTGCCAAAGAAATCATCAGCTATTTGTAATTGGTACGCTCTTTCCATTTTCCCCACATACAATTTTACACTTTTCAT
>JBMLQR010000272.1:0-27759 GCA_049241465.1 Saprospiraceae bacterium | reverse complement strand
GATGTTGTGAAACACGAAAGTATAGATGCAACCTATAAAGATGGTATTTTGAATATTCATATTCCTAAAAAGAAAGGAGATTCAAGATGGTTACCTAAAACTATTTCCGTTAGTTAACTAAAATCTAATGTTGTTGTTAAGTGGAATTGCCATTCTTCGCAAGAGGAATGGCCTTTTAATTTTTTTTTGTCTTTTTCTGCTTTTTATTTAGTTATCCTACAATAAAAATAAAAAATATGCAATTATTTTAAATAATTTAGAAATTATTTTATTTTTATAAAAAAGACGGGATGGTAGCAAATAGCCAGACTTCATCGTTGGCTTTAGATGAACTGAATTTTCAGTTGTTACTTCATCTTCAAAAGGATGGACGGAAATCATTTACAGAATTAGCGGAGGAACTGGGCGTTTCCGTGGGCACCGTAAGAAATAGGGTTACCCGTTTGATTGAGGATAAAACGCTGCAAATTACAGGAAGGGTGGATCCTGAAAAAGTGGGCTTTCACGCTTATGCTCAGTTACTTATTTCCGTAAAACCAGTGAATCTGGTGGAGGAGGTAGCACAAAAAATTGCCCGATTGGAAGAGATTAGTTTCTTGGCAATGACAACAGGAATCTATGACCTGGAAGCCAATTTGTTGTGCCGTGATACCCCACATTTGAGTGAAGTACTCCTGTCTATACAAAAAATTGAAGGAGTCTTTGAAACAAAAACGAACATGTATTTTAAAGTATTCAAAATAGGTCAACCTGCTTTAAACCTGGTAAGAAATCAATCATGACAAATTATTCGAACACAGATCTTTTATATCAAAGAAGGGCAGCTGTCGTGCCAAAGGGATTAGGTATTTTCAGTCCCGCTTCCGCAAAAGAGGCTAAAGGTGCATCGGTTTGGGATGCTGACGGAAGGGAATTGATTGATTTTGCCGGAGGTATTGGCGTGATGAATGCGGGACATTGTCCTGAAAAAGTGGTTAAAGCTATTCAGGATCAAGCCGCTACCTTGATTCATACTTGTTTCAACGTGGCCATTTATGAGCCTTATCTTTCCCTGGCTGAAAAATTGGTTTCCATTTTGCCTCATGGTCAGGAAACGAAGGTGATGTTGACCAATACTGGGGCTGAAGCTGTTGAAAATGCCATTAAAATAGCCAGACAAGCCACTGGCAGATCTGCAATTATTGCTTTTGAGGGTGCTTTTCATGGTCGGTCTATGATGGCCATGACGCTGACCTCCAAAGTGGGCTATAAATTACATTGTGGCCCTTATGCTCCCGAAGTTTATCGAATTCCCTTTCCATACTATCAGGAACAAATTGAAACAATCTCTGAATCGGCATTTGGAAAAAAGCATCTGGATTATCTGGAAAGTTATTTTAATCAGGGCGTTGCCGCCAGTCAGGTGGCGGCTATTATCCTGGAACCTGTGCAAGGGGAGGGTGGTTTTCATGTTGTTTCGCCTACTTATCTGAAGGGATTAAGGGAAATATGCGATAAATATGGCATTATGCTTATTCTCGATGAGGTCCAGTCTGGTTTCGGACGAACGGGAAAATGGGCTGCTTATGAACATTATAACGTGATTCCAGATCTTTCTACCTGGGCAAAATCTATGGGCGGTGGTATGCCCATTGGTTGTGTAATGGGTAAAGCCCATGTGATGGACGCCGCTGCTCCTTCCACTATCGGTGGAACCTATCCGGGAAATCCGGTCTGTGCCGCAGCTGCATTGGCAACCATTGCCTATATGGAGGAAATAGATATAAATAACCTGGGCCTTCAAGTCGGAACTAAGGTGAAATCATTTTTTGAAAGGCTTAAAGAGAAATTTCCTCAAACGATAAGCGCCATACACGGTCTTGGCGCTATGCTGGCCATCGAACTGATCGATGCAGATAGAAAACCGGCAGCAGATCTTACAAAAAAGATATTACATTTCGCAAATGAAAATGGCCTGATTCTCATTAGTGCAGGTGTGAATGGAAATTATATTCGTATTTTGAGTCCATTGGTAATTACCGATGAGCAATTATATAGGGGATTTGGAATTATTGAAAGGGCTTTTGATTCATTAGTATGAGAAAAAATTATATCAATGGCGATTGGGTAGATGCTTTGTCTAATCAAACCAAACCGTTAATAAATCCAGCGTCGGAGGAGAAAATAGCAGATTTGCCTTTTGGTAATGCCGATGATTATCGCCTGGCCATTTCAGCGGCTATCCGTTCCTGGGAAAGTTGGCAGTCAAAATCGCCTTACTTTAGGGCTGAAATACTCAAAACTACGGCACGGATCATTAGAGAAAAAATCGAGGTGATTGCTCATGATATGGTACTGGAATCAGGAAAACCTTTAGCGGAGGCAAAAGCGGAAATTGGCGTGGCTGCCAACCTTTTTGAATGGTTTGCTGAGGAGGGGAAGCGATGTTATGGACGAACTATTCCTTCTTTCCGGACAAATAAGCGGATGTCCGTCATTTATCAGCCATTAGGTGTGGTGGGAGCCATTACTGCCTGGAATTTTCCTGCCTATAATCCTGCCCGTTGCTGGGCAGCCATTTTAGCAGCTGGTTGTACGCTCGTGGCCCGTTCTTCAGAGCATACCCCTTTGACTGCCATGCATATTATGTCGGCTTTGCATGAAGCTGGAATCCCACAAGGGGTTGCCAATTTTGTGCATGGAGAGGCAAAAATAGCTGGTACCCTTTTTCTTGACCATCCCAAGGTCAGGAAAATCAGTTTTACGGGAAGCACGGAAGTTGGAAAATTACTAATTCAAGGTTCAAATATAACCAATACCCGTCTGGCGTTGGAAATGGGAGGAAATGCTCCCGCTATCATTTGTCAGGATATGGATCCGATCTATGCTGCTAAGGAAAGTGTCAAAGGTAAATTTAGAAATGCCGGCCAGGTTTGTATTGCTCCTCAGCGTTTTTTTATTCATCAGTCTATTTTTGATGATTTTGTGGCCACCGCAACCCTGGAAATAAATAGGATTCAAGTGGGAAATGGGTTGGATGAAATAACTCAGATGGGGCCGCTTATCCATGGAAATCACAGGGAAGGTGTGATAAAATTTATTGAAAAAGCAAAAGAGGAAGGGGCTAAAATTCATTGTGGCGGGGAAAAATTACCAGGGATAGGCTTCTTTATGTCCCCATGTCTGATGGAAGCGAATAAAAATCATCATTTTCAAAAGGCCGAGGTTTTTGGGCCGGTGATGATAGTTACTCCTTTTGAAACCGATGAGGAAGCCATTGAACTGGCCAATGACGTTCCTTTTGGATTGGCTGCTTATGTGATGACAGAAAATTTGAATAAAGCCATTTATTTCTCTGAAAAGCTCGACGCTGGTATCATTGGGGTAAATGAATGGTTGCCGCAAGCGACAGAGGCTCCTTTTGGGGGTTGGAAGGAAAGTGGCATCGGGTATGAATCGGGTGCAGAAGGCCTGTTGGAATATATGGATAAAAAACTCATTAGCATAGGAAATTTATAATGGAATTTGGAATATTAAGCCTCGTGCCTCCTCTTATTGTCGTTCTTTTTGGCATCTTTAGCAGAAGGTCTTTAGAATCTTTGTTTATTGGTTGTATCGTTGGTTCCATCATGATAGATTGGAAACAATTCCCGGGGAATTTCCTTTCCTTACTTTCAGAAACCATGGCAAATCCTTCCCTTATCTGGGTGATTTTAGTTTGTGGCATTTACGGAATGCTCATTCAACTTATTGTCGCCAGCGGTAGTGCCGTCGCTTTTGGGAATTATCTGTTGCGTTTTATTAAAACCCGGAAATCGGCATTGTTGACCACCTGGTTTACAGGCTTATTTGTTTTTCCTGACGACTATCTGAGTGCATTAAGTACAGGGGTAAGTATGAGGAATATCACGGATAAATTTGGCATTTCAAGGCCTTTACTTGCTTATTTGGTTAATACGACGGCTGCCCCAGTCTGTGCCATTATTCCTTTATCAACCTGGGGCGTATTTACCTCCAAATTATTGGAAGACAATAAGTTAGTTCCAGTTGGACAAGGTTTATGGGGCTTTGCCGCCACCATTCCATTTAATTTTTATGCCCTTTTCGCCCTTTTGGTATCCTTCCTTGTTGCTTTAGGATTCATTCCGCTGTTCGGTAAAATGAAAGCGGCGGAAATGGCTGTATCTACTGCGGATAACGCAACAGATTTGAATCATAAACAGCCAGCAAAGGTTAAGCCTATCGATTTTATTTTTCCAATGTTTGTCCTTATCGGAGGTACTCTTCTATTGAAAGGCGATGCCCTGCAAGGAGCTGCTCTGGCCTTTGTTTTAACTATCGCCTGGTACTTTTTCAGAAAAGTGATGACTTACGACCATATCAGTGATCAGGCTTTGCTGGGTTTCAAGGAAATGATTTTGCCATTAGCCATTTTAAGTCTTTCCTTTTTTTTAAAGACAATCGGTGATGAAATGGGATTGACGCCTTACGTGATAGCGGAGGTAAAGGGAAATTTTCCACCATTTTTGTTGCCTGCCAGCTTATTTGTCTTATTGTCCTTCATTTCCTATACCACCTGTTCCTCCTGGGGCTTATATACGGTGGCTTTACCCATTGTCATTCCTTTAAGTTTGGCTCTGAATATCAATCCATTTTTAATGGTGGGTTCTGTCCTTTCCGCCGGAGTATTTGGTAGTAATGCCAGTTTTTTTTCCGATTGTACAATATTGACGGCATCCAGTACGGAATGTTCACCAACGACACATTCTTTCAGCCAATTACCTTATGCTATCATTGCATTTCTGCTGGCTGCTGCGAGTTTTGTCGTCAGCTTTTGGACTTTTTTTTAAAAATGAAATTTTATGAACATATTAATCAGGAAAATGGAAAAGAGAGATGCCGATCAATTAGCGCATCTTCAAGAAGTGGTTTTTCCCGATTTGATTCCTGAGGAGAGGATGAAGGCCATCCATTTTTCCTCTCATACGGATCTTTTTCCTGAAGGGCAATGGGTGGCTGAAATAGACGGTAAAATAGTTGGAAGTACTTCCAGTATCCGGTATCATTTTAATCCCTCATCCCCTGAAATGCATCGGTTTGCTGATTTATTTGACGGTGGATTCATGCGAACCCATCAGCCAGAGGGAAATTGGCTTTATGGCATGGATATGGCGGTGTTTCCTGAATTCAGAGGGATCGGTATCGCCAGACGATTGTACAGAGCCAGACAAAAGGTGGTAAACACCCTGGGACTGGAAGGTCAGGTCACTGTTGGCATGCTCAATGGTTTTGCCGCCCATGCCAAAGAGTACTCCCTGGAGGAATATTATCTGGCGTTGAAAAATGGTGACCTGAAGGATCCTACAGTTTCTGTTCAACAGAAAATTGGATTCAATATGGTTTCTTTGATGACCGATTATTTATCAGACCCAACCTGCGGAAATGCCGGCGTTTTGCTTGTATTACCCTCAAGTGTTGAAGTTTAAATGATGGAAAATGAAAAATATTAATTTAGTTACGTCGATTCCTGGTCCTAAAGCAAAGGAAATTATTGCCCGGAGAACGGCAGCTACCCCAGCTGGTTTGGCAAAATCTACGGAAATAGTGGTCGAAAAAGCCCAGGGAGCGCTCGTTTGGGATGTGGACGGGAATCAATTACTTGACTTTGCCGGTGGTATTGGCATGCTCAATCTGGGTCATAGACCGGAAGCAGTGGTACAGGCCATTCATAAACAGGCTGATCAATATTTGCATAGCTGTGCATTGGTCACCACCTTTGAACCTTACGTTGAATTAGCAGAGTTATTGAATAAAGTAACCCCTGGTGATTTTCCTAAAAAGACCTTATTGGCAGGTTCAGGTTCTGAAGCAGTTGAAAATGCCGTTCAAATAGCCCGCTATTACACAAAAAGACCTGCTGTTATTTGCTTCGAAGGCGGTTATCATGGTCGAACTCATCTGACCTTATCCCTGACCAGTAAATATGGCTTATTTAAAAAAGGATTCGGCAGTATGTCTTCCGATATCTATCGCTTACCCGTTCCAAATCTATATAGAATTCCCGCGGGGATGACAGAAGATGAGTATCTTCATTTTTCTATTCAACAACTTGAAAATGCGCTGATTGCCCAGGTAGATCCCGAGGCTTTAGCCGCTATTTTAATTGAACCTGTCCTCGGAGAAGCTGGATTTATTCCTGTTCCTCCCTTATTCCTTCAAAAAATCAGGGAAATTTGTACCCGTACCGGAGCCATTATGATTGCCGATGAAGTTCAATGCGGTTCAGGCAGAACGGGTCGTTTTTGTGCTATTGAACACAGTGGCGTTATCCCCGATATGGTCGTTCTGGCAAAATCAATGGGTGCCGGTATGCCTATCAGTGCAACCATTGGTAGGGCTGAAATAATGGACGCAGTTCATCTTGGTGGCGTCGGGGGCACTTACGGTGGGAGTCCGGTGGCCGCAGTGGCAGCCATCGAAGCAGTTAAACAATTATCGTCCCCTTCGTTTTTGTCACAGTCAACCCGTTTTGGAGAAAAAATAGAAGCTCTAATGGCTCCCTGGGTGTCGAAATATCCTTGTGTTGGCGATGTTAGAGGCATGGGGGCAATGCGTCTGGTGGAATTTGTGAAAGATAAGAAAACGAAAGAGCCAGATCCTGGCATCGCGCTGGAAATAATAAAGGAGGCCGTTTCAAATGGTATCATTTTGATTAGGGCGGGACTCTACAGTAATTGTATCCGTTTGCTTCCTCCTATTGTCATGACCGATGATCAATTGGAAGAAGGTCTGTCCGTTCTTGAAAATGCGATAGCCAATAAATCATTTGCCGCTGTTTAATTTTCTGTCATGAATCCATACCTATTTCATAATGCTAAAATCTTTCTCCTCGACGGGAAAAATAATCATTGTGAGGCCATGGTGGTGGAAAATGACCGCTTTAAGGCGTTTGGTACCTATCAGGAGCTGCTTTTATCCTTTCAGGAAGCCATAAAAGTGGATCTTGACGGGCGTTTTGTTTTTCCTGGCTTCAATGATGCTCATATTCACCTTTGGAAAGTGGGTAGTCTTTTGGGGCATACCCTCGACTTAAGGGGAGTGCATTCAAAAGAAGAAATGCTGGTTTTATTACATGATTTTGCCGTAAATGCTACCTCAAAAGATTGGCTTCTTGCACGTGGATTTAATGAGGCGTTATGGGAAAATGGGACATTGCCCACTTGTAAGGACCTGGATCTTCTTTTTCCAGACAGACCTTGTCAGGTTATGCGTACCTGCGCTCATATTGTTGTGGTTAATTCTTTTGCTTTACGTTTAGCTGGCATTGATGAAAATACAGTAGATCCAGCGGGAGGTCACATCGGTCGTTTTGAAAATGGGAAACCAAATGGTATTCTTTATGAAGCGGCTATAAAACAAATGACCCCTTTTATTCCTGAAATTACTACGGCCGAGTATAAGAAAATGATCCTTGAGGCGCAGGAAAAATGCCTGGAAATGGGCATTACCTCTATCACAGATCCTGAAATTTATACCCCACAACGAGTAGCTTATGAGGCATTGGAAAAAGAGGGTTTACTTAAGTTAAGAGTCAATCTTTTTTTGGTTCACCTGCCTGATATTAAACCTTCCAATCCGTATTTGTCAAAAGATAGTTGCACTGGAAGGTTGCAAATGGATACCTTGAAATTTTTCGCCGATGGTGGTTTAAGTGGTCAGACTGCCGCTGTATTCAGACCATATAAAGCATCTGATAATTTTGGAGTATTAAGGATGTCAACCGATTATTTTTACAATCTGGCTGCAAAAGGACAGATAAATGGTTGGAAAATAGCCACGCATGCCATTGGAGATGCAGCCATAGATCAGGTTTTATCGGTTTATGAAAAATTAAAAACAGAGGTAAATCATTCGTTGGTTCATCGAATTGAACATCTCGGTTTACCTCATGCCAGGCATATCAGTCTAATGAACCGACTTGGCATTATATGCGCCAGTCAGCCCGCTTTTGTGAGAGAATTAGGTCCCAATTTCAGGCAATATCTCGATACTGAATATCAACAAATCGTTTATCCATACCACACCCTACTAAAGGAAGGCGTTACGCTTGCTTTTTCCTCTGACGCTCCAGTGGTTAGAGATTTCAAACCCTTGTCAGGAATAAGAGATGCGGTTCAACGAGTTGATGAACAAGGATATACACATAATCCACAGGAGAAAATAATTATGGAGCAGGCCTTCATAGCTTATACCTATGGTGGTGCCTTAGCAGATGGGGCAGGGGACATAAAAGGGAAAATGGCCCCGCATTTTTTAGCTGATTTTATCGTCTTAAATAAGAATCCTTTCCAATCTTCCTGGGAGGATTGGGATCAAATAAAAATAGAAAAAGTTTATATAGGTGGAAAATTAATACTTTAAATAAATTAATAATGAGATGGATAAGCATTATAACGATTTTATTTTTCTCGTTAGGTTGTAATTCCGACCAAATGATTAATGCAGATCATGGTTACAGGCAACCCGCAGAATATGAGCCGACTAAAGCCGTATGGATGCAATGGCCAAGGAATACCCATAAGCTGGATGCTCCCATAGAAGAGGTACTTTTTCAAATGTTCAAAGAAATTGCACCTTATGCCCATTTGAATTTATTGATATCAGATACGGCACTCAAAAGGGAAATATTAATGAAAGGTAAAAAGTATAGTATAGATTCTTCCAGGATTTCTTTCCTTTTATTCCCATATAATGAATTCTGGACCAGAGACATGGGGCCAAGATTCCTGACAAATAAACAGAGGAAAAAAGCTATGGCAGATTTTAGTTTCAATACCTGGAGTTATGCCGATGAAAACGATCCATTGGCTATTTTGGATGAGAAATTAGATGAAAAGATAGCGGCTTCCTTGAAAATGCCCATATATTCTTCCCCGTTGATTGCCGAGGGAGGCGACAATGAAATCAATAGTAAAGGGGTGCTCATGTTAACCGAAAGTGTACAGTTTCTGAGAAATCCGCAGCTTACTAAAAAACAAATTGAAGAAGAATACAGGAAAACCTTAGGCGCGACTTCCTTTATTTGGTTTAAAAAAGGACTGAGAGACGACGATTTTACCTTACATGGTCCATTGGTCACTAAACAGGGAGATTCCCTTTTCACTTGCCTGACAACCAATGGCCATGTCGATGAATATGCCCGTTTTGTAAATGATTCCACTATTTTAATGGCCTTTGGCGATGTTCTCAGTGAAAATCTCATAGAAAAAGAGACGGCCACACGGTTAGCTGAAAATCTTACCATTTTAAAAAGAAGTAGAAACGCCGATGGAAAACCATTTTACATTATTTTTCTGCCCTTAGTGCCCCTTCAAATTTCAGAAATGAAAAAGGGAGATGGTACTTATGATATATTACAATCCATGACTTTCAAAAATGATATTAAATATGGATTTAGGGACAAGCCTGAAAAAATGATTGCCGCTGCAAGTTATCTGAATTTTGTGATTGTTAACAAATTGGTCCTTGTACCTTTTTATGGCCTTGAAACAGATGAAAAGGCAATGGTTGCCTTCAAAAAAGCATTTCCCGATAAGAAAATAGTCCCCATTAACCCTTTAGCCTTACATTGGGGCGGTGGTGGCATGCATTGTATTACTCAAAATGAACCCTTCTAAAAATGAATAACACAGAGATTAAACTCGCATTGATTCAGTCTGCCTGTGGTGCAGATGTTCAGGAAAATGAAAACAGAACGCTAAAGCAAATCGAAGAGGCTGCCGGATTAGGGGCAAATATTGTTTGCTTACAGGAATTATTTAACGCCATTTATTTTTGCCAATATGTAGATGTAAAAAGCTACGGGTACGCACAAAAATTTCCCAATGCCTCTACAGATAAGCTTCAGGAGGTGGCCAAGCGATTAGGAATTGTTCTGGTTGTTCCCTTTTTTGAGGAAGCCTTACCTGGCGTGTATTTCAATACTGCGGTTGTTTACGACAAGGATGGAACTTATTTAGGGAAATATAGGAAAAACCATATCCCGGAAGGTCCTCAATATCTCGAAAAATATTATTTCACTCCTGGCGATTTGGGTTATCCCATTTTCAAGACCCATTTTGGAATCATTGGCATAGGCATTTGCTGGGATCAATGGTTCCCCGAGGTGGCAAGAATCCTAGCCTTGCAAGGTGCGGAAATATTATTATATCCTACAGCTATTGGATCAGAACCCGACCGTCCCGAATTTGATTCTTCGGAGCCCTGGCGAACCATTATCCGCTCCCATGCCATTGCCAATAATGTATTTGTTGGCGCCGTTAACAGGGTGGGTGTGGAAACGGAAATGTCCTTTTATGGAAAAAGTTTTATCGCCAATCCTTATGGTGATATAATAGCCGGTGCAGGTAATCAGGATGAAATCATCATGGCTACTTGTGATTTATCAGAAATAAGAGCCTCCAGAGAGTTACTTCAATTTTTTAGGGACAGGAGGGTAGATACCTATCAGCCCTTATTGAAAAGAATCTGACAGGTTTAACTTTGGTTGGTAAATATTCTGTATAAAAAAAATTAAAGGAAATATCCTTTGAAATATATTTTTGTGGTATTTTGGTACAAAGTATTCAATAATAATATAAATAAGAGGATAATATGTTAAAAAATCTAATTTGGTTCATTTTTTTTGGGTGCTCCCAGTTGGCAATAGCTAATAATTGTATCCCAAATCCTATATTATTCTTTCATTTGTCAACCTTGAATGGGCTGCTTTCAAATGATGTGCGAACCATTACCCAAGACAGTGAGGGCTACTGGTGGATTGGCACAGATAATGGGCTGCAACGTTACGATGGTCAAAATTTTATAAACTTCAGACACGAGGAGGGAAATCCTGCCTCCCTTCCCAGTGATCGTATTTTTTCTGTTTTTTCAGATACAAGAGGTCGGGTATGGGTTGCGACGGTCAAAGGATTATGTCGGTATCTCCCGGAAAAGGGCACATTTCTAGGATATGAATTAAAAGCCAATAAAAATCTACTTGACTTTCCAGTAAGAATTTTCGAAGATTTCTCTGGTCATTTATGGTTGAGCCACTTCAATGCAAACAGGTTATATCGGCTGAGATCAAACGGCACTGTTTGGGAAACGGTAAATTTACCCGAAGGGGTAACTACTTTTGGCGCAGTGGGACAGAACAAACAAACAGGTGAAATAATCAGTACTTTCAGGAATGCAAACGGTACAATTTTTACTGGTATAATTAAAGATAATAGGAATCATTTTGGTTTGCTGCCAGTCAATTTACATCCCAGATTAACCGCCATGCAAGATTTTGTAGTAGATGATAACAATAATCTCTTTGGAACACAAGTAATGGCAAATGAGCATAGAGATGATATTATCCGCGTAAACTTAACAGATCGTTCCAGTTATATTTACCCTGCATATAATGCAAAAACACCTTTACACCTGGGAAAAGATGGTCGTGTCTGGTTTTTTTCTATGCTCAGAGGTGTTTATGGTTTTTTAAAAGGAAATTCGGTTACTAATTATTGCTGGCCAGAAAGAAGTCTGGATCCAAAACCCATCACAGCCAGTATTGAAAATACTTTTGAGGATAAAGAGGGAAATATTTGGCTACTAACTAATAATGGGCTTTATGTTTTTAATCCCTATCAGCCTGGAATTACAAAGATAAAGGAACTGGAGGGGAAAACCGGTAATGTGAAGATATCTGAAGTACTTTCACTGTACCAGTCCAGCAATCAACAGATCTGGATTGGTACCTACTTTAAAGGAACATATTTGTTGGACAGGAATCTTCGGTTAAAGGAACGATTTTATTTAAATCTGCCGGAAAGTTATAGGGAACCTTCCAGAACAAGTCTGATTAATTTTAATTCTCTTTGGGTTTTTCATGAAGATAAATCAGGAAATATATGGGCTGGCGGACAATTAGGGGTATTGTTGAAATTTTCTCCAGATGGTAAACTAATGTGGAAACAACCAGGTCAATATTTTAATTACCAAACCATCCGTTCAATGGCAGAAGACAAAAATGGAAATCTATGGATGGGTACTCATGGTGGATTATTGTTTAAATTTAATCCGATTGATTTAATTTCTGAATTAGTATTAGATCGAAGCAGTAAGGAAATGGGGAAACATAGGTTATTTCAGATTATACCCGAAAATGAGGAAAGATTTTGGCTGGTATATGCAGATAAACTGATTTGCTGGGATGCAAAATCTAATAGACCCGTAAGACCAGTAACACAGCCAATCAAAAATAATTCAGTAGAATTAAAGGATGAAATAATTAAAGGGGCAATTTCCTGGAACAAGGATACTCTTTTTGTTTATGGCTTTTATCCCTATTGGTTTGACAAAAATACCCAAACCTACACTAAAATTGAGGGATTTTCAAAACTACCGAGAGATGAGATTATGTTTGCCTTTAAACATAAGGATGATTTGTGGCTGGATCAGAAAGGTTTGTTGGTGAATTGGAAAGTGAAGAATCAACAGGTAATTACTTATGATGCATTTGATGGTTGGGCCTCGGACCCGCTGGAATTGAATAATACAGCAACTCAACTTTCCGATGGTCGGATTATTGCCAGTTTATACAGGGAGGGACTTGGTGTTTTTAATCCGGGGGAAATGGAAAATAAGAACAGAATTCCACCATCCATTTTAATAAATTCAATTCAAACAAAAAACCGCAATATATTATTACCGTCAAATAAGGAAAAGGTTTATCAATTGAAATTGCCTTATGATGAAAACGACTTGACCATTCATTATGCTTGTCCCACCTGGTTACAAAGGCATCATTTACAATTTAGTTATACGTTCCGCATGAAGGAGAATAACTGGATTAATAACGGGAATAAGCGATCTATAAATCTGGCTGGACTGTCACCAGGTCAATATCATTTGTATATTAAAGCAACCAATAAACTTGGACTATCTACAGAGAAGCCAGCAGTCATTTCCATAAAAATTTTACCTCCCTGGTATATGAGTTTGCCCGCATGGCTGGTGTATTTTTTTATCTCTATTTATCTGGGCTATCAGCTATATCAATTTTTATTGGGTAGAAAATTAGTACTGGCTGAAATAGCAAAAATAAAGGAAATGGATGCTTTTAAATCTTCCTTTTATACCAATATAACCCATGAATTCAGGACACCATTAACAATCATTCAGGGCATGGCCGGTCAGATTAAATCGGAACCTGATAAATATCTTCATACTGGTGTAGAAATGATTCTTCGCAATGGGGAAAGACTACTTCAACTGATAAATCAGATACTGGATCTGTCAAAACTGGATGCAGGACAATTAAAATTTTCACCCCAGACAGGAAATATCATTTCCTTTCTCCATTATTTTCTGGAAAATTATCATTGGATGGCCCAATCAAAAGGTATTGATTTTTCATTTTCTTCTGATACTGATGCATTGATTATGGATTTTGATGCGGAAATGATTCAACAATCACTTGGTAACCTTATTTCTAATGCGCTGAAATATTCAAACAAAGGAGGCAGGGTTGTAGTAAACCTTAAAATAAAAGAATCTGAAATAATGTCTTTTGTAGATATTAGTGTAACCGACGAGGGTAATGGAATTCAGAAGAAAAACATGGAAAGAATTTTTGATCGTTTTTTTCAAGAGGAATATAAGGGTAGTGGAGTAGGATCAGGTATTGGATTATCCCTTTCCAGGGAACTGGCACGGATTATGGGTGGAGATATCTCTGTAGAAAGTGAGGTGGGTAGGGGTTCAGTTTTCACTCTTTCCCTACCTGTTTCCAGAGCAAATAATGCGCCTCTTTATGCTGACGAGGAGGAATTAAAAGTGGAAGAATCTGAAAAAAATCTATTGTTACTAATTGAAGATAATCATGAGGTATTATTTTATTTAAAATCTTGTTTGGAACCAGCATATAGGATTCTATCGGCAAATGATGGCCTGGAAGGTCTGAAAAAAGCGACTAATTTTATCCCTGACTTGATTATCAGTGATATTATGATGCCGAAAATGGACGGACTGACCTTTGGCAAAAAGTTAAGAGAGGATATTCAAACCAGTCATATACCCCTCATTTATCTGACGGCTCAATCGGGCAATGTGAAGCGTATGGATGGATTTGAGGCAGGAGCCGATGAATATCTCACTAAACCTTTTCATAAAGAAGAGTTGTTACTTAGGGTTAAACAATTGCTGGAACAACGGAAACGGCTGCAACACCATTATCTTTTACAATCCCTGAAAGAGAAAGATTTTGTTACATCACCTCATCCAGCTTCCTTACAGGATACTAAATTTCTGGAGGAGCTCAGGGATTCTGTGGAGAAAAAGATATCAGATCCCTTGTTTAATGCCAGCGATCTTGAACAGATGATGAAGATGAGTCACTCCCGCTTCTATAGAAAGATGATGGCTGTTGTAGGTATTTCAGGAAATACATACATCAGAAAAATAAGAATCCAAAAAGCGAAAGAACTTCTTACTCAATCACTACTAAGTATTTCAGAGATTGCTTTTCAGACGGGATTCAACGACCCCTCCTATTTTTCCAAGGTTTTTAGGGAAGAAACAGGAGAAAATCCAGCCGATTGGAGAAAGGAAATGGGATAAAAGATGGTTTGGGAGAAAAATGAACAAAAATTACAAGAAAATGAACTAAAAGTACTATTAGTACAAATGTAATTTTAAGATTTTTGAGAAGTCGTTTATACAAATTCGTTTTTTTTCATGGTTATATGCCTTTACTAAAAAGGCAGGTTTTATTTGTATTTCCTGTTATAAGCATGGGACTCAAGTGGCGAAGCTTTAGATTACCTCCAACAAAATGTCCGTCCATAGTATTAAAAGGTGGCATGCCATATATGTGGCATCCAGATGTGAACGAATGGTTGCTACTCAACTGATGGAGCTGGGTATTGAGTCAATGGTACCTATAACCAAGGAACTTCGTCAATGGAGTGATCGCAGAAAATGGGTTGAAAAAGTTCTATTTCCAAACTATGTTTTCCTTTGTGTTGATATCCATGTTAGGCAAACGGTGAAAGGATTAAGGCATGTGGTAGGCTATGTAAAATCTGGTGGTGAGGAGGCTGTATTGAGTGAAAAAGAAGTAAATCTCATAAAAAACATAGGGAAACTGACGAATCCGGTTACAATTCATCACGAAAAGTTGGGAGTTGGGGATGAGGTAGAAATTGTAGAAGGACCATTGAGAAGTTTGAGAGGTCATATAATCTCTAACAACGATAAGATACATCTTTTGATATCCATTCCTAGTCTTGGTTGTTTCTCAGAAATCATTATCGGAAAAAATGAAGTGAAGAGGTGTATATAATCACATAAATTACAAGGACCTATTAGTATATGGACTCTGTTTATTTCAAATAAACAAATTAAAAAGTAATGAGATAGAGTCTTATAAACTTTATTGATTAATGAAACGGCTTTAGTTAAAGGAGCTACTTTTTTGATTTTATTTTACAATTTATAAAATTCACCTAAAGACCTTGATTCAACATTTGTGTTTGGATAAAATATTTACCTGGAAATAGAACTATGTAATCACTTGGATGAATGAGTGAATCTTTATATATATACCTGTTATGACCATTGATGTTATTCGCATTTTCTAAAATAAAAAAATATTAGATGTAAGTAGCTAAAATGAGGAGGGATATCCAAAAGCTTTTAAGTGATAATATTTGGTTCAGCATGTAATAAGCTGAATGAAATATTAAAATGTATCAGGGTAAATGGGAATTAAGAAATTTGGTGCTCTATATTGGAGTTGATTAACTCCACGTCTAAAATGGATGCAAGACATAGAATTATTAAGAAAGTAGGGTTAAACAAAGAAGGTTCTGCTTTTTGAAACTGCTTTCCTCAAATAGAAAGATCCGTCCGTAATGCTCTACTTGGAGTGCTGGAAATGGATAATTATGTTTATTCAACCGATATATCAAATTAATCTTGGTTTCGGATTAATAAATGTAAATAGATGCCACCTAAAGTACAAGGTTTGTAAGAATTTATTTCAAACTTGAAGTAACGAAACATTCCTTTTGTCGCCAAGTATATAAAGAATTTAAGGCTCAAAATTTATAGGTATTAAACCAAGATGGTTTTCTATGTTTATTAACAATTTTAAATATAAATTATCATGAGAAACATTAGATTTTATTTCTGGTACTTTTTAATGGTTTTTACTATTGTTTTTGTATCTACATCTTGTAAAAAAGATGAATCTTTCTGCATTACAGATTATCAAACCACAATTAATGCAAAATCCGGAGAGGTAAACTTTAAATTACCAAATGGTACTACCTACAAAGGGCAAGGTGCACTTCCTAGTGTTATTACTATTGGTGAGTATAGTGGTCAATGGCAATCTATTGTTACGAAGCAAACCCCATCTGGTGTTGGACTTGAAGTGGAACTTGTCCATTTATTTGATGATGGCAAAGGAAATGCTTTTTGGACAAATGATAAAGCAGTTTTTATGCCACTTGACAATACTGGTGCCCGTTTCAAGCTAGTCAATATTTTTAAAATTGTTGGTGGAACAGGGGGATTTGAGTGCGCAAAGGGACAATTTGTAAATAATGGTAATGTTGATTTTATTGCTGGTACTGTAACAGGAGTTATGACAGGTAATATTTGCGGAGGTTGTGAAAAATAATATTAATTCTAAATGCTTTTTTAGTCATTAAACTTAAAATCCCATCGTGGAATATGTGGTCTATACATTTCCTGATGGGTATTTTTTACACAAAAAAATATTTAAAGCGATGAGAACAATTATTATTATTTTTCTATTGATGAAGATTTTTTTTTCGAGATCTATTGGTCAACCCTATCAGAAAACACCTTTAGTAAATCCTTTTGGGTTGCCAGCAGCAAGTAGTCATAATCGTTTTGCCTTTGGCGATTTAGACAATGATGGTGATCTGGATATTATAGGATTGGATGCCTATGGACCAAATTCACCATTCCTTTATTTTCAAAATACGGGTACTTCTAAGAAAGCGTCTTATTTATCACCTGTAAGCAATCCGTTTGGTTTACCAGCACTTAATTTGCTTAATTTAAATGAAGGTATTTATTTCATTAGAATGCAGATTGCGCAAACCAGTATTTTTCGATCATTTGTGGTTCAATGATTACAAATATGAATATTTGTTTTAAGCACGTTAAGTTCGAATCATGAAATTTAAATTATTTTTTATTTCCGGGCAATCCTAAACCTGCCCTATGGTATCTTTCTGATGTTTTCACCTGGTCATGACCTGATATTACATTTTGCAGATCCTTAGTAAATGACGGTCGGCTTCGATTTCATTGAAGTCACCTTTGGTTCCATATTGGCAGCAGTCGGAGCGGTAGCACTAGTCAAAGCGCTGGGCACAAGCAACCTCGATGGGAACGTGCTAATGTTCATCGGGTTAACTAGGAGCGTATTTTACGCTTTTATCCGGATTGGTGCCGTAAACAAAGGTACATTGGGATCTTCCTCTAGTGGGACGCTTGTTGCGGTAATTTTACTTGGGGTATGGGCACTAATCCTTTGGGTAAGTAGATCTAACTCTTCATAAAAATGAATATTAGGCAAAAAAGTTAAAAACTAATTTGAGACTAAGGGTCTAAAGTAACCCCTATTAAACTTTTTTTAAATAGTTAAAAATACATATATGTGAAAGTTTTTAATCTTTTCTTGTGTTATTCATCAGTGATTTTATTTTCGAACAAGTCGCCTCACAAAGCTATAAAGTTTTCGCAGTTTTAACTTACCATAAACTTAAACAAGGGAAGACTTTGGGTTATGCAAAAGCACTTCAAAGAAAATGGAAAGTTAATCTCCATGCCGGTCGAAAGGAAGCTGGTTTGATTTCTGACTGGGGCATGTACACTTATTATCCTTATGGTTTTGTTCGCCCATTGAAATCTGATCATGACTATTTTACCGCCTACTTTGGGTTTGATTTGGAGAAAATGAATGAGTTTCCTCAAATCCTGGTTGACCAGGTCTTAGCAAAGGAACCAGGTTCATTTAATTTTGAAAAATCTGATGATATTGTTCGGGGTTAAATTTTTAAACTTGAATGTGATGTTGGCAATGCAAACGAGCATAAGTTTTCCCTGGCGGAGTTTATTAGGGTAAAACCTGAGCATTATTTTGAATATCTGGAAATGGAAAAAAGATGGCACAGTTTCATGAGGAACGGTTCAAAATGGGAATTATAACTCGATGGACATTCTTGCAGCGGATTGCAACCACCTTGAATAATGGATTTCTTTACTTTGCCAACATCAACGAATTTAAATCCCTATGCAGATTGCAACTTGATCAAGTTAGTTATTCTGATAAACTGCCAAAGAAGATTTTAAATATGAGTTTACTGAAAGTCTGGAAAAAAATGGCATCACTCAGGAAAATAGACCAAGCTGTTTGAGGTAAAAGATAAACTTTAGAAAGCTGGTTGTTGATAAACAAATTCTTAACTTACAAAATCTGTACACTATGAAAAAGAGACATTTTCTGTTTTTATTCTTCCTCTCAATTTGCTTCGTAAAGGTTAAAGCTTAGGAATACTCTAATCACGAAATTCAAATAAAGGTATGTCTTGAAAACGAAACTAGAGCATGGATTAAAAGGGATTTAAATTCAGGAATAAATTCCTGGGCGCAATTTCCTTTTACTGGTATTGCGTGGAACAATCGCGATGGCTCATTTTTCAATAAAAAGGGGTGGGATAATATCTATAGCAATATGAAAGAAAGTATTCAAAACGACCCTAAGGAAAGGTCAGATGTTTTTGAGAATAGAAATTACAATATCAAGTTACTCAATTATGAATGGGCTTGGGTATCCTATGATCAGGAAATCAAACGCAATGAAAATTGGAAAGTAAATACCTCTGAAATGCGTTTGATGACTAAAATTGGCAATGAGTGGAAAATTGTATCACAAATTTCATTGTGGGATTACAGTAAATTATTTAACAACGGATACCAACTCACAAATCAATTGGGAAAGATTGTTCAGCATAGTACCGCTTTGGGCAGTGTTGATTGGCTCATAGAGACTAACTTATTTGGAAATATAATAATCCTTTTTCCAATTGGATTACCGGACAACTTGAAAAAATCTAATTTGGAGATTGAATTTGATGGGGAGTTTTTATATGGAAAACACCAACTGTATAAACCGGGGTCAGGTGGAAAACCTACGCCAGATAATTCAGTTAATTATGTCCGAATCGACAAGGTAAAATGATAAATGAATTTTTTTTAAAATATAAATTAAACTTAATAATATGAAATATATCTGTATAATTTTTCTTGCATGGGCACCTATTTTCCATTCTTTACAACTGGTGGAATCTGGAAAGCTAGAGAAATCTAATAATTTTCACACCACCTCGATAGAGGGGGCGTGGGAACTTTACGCTACTGAATCTGAAGGTGTCACTACGATTCATAAGAAGCCAAAACAGATTAAAATCTATTCAGTTGGCCATGCTTGCTTAATGCATTACGATGAAGATGGAAAGTTTGAATTTGCTTCGGCAGGAACCTACGAAACCGATGGAAATATCATCAGAGAAAAGGCTACACATCATACCCAAAATTATTGGCTTGGGGTTACTCTGGAAGCTGAATGGTCATTCTCCACCAATGGGGATACTCTTTTTGTTGCTGGACCTAAGAAGGTTGTTTTGGGTGATGGAAGGGATATAACAAAAGACATCAGGCAACGGAAGGAAATTAAAGTCCGGGTAAAAATTTAATTAATTTAACTTTCCAAAAAACTATTAAAATGAAGAGGAACTATTATTATCTATTTCAAGCACTTATTGATTTGCCATTTGGTGTATTATTATTTATCGCGCCTTCAGTTGTTTTTAAAATACAATTTACTGATTTGTTTGTGATGAACGAATACATAGATACCATTTCTCGTGCTTATGGTTCCGTATTAATTGCCGTTGGGACAGCAAATCTTCTACATTCGGTTCACAGAACTACTAAGGATGGTTTTTATCTTGTACTCATGGGTCTTGTTGGAGGAACAATCTATGTATTTGTTCACGCCCGTGCCATGATGCTAGGTATAATGCATCCGGCCTCTTCAGGTACCTTAGTTTTAGTAGCTATTTTGGCAATTTGGTCTCTTTTTATCTTACTGAGGAAAAGGAGCGAAAATGCCTGACTTTTTTGAAAAAATTACATTATCTAAAAACAAAATTTTTCAATCATGAACAAATTAATTGTATTGACCCTATTTGTCAGCTTATCTCTGACGAAAACAATTTCACAGTCTGACCAAAACCGCATTTTTATGGCAGTTGCTTATCATAAAATCAACCCTGGGCAGAACTTAGAAATGAATAGCCAAAATCAGGAGGTTTGGAAAATAGTTCATACGGCAAGAAAAAATGCGGGGCTTATCTCAGGATGGTATTTTTTTACACCATTTCAAAGTGTTAAAAGCCCTGGTGTGGATTTTGATTATATAACTATCAACACGGGATCTGCTATTGATAACCTCAATGCCTATCCTCCTACTTTGATAGAAGAATTGCTTAAAAAATATCCACAACACGGCAATCTATTGGAGGAAACTGGAAAACTCAGTACTACTCTAAGAATAGAATTTTATTCGGTGGAAGCTCATGCAGGAAAATGGGGTATGCAAAATCAGATTTATCTCTTTGAGCACTTCAAATCAAATGCACCAAATTCTTTTGAATATGCTTCTTTTGAACAAAAGGGTAAAAAGGCCCACGAGGAACGCATTAAAAATGGATTTATAAATTATTGGAGTTTTTCCAAAAAGATAGTTCCGACAAGTATTGGCGGCTTTGAATTTTTTTCAACTATAAGCGCTTTTCCTTCCATGGAAAAAATGATCTCAGGTGGGTACACAGATGAAATAGCTAAGATTGCATTGGGTATGGGTCTTGCCGATGCCTATTTTAAGGCACACTCTCTAAGGATTGGTGAGATGAACTGGTTAGCTACCTTAACTTCAAAGGTTGAGTGAGGGAAATGAACTAAAAGTTGCCATAGTTGATTTGAGTGGATTACCCTCTGGAATCTATTTATTTACTGTACTTGATTCAGAGGGCATGAACCAAGGATCTCAAAAAGTTATTTTGCGATAATTAAAAAATAATATTTGTGAGGATTTGTAAAATGCTCACAGTCCTTTAAAAAAAATCCCCGATGCAAACGTGTCGGGGATTTTCGTTTATCCTCAAAATTATTATGTCAAGGGGGCAAAAAAACAAAATAATATTACAGATTTTACTCCTTTCATTAGCTACTCTGGACCTATTTGTATCAATTAAATTGGCATTATAGCGATTTGAAATTAAAGCCAATGGCTTGTTCATAACAAATCAATGGTTCTGTTTAGGCTGAAAATATATGAATTAACAATAAATGAACAAAAATTACAAGAAAATGAACTAAAAGTACTAACACGTTATGATGAGAAAATATCAATTTTGTTTAAGATTAAAACTGGAGTAATTATTACATTCAATTAAAGTTTATAAATCCAAAAAAAGTAAATCGAGAGTAATAGGTAACCGGAATCACCATTGGGTGTTCCGGTCTTTTACTCTCTTTTTTATTTTTTTTCGAAAAATATGAACTTTACGGTTTCAATCCTTTTTATTGTTTATACTAAATCATTCGATTTAAATTTATATAGAAAAATTACGTTTTATACTCTCGATTCAAGTTTCTAATTTAATTATTTCCAACCCATTTAATCATTACTTTATGTTATTATTCTTAATTTCCATTCACTTATTTTTAAGTTTTGATAGGTTTTTACCTGTCGATAATTTTTTAAATCCATGTAAATCTGCTACGGTTAAAGATATTGATGGTAATGTTTATCATACTATGCCCATTGGAACCCAATGTTGGCTTACAGAAAATCTGAAGGTATCGAAATACAGAGATGGATTCTCCATTCCTGTGGATTATCCGGAGGTTCAATAAGGAATGAGAGCGATCAATTGTGGGGAAACAAATTGATAGGTAGTAGGTCTGTTTATAAAAATGATACCAGTTTTCTTCAAGACTATGGATACCTTTATAATTGGTACGCTGTGGCAGATCCAATAGGCATTTGCCCAACGGGCTGGCATATTCCCTCAGTGAATGAAAAGAATATTATGACTTCATTTTTACCAAATCAGAGTCAATTCTCAGCCTTCCAGGGTGGCTTCAGAAGTAGTGATGGTTTTTATAATTTGATAAAAAACTTTGGTTTTTTTTGGACCTCAACTGAAAGTAATTATAACAAGGCCTGGTTATTTTACCTAACTACCAATAGCAATATGATTTCAACGGATCAACTAAGTAAAACAATAGGTGCCTCAGTCCGGTGTATTCAAGATTAAAACTTCTCCCGCTCGAAACCCTGCGAAACACTACGTCTGAACGCTGCGTTCACCGCGTTAAAAACATCCCCGCTCGAACTCCTACGCTCGAAACCTCACCCGCTCGAACCCACTCGCTCCAATAACAAAAAAAACAATCACTTACAATTATAAAATATGCTATATTCGCAAGTATTACTTCCAGTTTATAAAGTTGTCTTCATATAGAATTAAGTATTCTCCAAAGGTGTCATTATATGAAAGTAATCATTTCTTGCTTTTTACTACTTAATATTTTAACAAATATTCAAGGACAAAATACTCGCACTTCTAACCCAAAATTAGGGAGGGAAAAAATGGATTCGCTAAAGGAAATCCTTCAAAGAAATCCAACCGACTTTATCGAAGAATCCATTAAGGTCGAAAAACAATGGTTAAAGGAAAACAAGGAGGATTTACTGATTGAACTATACCATTTACAGGTAGATTATTTGGATAGAACAGATAATTATGATTTGACCATCCTTACCTTACATAAATTTAGACAACTCGTTGGGGATAAGGATGAAATGGAAATTGCTTACATTTATTTGCAACTGGCAAGTACATTTTGTTTTATGGGGAATATTGACTCCCTCAACTACTGGCAAAGTCAGGCAGAAAAATTTAGGTCATCCACTTCGTCCTTATATGGAAATTATTTACTTGTAGATGGACTGAAAAATTCTTATCTGGGTAAATATTCCATGGCTATAAAATCATTATGGCAAGCTATTTCTTTTTTTGAAAAAATTGGGAATAAAAAAGGATTGGCTGTTGCTTATAATAATTTGGCTGCCAACTATGGTCGACTTGGAGATTTGGAAAATCAAAAATTGAATCTTTTAAAAGCCATAGATATAAATAAATCATTGGGTTATACCTATCAGATGGTTATGAATTACAATAACTTAGGAAGTAATTATAAGCAATCTAATCAAATTGAAAAGGCTTTGAAGTATTATGATTTGGCCTATCAGGAGTTAAAAAAGCTTGATAATCCGTTTTTACTAGCTCAAAATCTTACGAATCGAGCCAATATTTTTGAGAAACAAGGTAATCTTAAAGCTGCTGAAAAGTTTTTTGCTGAATGTGAAAAAGTTTGTGAGGAGAACAACATCCAATATGGTGTCATGTTGACAAACCTCAATATGGGAAATCTTTTTCGATTGCAAAAGAAATATACTGATGCATCCCTTCGATTGAATAAAAGCCTGGCTTTAACCAAATCATTGAATTCAGTTCGAGAAGAAGCGTTGGTTTACGAACGATTATCTTGGCTATCAAGAGATATAGCAGATTTTAAAGCAGCCTACGATTTCCAAACAAAATTTCATCTTCTGAATGATTCCTTAATTAATGAATCTGTTAAAAAGGAAGCCTTTGCGTTAAAAGAGAAGTATGAATCAGAGAAAAAAGAGAAGGAAATCCTAAAACTTTCCAAAAAACAATTGAATTACCAATATTTTATTTCAATATTGTTTGGTTTTGTGCTTTTATTGTTAATCGTAATACAATGGTGGAGAAATAAACATAAATTAGTGTTATTGGAAAAACAAAAACAAGAATTAAACAAGAAATTACTAAAGGATGTAATTGAAAATAAGGAAAAAGAATTAACTTCTCAGGTTACGCTATTGGCGCAAATGCAGCAACAAGTGGATGAATTGATTCAAAAAACATCAAAAATCCTAAATGATAATTCAACGGAACAAGTCAAACTAAAAAAAATTGAAACTTTGTTGAAAGCAGATCCTATTCATACGCTTAAAAATGATTTTGATGTTCGATTGACGTCAAATAATGAAGATTTTTTTAGTTTGCTGTTACATAAATATCCCGATTTAAGTCCGGCTGAATTAAAATTATGTGCCTATTTACGACTAAATCCATCTACAAAAGATCTGGCATTAATCACCAATAGAAGCATGCGAACCATTGAATCAACCAGAACCAACATACGCAAAAAAATGAATCTTACCTCTCAGGAAAATCTGGTTACTCATCTTTTGTCCTTTTCAAACGAATAGCAAATTATTTAAATAATTGATTTGTTTACTTTGTACCTTATTGAATTTGAGGCACTTTTTAAGGTGCTATTTGTAACATACCGTATTTTTCCCGTAGTTGATATAACCTTTTTGTTTAAAGTATATTCTATTTTCGCCGATTCATAATTCATTGAATCAGTAGTTAATGGAAAAGAATTTTAGAAAATCCCCCTTCATCAGGCAATTTTTCAGCGTTTGTGTATTCATCGCATTATTTGTCACCTCAGGGTTTGCACAACACCTGACAATATCCACAGGAGGACAAACAGGAACCTCTGGAACCAACTGGAGCATTACGGGAAATACCCTCAATGTGGGGGCATCCGGGTCTGCCACTATTCATCCCAGCGTAATTACCAACCATCTGTCCAATGTGGGTGATTTAACCGTGAATTTGCCATGGCAAGATGCCACTTCACGCAACATGAATATCAATGCCAGTATTTCATATACAGGTGGAGCTAATCGCACGTTGACGCTCAATTGTGCCAATGATATGGTGTTTGCCAATGCCACGGGGATTACCTCATCTTCCGCAAGATTAAATGTTGTATTAAGAACTGCATTGGGTTCAGGCAATGCCGATCACGGATATATCCAGATGAATGGTGTGACTATTCAAACCAATGGAGGGCATTTTTGGGCAGGCGGTGGACCTACTGCAGCGACCTGGAACGGCTTGACGGTTGGTAATACCTCCGCCAATACCTGGTCAGATGACATTCCTGGTCTCTCCGTTATAGGTTCATCCATTACAACCAATGGGGGAAATCTTTATTTTGCCGGGCTATCATGGAATTCTTCAGACGATGATGGCCTAAATTGGGGCATAGGTATTGAAAGATCAACAATATCATCTGCGGCTGGTTCCATAGAGATGAATGGCCAAGTGAATGGTAAATTCACGTATGGTTCTGGAACGTATTTGAATGGAAACACTGGCGCAGTATCCATTGGAACTACTTCGGGGGCTATCACCATAAATGGTTATGGATATGACGCTGCCTCCGTTGGTAATAACTGGAGGCATGGCATTTTATCTCTTGGTACTGTAGCCATTAGAACTGTTTCGGGGAATATTTCCTTGCGGGGGGAAGCTAATTTCTCTTCTGCCATCAACGATAAGGAAGGAATTATCTTTGGATCAGGTACCAGTGTGTGCTCTCAAACGGGTAATATTACTTTGAGAGGAAGCAATACCAGGGAAGCCGATGGTCAATATTCTAATGCTATTCGTTTAGCAGTCATAGATTCAGCGAATGCCATACGTATCGGATTTGATGGAACCAATGCCTATTCTGGAAACATACTGATTGAAGGGAATTCTATCTATCAACGAAATAACAATACAGGAGCCGGTTCAATATCCATACAGACCACGGGTAACCTGACGATACAACCCACTGGCAATGCCTTTACTTTTATGAGGGCTGGGAATGCAGGTACCTTAACTTTTGATGATGACTGGAATTTTGGCACTACTTTAGGCAGTTTTACTTACGGTAAATCAACCAATACCGCTAATTTGACCCTGTCAAGTCCGAGGACGACAGCTGGGGCCATGAGTATTTATGCGGGTAATATCATAGCTCAACAAAACCTGACGACTACGAATGCTAACGCTAATATCCTTTTACAGGCTACTGGTTCTATTGAGATAGCGGCAAATATAATAGCTACCGCCGCTGCGAATATTACGATGAATGCGAACGGTGGGTTCTCTTCTGCAAATACTTTAAATACCTCTAACAGAAAAGCCATCACTTCAGCTGGAGGAATTATTACCATTAATGCCGACATGGATGCTAATGGTTCCGGACAACTCGACCTGGATTATCTGACCATCAATCCTGGGGCAGGGAATATTATCATCAGAGGAGAAACCTTTGTATTTAGTACAGGCTCTGATGCAGATAAGCCATGGATCAACGGAACAGGCTCGTTTACTTTGGAGTCAAATGATGCTGCTTTTGGACAAGGTCTTTTATTAAAATGGTTCAAATTAGACCAGGATGCCAATGGCATGAGCGGCCTGACCATCGGTAAAGCAACCAATAATCAGACCGTTACACATGATCATCCTGGGGGTATTGTGGTAGCTGGCCCAGTCACTATATATGGTTTACTTGTTGAAATTAACGAAAACCTAATTTCAACAGCCCTCGGAGCTAAAATACTACTTAAAGCTTTAGGCTATGTTTGGGTAAATGTTGCAGGAAAAACGGTGCAGTCTAATAATGGGGATATTATTTTTTGGGCCGATGCCGATAATAGTCAAGCGACCCCTACCGCGGGCAATAATGATGAAATTGGTTTACTTGAAGGTGTTATTGTAAATACGCAGGGAGGAAAATTGATAATGGCGGGGGGGCTCGATGATGGGGCAAACGGAGGTGTTGCTTCCGATGGCATACCAGATAATTACGCCTATCGAGGTGGTGGAAGTTTTAGGGGTGGGGTAAATCTTGGTTTAGAACGGGGAACTGGTACGGTAGTGTCCTTGTTGAGTGGTGGTGGAGATATCATCATTAAAGGACGTTCAGCCTGGCAAGGACAGGATGGGCGCCCTGGCGTTACTTCACAAAGTAACCTCCTGATTAATTCAGGAACAGGCCGGATTAATATACAAGGTATTTCGTCAGTTAATCATGGGATAGAATTTACGTATGGTGTAGCTCCGAATATTGCTATCACCTCTTCCTATGCAGGCGTCGGTCCTGCTATTACCATGGCAGGAGGGTCAACATCAAATTTAGGTATAAATCTTTTTAATAGTGATAGCGGTAATTTTCTTATTCAGTCAGCTTCACCAACGGGTGGTGGTATTTTTATGAAAGGTAGTACAACCTCAAATTCCATGGAAGCCGTAGCCATTAACTATAGGGGTAATTCTAATGCTATTACTCAATTACTTTCTGGAGGCGGAGATATTGTGTTAACTACAGATACTGTAGGTACGGTAACTAATGCCTTGGGAACGATACAAAATAGTGGTATTACGCGTTATGGAGTTAGAGCTGCAGCAACAGCGGTTCAAGGGGTTACACCGACAGTTATAAACTCTAATGCTAATGTTGTGTTTCGTGGAAATAATGTTTTTTTCGATCCAACTAAGACAACGATCCTGGCCACCACAGGTACTTTCAAGATAGAACCAAGATCCGCAGATAATAGCTTTAGCGCCGCAACGACGATTCGTAATCTCGATATTAGCACCGTTAGTGCATTTACCTCGGGAAAAGTGGGTAATACTG
>JBMLQR010000271.1:2090-3513 GCA_049241465.1 Saprospiraceae bacterium | reverse complement strand
TTAAATCATTTGATTTTAGGTTTTGCAAAATGAGCCAGCAATAGAATTAAATCTGCCGAACCATCCATAGTAGGTTCGTTCGTAGAATAATCTGCAAAATCATCCCAATATTTAATATGATCAGGTTGCAAATGAGCAAACTCGTCAGGTTCATTTAGTCTGATAGCCAACATTTTATCATGAATACTAGACCAAAGGGGACCATCGACCAGACTTCCTGGAACCACTTGTTTATTCAATATCCAAAATGGCATGTGTACATCTAACGGGTATTCCCCATTGGCCGGAATGCCTGTGATCATGCTGGTACCCCAGGGATTAAGTCCAAATACCCAGTTCAGATGATTCTGAAGTAGAGGTCGAAATTGAACATCGCCTGTCATTTGCTCATACAGCAATGCCTGCGTTGCCACTGCTGCGGCCAGATTATTAGAACACCAAATAAAAAGATGACCCACCTTATATGGATTCTTATCTGTCTTTTCCTGTATTTTAAGAAGATTATGTTTGTAATAATCAGCTAGTTTATTTCTGATATTTTTATCGTTAACAACTTGCCATAGAGCATAATGCCCCATATTTACATAAGGATACATTTCATAATGCGCGGCGGAATCCATTTCCATCCAGGAAGTGAAGCCAATCACATCGGCATAATGTAATGCATCGTTCAGATATTTTTTATCTCCGGTGGCCTTAAAAAGAGCTGCAGCTCCCCATTCCATGTCATCTGCCCAAGTACGCTCATTATATCTATACGGAGCACCATAGCTATTTCCCTGTTGAAAACCCTCCCTTTTTTTTCCCATTTCAAATATTTCTATCGCATCATGAAGACATTGGGCTGCAAAAGGAAGATGTCCGGGAATACCTTTAAAAATCTGATGCCCCAACGCTAAAGCTGCGGCCGACCTACCTGCCACGTTAGAAACCCCGGTGGATTCGCTTTTATATTTACCTAATCCCTGAGGTTTACCATTGGCAAAATAAGCAGGTCGGTATTTATTTTTACCCCAACCGTAATTTGCGGCGTCTTCATGAGGCATTTTAAATCCAAGGTGATCGCGATCATCGGCAACCTGGTGAATTAATTCCTCCCTGCTTGGGTGAAGCTTATGGATCCAATCCAATCCCCACTTAGCTTCATCCAGAACATCAGCTATTCCATTAGGCTGAGGGAGGCCGAGATCATTCACTTTATCTTCAAAAACGTTAGGATTCCATTGATAAGCCATTAACATTCTGGCTGTTGCATTACTGCCTGTTATTAGATATTTCAACTGATCTCCGGCATCATGCCAACCACCTGTTGCGTCAACATAGGAGGAATCGGGTCTGTTTCCATAAAAACTTTTTCCATCGAGAGGATGACATACTTCGTTGGTAAAGGGATTGAATCCACATCGTTGCGTTTGCATGAAAC
>JBMLQR010000271.1:0-1990 GCA_049241465.1 Saprospiraceae bacterium | reverse complement strand
GATTGAATCCACATCGTTGCGTTTGCATGAAACTGATAACAGATTCGTGAATGGGTGGATAATTTCCTATTAAAAACTTTTCTGAACGTAATGTTTGAGTGTTATTAGACAAAAAATAAGTGCCGGGAGAGATTATATCAGTAAAAATACATTCATAATAATAATCGAACGGAGCCCAATTTTCCCCTTTCAAAAGTATTGGGTTAATTTCTTTCACCTTTTTCCCATTTTCCTGAAAAATAAACCATGCATCCTTGATGGGCGTTTTTGACAAAATCAATGCCTTTTTAGGATGAGAAGCTTCATAGCCAATTAGATTAACACGAATGTGAACACCTTGTGAAATACCTTTACAGGCCAGGAATAAAAAGAGGAGGAAAATCTTTTGCGTCATAACATACAATTTACCTAGCTAAAATAATCTATTTTCTTAAGGAATAAAGGTAATTGATAAAAAGAAAAGGGAGGAATAACAAAATGGCATCCTCCCTTATCAAATAAATATAAATAAAGTAATTACTCTACAATCACCATTGTTTTCCACAAGAGACCAACCCATCTTACAGACCACTTTAGAAAGCGTCAATTAGATAGGTTGGATGAATGGCAGATAAAATAAATGATGCCTTTTAGGCAAAATTTGAAAGTAACTGGGAGTAATTGATTACCTCTTAAATCAACTAGTCTTGATTCAAAACTTTTTAGTTAATTTCATTTTTATCCTAATTTAAAGAATTTTTAAGGCAACGAACAGACATACCAGTTTCCTTTTCGCAGACGTTATATTCCCTATAAATATCACCATCGAAGTAGTATAAATAGCGTTTCCAAGCAAAGGTGGCGTCGAAGGCGGTGGCACTCCAAAAGTTAGCAGTGTACAATATATCATTGAAACCACCTGAATTTTGGCGATAACCACCTGGAAGAGCGGAAAAGCCCGTTTCATCAGTTGCATCCTGATTAGGAGAACTCCAAAAAGTAGTCCCTTTTGCTTTTAATTTACCGCCAGCAATTGTGCTCTGGGATCCATTAAGAGTTAAAATATTTCCACTATTTACAAGTTGAGAAGGATCTAAGGTTTGAATCAAAATTGTCCATTCTGCGTCTGTAGGTACGTGCCATCCGAGCGGGCAAATATTTTTAGTTGGTGAACCTCCTGAAGTGATAATTCCAGCTGCTGCATACCAATTGTATAAAAATCCATAGTTGGTGGCATTTGTTTGTGTACTTGTTTCATTATCATAAATGGTAAATGCTCCGGCACTTCTTACAGACCAGGTCTGCGACACATTACCTAAAGGTCCTCCTGATGCATCAAAATCAATAGGAGTAATGCCGTCATTATACGTGGTTACTCTCAAGTTTTCCTTTGTCCAACATTGAGTTCCAATAGCAACTGTATTGTAATTATTTCCATCTACATCCGATACTGATGTAGTAGATCCACAAGCAGTACTAGCTGGTCCAGGTGGCGGAGTGATAATACATGGAACCCCTTGACAATTCTCTAATGCCGCCTTTTTCCATCGAACTTTGATCTCTTCGAGATTAAAAGAAGTGTTTTGCTTGTTCCTTCCAACGCTTTCCAACGATTGACTGTTAATAACTTGTGCATTTAGACTTATAGATAGCCAAACACACAACAATAAGAGGATTAGTTTAAACATTTTTGGAGATAAAATCTCACGTACAAAAATCCAACATATTTTTGGAATTTGGGAAAAGCCGGGGAGAACCCTGATTTGTTCGGCACATTGATTTTCTTGTTTCATATAATTTTGTTTTAATGAAACAAGAATAGGAAGTGAGCCTCCAAAGGGCGAAAAAAAAATAATCTTATAATAGATTTCCTACCATCTTATTTTATACCCTATCAAAAAATTGAATTTTTTCATTTTAAAATATAGAAATATATAATATACAAAATATTCAATTTCAATATTTTAAATATTTTAATACTTTTATTTTATCATTTAGAGCTAACTCATTT
>JBMLQR010000270.1:0-6804 GCA_049241465.1 Saprospiraceae bacterium | reverse complement strand
AATTATAATCAATCCCCTGAAGGGGTGACACATCTATTACAATGGGAATACATTACATATTACAGTTTTTAGCGATCTATCTTTTGGGTGTGAGTGCAACGAACCCTGTTAACCATAATACGGTAGGGGATGACGAAAAATACAGGCCAAAGTATCATTTTACCCCTGATTCGATGTGGATGAATGATCCGAATGGCATGGTATATTACCAAGGTGAATATCATCTGTTCTACCAATACTACCCAAAGGCCAATGTCTGGGGTCCCATGCACTGGGGACACGCAGTGAGTAAAGATATGATTACCTGGGAACATTTACCCATTGCGCTGTTTCCTGATTCCCATGGATATATTTTTTCTGGAAGTGCCGTCATCGATTGGCAAAATACAAGCGGATTTGGCAGCATAGATAATCCGCCAATGGTCGCTATTTTTACTTACCATGATGCTGACAAAGAAAAAGCAGGCGCCATTGATTTTCAAACCCAAGGCATTGCCTATTCCCTAGACAAAGGTAGAACCTGGAAAAAATACGAACAAAATCCAGTCATTTCTAATCCGGGTTTTAAAGATTTCAGAGATCCTAAAGTTATTTGGCATGATACAACTAAACGATGGATTATGGTTCTTGCCGTCAAAGATAAAACGATGTTTTATTCCTCTAAAGATTTGAAAAAATGGGATTTTGAATCTGAATATGGCCTTAAAGATGATAGAAGGCTTTGGGAATGTCCCGATCTTTTCCCCTTAAAAATAGAGGGGTCAAATGAAATAAAATGGGTTTTGGTAGTCAGTATGCAATCTGGTGCACCAAATGGTGGAACGGGAACAAGTTATTTTATAGGTGATTTCGACGGACACCGTTTTGTCAACAGTCAACCTGAAAATAAACAGTACTGGCTGGATGCCGGAACAGATAATTATGCCATGGTTTCCTGGTCCGATATTCCCGCTCAAGACGGCAGAAAACTGATGCTCGGTTGGATGAGCAACTGGCAATATGCACAACAGGTTCCTACCTATCGTTGGAGAAGTGCTATGACTTTACCCCGAGAAGTTACTTTGGTAAACATTGCTGAGAAGGAATGGAAATTAAAAAGTGAAATAGTTCGAGAATTTGAATCGTATAAGGAGAATAAAATAGCTATTTCTAAAAATAATATAGTGGACGACCAACTTTTAATTCTCCAAAAAAATCCGCTTGTTTGTGAATTAAATATTAGTTTTAACCGCAAACCGCTTCAAGGAGAATTCACTATTTTAATATCCAGTCCTGAAAAAGATACCCTGAAAATTGGATTTGACCCTGCGTCAAACCGTTATTTTATCGATAGGGTAAAAGCCGGAATTTCCGATTTTAATAAAGCTTTTCCTGGCAAACATTTTTCCCCCTGTTTGTCCCAAAATACTAGCTTAAGTATGAAAATAATATTGGACAAATCAAGTGTTGAACTTTTTGCAGATGAAGGACTTACCGCAATGACTGATATCTTTTTCCCTATTGGCGATATGAATAAAATAGAGGTTCATGCCGCTGGTTTGAGCAAAATATTAACAAATACCGTAGTTTACACGCTAAAGTAAATGTTCAACCAGGAATAAATGTCTGATTTCAATTATGTCCCTTCCCTTTATTGGGTTTTTACTCAATTGTGTAATGACCAATGCGATCATTGTTACAACAACTCTGGACCTTCCGGAGAAAGGATGAATGTAGAAGATTGCCTCAGGATTGTTCACAATTTGCCCGACAAAATAGACCGATTGATACTATCAGGTGGTGAACCTCTGTCTGAAAAAAAGATTTTATATGAAATTCTCGCCGCCCTTCAGACCAAATACGGTAACGCTACCAGAATAATGCTTCAAACCAATGGCGATTTGCTGAATGAAAAAATACTGGACAAATTACTCGATCTTGGTGTTACACGCATTGACATTGCCAGCATAGATCGTTTTCATACCCATAAAGAAAACCATTTGTCCAGATTAAAAGCCTTATTTTCCAGTCGAAACATCTATTGTGACAATGATGCTGAAACCTCCTATCTTTTAGATAACACGAAGGTAAGCTGGGCCTATTGGGGATCTACGGAGGACCTATGGTTGGGTGGAAATTGGGCGAGAGGCAGGGCATTAAAAACAGATGTATGGACAAAAGATCCGAATCATAATTTCTGTTCTATTCATTCAGGTGCGAGAAATTTTCTTGGTGGTCATACCGATATATCTCAGGAAGTAAGTATTCAGCTATGGAAAATAAACCCTTGTTGTCCAGGAACTAAATACCCAATGGGCGATGCCAGAACTCAAAAAGTATCAGAAATATTAGAAAAAGTGAGTACTCATCCAGTATTTATGGCACTAAATGATGGGCAACCTCAAAAAATGGGGGAACATCTGGGTATATCTTTTGAAGAGGCTAAAAGACAAACTGAGGCATTGAAGAATATATGCCTTTATTGTGACCAGTTTTTTAGTAAACACATGTCGTCCTGGAATACTGATACCTTTATTTCGCTTCCTGTGATCTAATCGGCATTTAAATAAATCAAGACTTTATACCCTACATCCCTGATGATAGTGCATACTATGTTTATCTAACTCTTTTATAAGTTAATGTATTTCCTCTTCCCATATAAATTAAGGACAAGGTTTCCTCATCGACAAAAGATATGTACCAACATAAATCAGAGGTTAAGGCAGAGATATAAAACCCTTTTTCCTGATTAGGGTCACTCGCGGGATTTGAATTATTTTTGCATTGATCAGAAATGATTATTTCTTCAACATCCCAGTCCTCCATTCCTTCAGCCATTTCTTTCCGTTTATTTCCTTCAAAAATCAAAAAGTTCGTTTTATCGTCAATATGTTGCCATTTTCCTTGTAATAATGTTGGAAATGAGTCATCCTTTTTACCGTCGCAAGCGGTTTGCAACATTAGGAAGCACAATAAAGCAGAATGAAAAAATATTGCTAATTTCATTTAAAGTAACTTTGATTTTTTCAAATGTACGATTATTTTTTATTTTAATCCATTAAATACATCAGGATATGTCCCCCGAACAGTTTAAACAACGCATTCTTTTTGAAGACAAGTTTCTACTTATTGTGGACAAACCGGCTGGAATAGCTGTAGAAAAAATTTCACCTCAAATCATTACTTTAGAAGACTTAGTCTATTCTCACCTTTTATTAACTGCTAAAAAACCATTTGTAGGTATTGTTCATCGCTTGGACCGTCCAACCAGTGGGATTATCCTTTTTGCTAAAAAGCCCTCAGTTTTAAAAATAATGAATGCCCAGTTTGAAAAAAGGACCGTTCGGAAATACTATGTAGCTTTGGTGGACGGAGAAGTTCCCAATCCCTCGGGTAGCCTTAAAGATTACCTTCACAAGGATTTTTTACAAAAAAAAGCTATAATATCCAAACAAAAAAGCCAGGCAAACCAGGAGGTAAAGCTGAATTTCAGCAAGATAAGCTTAGTTGGACATCGAACGTTGTTAAATATCGAGTTGATGACGGGTAAATACCATCAAATAAGAGCGCAATTAGCTTCAATTGGTTTCCCGATTGCGGGAGATGTACTATATGGTGGAAAGCTCTGGAAGAGGGAGGGCATAGGTCTTCACGCTTCAGAATTGCACTTTAATCACCCGGAAACGAAGGAAAGAATAACTATAAAATCAGATTGGGATATTGATTCTATCCCAATCTGAAAGAACGTTTCAATGAAATTTTTTCGGATTAAGCGCCCAACATAGACTGCAATTTCATTGCCACGCTCATATCTCCTTTTACTTTAATTTTACCGCTCATAATAGCCATCATAGGATTTAAAGAACCGCTACGAAGTTGCTCCATGGTTTCAATGCTGGTAACAATAGTACAATCTGCGTCACTATCAGCATTACTAATTTGCGGTGATGCGCCATTAAGATCGATAAAAACGGCACCTTCATTAAATTGAAATTTAATACTTTTCCCAATAGATGGGAAATTACCTGACTGAGCTTCAAATTGAGCTGTAATGTCTTGTAAAGTCATAGTTATAGTCTTATTTATGATTGATTTGAACTTTATGCCGCTCTTCCAATATCTCCGTTACATCGTTCAGGGAGGTATTTTTAGCTGACAGCAAAATGAGATAATGATACATCAAATCAGCTGCTTCATTTAAAAACAGGTTTATATTATCATCTTTGGCTTCAATGACTAATTCGACCGCTTCTTCCCCAACCTTTTGGGCGATTTTATTTATGCCTTTTGCAAAAAGAGAGGCAGTATAGGAACTTGACTGACCCTCTGATTTTCTATTATTAATAATACTTTCTAAAGTTTTTAAAAAGTCTGCCTTTTTATTTGGCAAAGAAAAGCAGGTATCTTCACCCGTGTGACACACTGGCCCTGTTGGTTCTACAAAAAAAAGCAGCGTATCAGCATCACAATCGAGGTGCCAACTTTTTAGATGTAAAATATTGCCTGAGGACTCCCCTTTCATCCACAGTCTATTTTTAGACCGACTGAAGAAAGTTACTTTTGAGGTATTTAGCGTTACCTTGAAAGCTTCCTCATTAACATACCCCAACATGAGTACTACCCCGGTGTTTACATCTTGAATAATAGCTGGGACAAGCTCATTTTTTGAAAAATCGGGTATTGCGAGAGCGTTAGTTTGCATTATAAGTTATTAATATCTTACAGAAATTCCACTACTTTTAAGCGCTTGCTTAAGTTCCGGAATGTTGACTTCATTGAAATGAAAAATAGAAGCAGCCAGACCTGCATCAGCTTTACCAACGGTAAAAACCTCTGAAAAATGATTGATATTTCCTGCACCGCCAGAGGCAATAATGGGAATACCAACCAGATCGGACATTTCAGCTAATGCCTGGCAGGCAAATCCATTTTTAGTCCCGTCATGATCCATTGAGGTGAACAATATCTCACCTGCCCCTCTATTTTCAGCTTCTTTTGCCCATTGAAGGAGAGGGATATCAGTAGGCAGCCTACCACCGTTTAAAAAAACGAACCATTCTCCATTTATTTGTTTGGCATCTATCGCAACGACAACAAATTGATTTCCAAAAGTATCTGCCAATTGATTAATGAGATTCGGGTTTTTAACTGCGGCAGAATTTATAGAAATCTTATCTGCTCCTGCTTCTAATAAATAGGAGGCATCGTTCACAGAAGAGATTCCACCACCGATAGTAAAAGGAATATTCAGATGTTGTGCAATATTCTTAGCCAGAGCAGCTAATGTTTTCCGTTTCTCGTGCGTTGCGGTGATATCTAAGAATACAAGTTCATCGGCCCCTTCATCGCAATATCGCTTTCCAAGTTCCACTGGATCACCGGCATCTTTCAAATCTACAAAATTCACGCCCTTAACCGTTCTACCATCTTTAATATCTAAGCAAGGAATAATTCGTTTTGCCAACATAGTATCGTATTAGAGTGTCAGGAGAATTTCCTTGATGAGTTTTGATAAGGTAACTCCTGATTTCTGAGCCATTTTTATTACCTCTTCCACCGATGAAACCCCTATTTCATCTAAGGGATAACACCTGTTTGTTGCAATGGAAAATACGAAAAGAGGTAAAGATAAATATTTTGCCATGATGACCTCTGACACGGTGGACATACCCAGAACATCAGCCCCAATAATATGAGCAAATTTATACTCAGCCGGCGTTTCCATATTTGGACCTTGTAAACCCAGATAAACGCCCTCGTGGAGATTTATTCCTAATTTTGAAGCCAATGCCAGCACTTTTTTATTACCCTCATGGTCATAAGCATGTAACATATCGGGAAAACGAGGGCCAAGCCTTTCATCATTTAGTCCCCGGAGTGGATTATCGGGGGTAAGATTAATATGATCACGGACAAGCACCAGATCACCTGCATAAATGGAGGGATTTACGGAACCGGCTGCATTGCTTATAAATAATCTCTGAATACCCAATTTTTTCAATACAATGAGAGGAAAGGTAACTTCCGCCGCAGAATATCCTTCGTAATAATGGAATCTGCCAGCCATAGCCACCACCTTTCTACCTGCCAGAAAACCGAAGATGAGTTTACTTTTATGACTTTCGACCGTTGAAATGGCAAAATAGGGAATTTCAGCATAATCAAACTGGTGCACCACTTCTATTTCATCGGAAAGATTACCCAGACCCGTCCCCAGAATTAACCCAAATTCAGGGTCGAAATCTGTTTTAGACCGAATATAGGCTATTGATTCTTCTGCATTGTCAAACCTCATTGAATGTCATTTATTGGTGTAATTTAATCGACCAGCATTTCTTCTCTATTCAAAATTTGTTGTTCCATATTTTCAGGTAGCCTACGATATTCATACTGCTGGTTTCTCAACTGAGGTTCAAAACCAGCTTCAGTTATAGCTTCCTGAATACCATTGGCCGTAAAGCGAAAACGGGCACCTGCGGCGGAAACGACATTTTCTTCTATCATAATGGAACCGAAATCATCAGCACCAGAATGCAAACAAACCTGAGCTACCGTTTTTCCTACGGTTAACCAGGAGGCCTGAATATGCTGAACATTTGGTAACATTATTCTACTTAAAGCAATCATTCGAATATATTCATCGCCGGTACAGGCATTTCTGGCCCGTTTTAATTTCTTTAAAATAGTATCTTCATCTTGAAAAGGCCAGGGAATAAAAGCTATAAAACCTTTGGCATGTGCGGGTTTCTCACTTTGAACCTGTCGTATTTTAGCCAAATGTTCCATTCGCTCCAAATTGGTTTCAATATGACCGAACATAAGCGT
>JBMLQR010000269.1:13298-15834 GCA_049241465.1 Saprospiraceae bacterium | reverse complement strand
GCTACTCATCAAATGTCAGAAAAGTTAAGCGTTGGTGGACAAATTAATTATGCAAACTCAAAAGGTGTTAATCCAGCGTCTGGTGATAAGTCAATCTACAGTTCTCTCTCCTACTGGTCTCCTTCCTTTGATGTAAATGATTACCTTAAGGCAGATGGCACACAAAAGAATATCACGGCGGGAACTATTGATAATCCGAGGTATATGGCTGAAACCAGTCCTCTAAATACCGATGTTAACAGAGTTTACGGAGATATGAATCTGAATTATAAATTTAATTCATGGTTATCAGCACGCTATCAAATTACTGCAGATTATTATAATGACAGACGTTCAAGGATTGTTCCACCAGATTTAGATTTGGGTACGCAGGTTCGTGGATTTATTACAGAGGAGACTATTAATTCAATGGAACTTAACTCAAACTTAATAGTAACGGCAAATCACAAATTCAATGAAGATTTAGGTATAAATGTTACCGTGGGAAATACCATTACAGATATTAAGGGTGAAAACTTAGGTGCTCGTGGTGAAGGCTTCATAGCCCCTGGTTTTTACAACATTTTAAATACATCTAACGCTTTTATCCGTAAATCTAATTCCTTAAGAAGAATCGTTGGGGTATTTGCTGACGCGAGAATCGACTACAAAGATTATTTATATCTCAACTTCACTGGTAGAAATGACTGGTCATCTACCTTACCTGCCGATAACAGATCTTTCTTTTACCCATCGGCGAGTGTATCCTACATAGTAAGTAATACCTTATTAAAAGATAATGCTTTTTTCAGTTTCATGAAACTTAGGGGATCTGTTGCTCAGGTAGGTAAAGATGCCTCTCCTTATCAGATTGGCACTTATTTTGCGCCAGTACCTGGCTTTCCCTTTGGAACAGTAGGTGGCTTTAGAAGAGACCTTGACATAGGTAATTTCAATTTGTTACCAGAACTTACCACTGAGTCTGAAGTAGGTATTGAGGCTAATTTCCTAAATAATCTAATCTCATTAGAAGCGAATTATTTTGTAAGAAATAGTAAAAATCAAATCATAGACGTTCCCATCAGTAACGTAACTGGCTTTTCAAGATATACTACCAATGCTGGTTTAATTGTAAACAAAGGGGTTGAAGTTCTTCTCGGTTTTAGCCCGTTAAAAGGAAAATTCCGTTGGGACATTGACATTAACTGGACAAGAATACGCAACACTGTTGTATCTATGCCAGAAAATCTGAAAGAAATTACCTTTTATGATCAGGGAAGATCTGCTTTAAGAATAGTTGAAGGTGGTTCCATGGGCGATATGTATGGTTACGATTGGCGGAGAAATGAAAAGGGAGAAGTATTGATAGGTACCAATGGATTACCTACTTTAGATCAAAGTAAGTACATCAAACTTGGAAATGCTCTTCCGGATTGGTTTGGTGGTTTAAACAATACTTTTTCTTACAAAGGTTTGACTTTAAATGTATTACTTGAGGTAAGACAAGGTGGTGACATGGTAGATCTTATGGAAATGAATGCCCTTAGAAATGGTACTACCTTATTTACTGAAGATAGAAATGTGATGACTATATGGAAAGGAGTTACTGCAGATGGCAAAGCCAATACCATACCTGTTATTGTAGATGAAAATACTTACCGTGCTTTTGGTATTAACGGACATCATTCCTTCAATCTGCAGGATGCTTCATGGTTCAGAATTAGAAATATTAATCTTTCTTACAGTTTACCAAAATCTTTGTTTGGAAAAGTTATTTCCTCCGCCAGAGTGGGTATTTCAGCAAGTAATGTCTTTTTATCTACTCCTTTCAGAGGATATGACCCTGAAGCGCTGGCTTTTGGTTCTGGTTCTAACCTCGTTGGGTTTACAGGCAGAAATACGCCTAATACACGAAATATAAATTTCAACCTTAACATTGGATTTTAATAAACCCATTTTGAAAACAGAAATTGATGATAATGAAAAATAAATTTTTGCAAAAAATAATCTGGTTAGCACTCATATTGACGGTAACTAACTGTGAAAGCTATATTGGTGGTGACACTAATATTGATCCCAATAAAACAAATGACGCAAGTTTGAACACCTTGACGCCTACCATTTTGTTTTTCTCAGCCAATTCAACACAAAGTGCTGCGTCAATAAGCAGTTCTTATATTCAGCAAATAGGCAGTTTGGTAGCTTCTGGTACTGATTCGCACCTAAGAAGTACTTTTGACGGTGTTTGGGTAAATTTATACTTAAACATTATACCCAATGCCAATGCAATGATTAAGAAAGCAAATAGCACCAACTCTCCACACTATAGTGGCTTGGCAAAAGTAGTTTTAGCTTATAATCTTGGTTTAGCAACGACCATTTGGGAAAATATTCCATATAAAAGTTCTGATAATCAATTAACTGATTTCGCGCCAAAATACGACACGCAGGAAGAGGTATATAAGGACATTCAACGTCTTCTTAATGAAGCTATTACTGAATTAAGTGCTACTGAATCTTTATTCAAACCAGGCACCGACGATATTGTTTACAGAGG
>JBMLQR010000269.1:0-13198 GCA_049241465.1 Saprospiraceae bacterium | reverse complement strand
AGAACTAATTTTTTTGGTTGGAATTTCAGTCTATTGGCTCCCCTTCAAATGATTACCAATGCAGAAGCTAAGTTTATTGAAGCAGAGGTAAGATTATTGCAGAACGGTGGAAAAGGCAATCCCGACGCTTACAATGCTTATTTAGACGGAATTAGAGCCAATATGACTAAAATTGGGGTATCCGCTGCAAATATTACAGCATTTACGTCTAACCCTAAAATTGCGGTTGGAGCGGAGAACCTAACCATTTCTCACATCATTTCCGAGAAATACAAGGCCCTTTTTCTTAATCCTGAAGCATGGACCGATTTACGTCGCTATGACTATAGTAATACCATACTTCCAGGTTTATCATTGCCGGCAAACCACAATCCGGATTTAAAAGGCAAGTGGATTCAGAGAGCAGCTTATCCCACCTCAGAAACATCCAGGAATTCAGCGAATGCAACACAAAACTTTCGCGACCTTGATGTTAAGATGTGGATTTTTAATTAACTATTAAACAGTATTGAACGATGAGAATTCTTAATAATATTCTATTACTTCTGGTTATACTTCTATCTGCCTGTCACAAGGAATATAATCCTACGAGTGATTTATTTGAAATTGTGGGTGATGTCGCCCAGGTATCTGCACTGACCTCTCCAGTTTCCACTGCCGATGCAAATAGCACTGTGAATCTTACCATCAAGGCACATGCCTTAAATACGGACATTAAAGAGTTTAAGTTTTACCAAAGAATTGGTACCTCCGGCACTTATAATTTCGTAAGGAGTGTTCCATTTGTTGCTAATTTCTCAGCAGCGGAAAGAGTACATGTTATCACCGTTCCTTATACGGTTCCGAACGAAAAGGGAAAATCATTTAGTTTACAAGTGGAGGCTGTTACGGCAAATAATCTGGTTTCTTTAAGAAGAACCTTAAGTCCTACGAATATTTCCATCAGATAAACAGGAAATATTAATATATAAAAAGCCCGGCTAATGCAGATTAACCGGGCTTTTTATATTAATTAATCTTATTTGACATCCAAAATTTTATGAATTTGAGGAGCCAGCGTATTTCCCCAAATCACATATCCTTCCTCATTATAATGAAGGTTATCTTTACCAAAATATTTACCAATAGGCTGATTTGATTCATCAAGGAAAGCATTTTTCACTGATACGGTGTGCAAAAAAGGCTGGGAGGCTGAATATTCCCGAATGAGCGTATTTGTTTCCTCAATTTTATCCCAAACTTTCCATCTTCTTGGAGAAGGCGAAATTTCAATCCAAATAATGGGTATTGCTGGAAATTTTTTCCGTAGGGTATGGATAATTTGCTTATAAGTTTCAAGGATCTGAACAGGTGATTTATCATTATTTGAAACCGTTAAATCATTACTTCCTGTATATAAGACTATTGCTTTCAGGTTATGTGGAAAGGCAATACGTTCGATATAATAGGCCATTTCTGGGATATTACTCCCACCATATCCTCTATGAATAACCGATAAGGGAGCTACATCAGCAGCCACATTTTTCCAAAGCCTTACAAAACTACTCCCTGTGACAAGCACTGAATTTTCCGGATAGTTTATGGCATTATTCAGGCTATCAAAAACAAGGATTTCCTTTTCAAATCTTTTTATTCCTGCATTACCCGTCGATTTATTATTTTTTAACTGAGTAAATAACCAGTGAACTATTTCATTCAGGGCAGCGCCTTGCTTTTCCTTTTTACTGTCCAAGGTATGTCCTGTATTTGGAAACGGCAAATACCCTGTTGGCAAACCCAGTTTAAGTGCCCTTTCGAAGATAGGAAGGCTTCCGTATTTGAAACCATGCCAGGAATAGGAGGAATCAAAGGGTACGGTTTTATCCATTTCTCCATGGACTGAAAAAACTGGAACATCCCCTTCCTTCATAAAGGAAAGATTGGTCAATGCACCCCAACAATTTACAACGCCATGAACCTTAGTGGAAATAGTTGATTTTACCGGATCTAATAAGCCCCATTTGGAAGAAACGGAAACGGGCACTTCATATTGGTCTAAATAAGCTACACCCAATGCCGTCATGGCCCCTGCCGAACTTCCCATGATAAAAACCTGAGCGGTATCAATTCTAAAGGCTAATGCATTTTCTTTTAAATATCTCACCGCCGCTTTTGCATCCTGAACAGCTCTGACAAAAGCTTCAAAATATGCCTCATCACTATTAGAAGAATCAATACCGAGTCTATAATCAATAGAGGCAGCCACATATCCTCTTTGAGCTAAGCCTGTACAAACCAATCCATTGAAGGCACCTACTTTTGTATTATTCCTGAATCCACCCCCATGAATAAAAATCATAAGCGGTCTTTTCATCGAGGTATCCTGTTGCGGTGGCAAATAAACATCGAGCAAATGCTGCTGCATTTGGCCTGAAAGTCCCATTGAACGATGGAATGGAACATCAGAAAGAGTATCAATACGTTCGTAAATGACATCTTTATATCGCTGGGCAAAAGAATCACTTACAAAAGAGCAACTGATAAAAAAAACGAACCATTTAAATGTGCGCATGAATTTTACAATTTTTTATCAAAATAATCAATCAAATGAAATTTCAGGTCATGAATTTCCTTCATTTTTCCTAATAAAACAATATAAGGTTCGTAAGACGTATTCACAATACCTTTGTTCGCATCTTTATTTGAAGGATCTGCGGATGGGTCAGCGGGGTCATTGTCCTGATAGCGAAACCAATGCCAACCGACACATTGTTTGTTAGACAATAATTTGAGTACAAAATTTTCATAATGAGCCGCCCTATCTTTTTGATTTCTAACAATCCAACCTGCACCTGAAATATTACCCATACCTACATCATCACCCTTGGTATAAAATTCGGTGATAAAAAAAGGAATATGGAGATATTTATTCCAAAGTGTCGCCAATTTTTCTGTTAGATCCCAGTAACCATAGTAATTGATGGACATAATATCTACATATTTGGAAGCAACCTGCAGTAAGGCGAAATTTTCTTTTGCACTCGAATGAATTCTACAACCCAGATATAAATGATTTGGATCCACCCTTTTTAACGCAGAAGAGACAACCATAAAATACGTTTCAGCGATGGAGGCTATGAACACCTCCTTTTGAGCCTTGGTGATATCCATTTTATTTATTTTCAGAGAATCCAAAAAATGCATAGCGGCAATAAAGGCAAAATCTGTACTATCAGCGGAGATAATTGACTCCCAGGTTGAGATTAAAAAAGGCAGTTCATTATCAGAAAAATGGCCAAACAGATGTGGATCATCCTTAAACTTTGCTTGTTCTACAAGGTGTTTTTCGCAAAAAGTGGGAAAGGTGGGATCTAAGGCTAAAGAAATAATATTGGAAATTTTTCTTCCAGGAAATTCTTTTCGTATAAAGGCATTAAAAGCAGTTAGAATACTTAACTGCGTGGAATAAACGATAGGATTAACGGCTGATTTGTTATATTCTCTGGCAGCTATAACATCAGACCAGGATCCCATACTATGAAAACCATTATCAAGAAGCAAGCTCGCTGTGGAAGAAAACCACTGCTGCTCATTGGCAAATTGGGTTGTAAGGGCCGATTTGTTTAAAGGTGATTTCCCTGTTCTTACGCTCGTCACCCCAACTTCATAATAGACAGCACCTAAAGGATCAAAGAGCGTCCATCGATCACCTATTTTCTTTTTATAAAAAAAACCTGTTTTATTTCCAGAAAGCTCTGTTCGGCTTCCATACTTATTGACCTTTATAGTATCTAGTATTGAAAAATCTCCTAAATGTGATACCTTTCTTACTGGCATATTGACCCAATCACTAAAAACGATGTCCCTTTTTGCATTTCTACTCCATATTTTAGTTTGTACTGAATCCTTAACTACCTGACCGAGCAATAAATCAGCTCCAAAAAGAATCAAAAAGGGTATAAACAGAATACGCATAGCATTTTATTTTAAAAAGGAGAGGTGTTTTTTTTACACCTCTCCTTGAAAATCAACATTTATAATTAAGCATTACATTACCATCCAGGATTTTGAGACATCGTCTTAGAAAGATTTGCATCAATGACCACTTGAGGAATTGGAAATATAGTATCTCTGAGGGTTATCACTTTACCCGCAATCAAATTAAATTTTTTAGTTCTATCAAACCAGGTACCCGTTCTCAACAATGTATAACGGCGGTGTTCTTCAGACCATAATTCTCTCGATCTTTCATCGAGAATAAAATCCAGGGTAACCTGAGAAGCTGTAATAGGCGTTGCGTTAGCCCTTACTCTGACTAAATTAATGGTTGCGGCAGCCCCTGCCAAATCATTTAGATAAAACTGAGCTTCGGCGAGTAAAAGATAAGTATCGGCCACCCTTAGATAAATCTGGTCGTTATAATTATTAGAATTCTGGACATCTTCAGGAATAGATGGAGCATAATCCCATTTTGTTATCGACGGCCTTAACCTGTTTGTAGCAGTATTGCCAACGGTTTCAACAGGAACGCCATTAAAACCTCTTAGATGAGCAGGACCGGCACCTGTTAAAAGATGGAGTGTATCACCTACATTTGATTTTGGAGGAAGAGAGGCTGAATTATTATATCTATAAAACTTTCTCCACCCAAAATAAGAACCTCGATCATCGTTATTATCATAAATAGAAAGGCCGTATTTTGTAACGCCAAAACGGCCTAAACCTCTACCACCATTCTCTATTGAAAAAGTAACGGGACGTGCTGAGCCAATTTGTATTTCAGCATAGCGATTTACGTACCAGCGCCTCATGATATTTCCATCTCCTCCATTGGATAAATATTCATTTTGAAGTACCCAAAGTACCTCCTTATTTCCTGCACTTCTGTTCGCATTATTATCTAAAAACATATCTGTGAAAGGAGTACCTGGTTTTGCAGATTGACTTGACAATCTGGTTTTGGTAAGGCCATAAAGAGCATTGTTAACTACCGATGAAGCTTTATCTTTTGCGGCCTGGTATTTACCAACGGTCAGATACAATTCCGCAAGATAATGGCTGGCCACTGCTTTTGAGACTCTGCCGTCATAGGGAGCCGGGTCTGATAAATTTTGTTCGGCAAAAAGCAGATCATTTTCCATAGCTGTCCTAATGACACTTACTGGGGTACGTTCCCAATCTGTTCTAATATTTGTACCGGATGATTCCTCTAAATTTAAAGGAACGGCACCGAAAAGAAAGGTTAAATGCCTGTAGGCCCATGCTCTAATCAATTTTGCTTCTGCAAGGACTTGATTTTTCTCAGTTAAAGACCATTGAACATCTGGATTTTCAGCTCTAATTATAATCGTGTTAGCAGCATTTACCACACCATACAGCCATTCCCAGGTATCGCGTAAATATCCATCGGTTGAAACCAACGTAGTGCCCCAAGTGTTTAAAAAGGCCTCAATACTTCCTCCAGCGGGCATCATACTGTAAGCATTATCCACCCCGATAACCATAGCAGAATTATTAAGAACATTGGACCCACCATTTGCACCATTTCTTTCATACCGAACCCTATTGTACAAGCCATTCAGTCCAAATTCGAAACCTGCTTTATTGACATACAAATTTTCAGGAGCGATAATATTTCTAGGATTTTCATTTAAAAAATCATCCGCACAGGAGGTGAAAATAAAGAGTAATGTAAAAGTTATATTAAAAGAAATTCTTGTTTTCATTTGATTTGATTTAGTGTGTTTAGAAACCAACGGTTAGACCAACCAGCCATTCTCTTTGCAGCGGAATACCATATTGATTTGTAAATTCAGGATCTAAACCCTCATATTTCGTTAATGTGGCTAAATTTCTGGCGGTAAAATATAATTTACTACTTTGAACGCCAAAAGGGTTTTTCCCCTTATTGGAAAAATTATAGGCCAGAGAAATATCTTTTATGCGTAAAAAGGAGGCATTTTCGTAAAAATTAACTCCTCTATAATTTGCATTAGCATCATTTGCAAAATGGGTTCCGTTAGGATTTTTGTCTGCAGACCACCAGTCTTTATTAATGGTATTCCTCGCCACATCAGTAAATACATTATCCAATTGAAGTGGATTTTCTTTAGTAACACCATTCTGCCCGTGTATAAAAATCATCAGAGTAAAACCTTTATGGGAAAAAGTATTGGTTAAGCCCCAGATAAGTTTTGGATCTAATTGACCGATAATGGTTCTATCTAATGCATTTATAAGGTTATCTCCATTCACATCGACCACTTTAACATAGCCAGGTTTGTCTGTTGCTGCTGCCCAGGGAGTAGCTTTTATTTCTTCTTGTGATTTAAATATTCCGTCATATAACAAGTTATAATTCACCCTGATAGGTTGACCTATAAACCAACGACTTGCCAAATCATCTTTTCCATCCCCATATAAATCAACTATAGCATTTTTATTATGTGAAATATTAAAACCCGTGGTCCACTTTAACTGAGGTCCATCAATATTGGTAGAATTTATGCCCAATTCAATACCATTATTTTGTGTTTCCCCAATATTCTGCAAAATAGAATTTATACCGTGTGTCGGAGAAATAGTTCGGTTCAGGAGTAAATCGAAGGTTCTATTTTGATAATAATCTATACTTCCCTGAATTTTGCCCTCAAAAAAGCCAAAATCTAATCCAATGTTTAATGACTTAGTAGATTCCCAGCCCAAATCGGGATTTGCCAGAGAAACAGGAAGATAACCGGCTAAAATAGTTGTTCCATTTAGATACGGACGGTAGGAAAGTCTGGCTAAAGATTGATAGCTCCCTACGGCCTGATTGCCATTTAAGCCATAAGAGGCTCTAAATTTAAACTGGGATACAAAAGAAAGATCGCGCATAAAATTTTCCTTGTGAACATTCCATCCAAGGGAAGCAGAAGGAAAAACACCGTATTTCGTTCCTGAACCAAATCCAGAAAAACCATCTCTCCTTGCAGTCATAGTCAACAAATACTTACTATTAAAACCATAATTGATTCTAATCATCTGGGAAAGTACGTTTTGCTTAAAATAAGTAGAGGAAGGTTGTAAGAGAAGTGCCGAGGACATCTGATAATTAGTCAGTACATCGCTTGGAAAGTTTTGGCCCTCCAAATCATCTCTGTCAAACACGTTAGACTGACTACTATATAATCCTGTAAAGTTTAGTGAATGACTTCCGAATGTTTTACTATAGTTGAGGATATTTTCAACTGTTAAGTTTTTTTCTATAGAATGGTAAGTTTCAGCCGTACCACCAGATTGGAGACCGATAGCTGTATTTCTTCCATAATAGGTCTTTCTATCATTAGCTTCAAATTCAATACCTGTATTAAACTTATAGGTCAAACCTTTGAGCGGAAGTTTTATTTCGGCGTAATTTGCAGAAAATACGCGATAACCGTAATCGTAATTATCTACTAATAAGGGAGATAAGGGATTTCTTGCCTGGTTATACTCTGGCCATGCATAAATAGCAATACTTCCATCTTGATTATATGGTTTTGTTAGAGGATTAAAAAAATTGGCACCTCCACCAGTATTTCTGCTATCAGAAAATTCAACGGGCAAACCTGTTCTATCTTGAAAAGATAATTGAGAGCTGGAACCTATTTTTAACCAGGGAGTAACTTCAACATCAAGATTTGGACGTAAAGTATATCGTTTAAAATCATCATTTACAGCTATACCGCTTACATCTAAATAGGTAGCGCCAAGATAAAATGAGGCCTTTTCACTTCCACCGGATATAGACAAAGAATGTTGACCTCTCGAACCTTGCCTGGTAGCTAAATCATACCAATCTACAAATTTACCCGATTCGTACACCTCTTTTTCAGTTTGAGTTATGGTACCTGGTGAATTAATTCTAGTCGTTTTAAAATTATAGAATTCCTCCCCTGTCAATAGATCTGGTCTTCTGGCAATTTGTTGAATGCCATAAAAACCATCATAAGTAATAGAAACCTTTTCTTTAGAGCCCCTTTTGGTAGTAATCAGGATGATACCATTTGATCCTCTGGAGCCATAAATAGCCGCAGCCGATGCATCTTTCAATACCTCAATTGATTCAATATCAGAAGGATTAATTTCACTTATGCCTCCAACGTAGGGTATTCCGTCCAGAATAATAAGTGGACCATTACCCGCATTAATTGAATTTCTTCCCCTAATTAAAATGGACAATTCATTTCCCTCAGAGCCCCCACTATTGGTGTTTATCTGAAGTCCGGGAACAGAACCCTGTAAAGCTTGGGCAAAATTCGCATTAGGTAATTGCGATAAACGTTCTTTATTTAAAGAGACTACAGAACCAGTTAAATCACTTTTCTTTTGGGTACCATAGCCAATGACCACCACCTCAGACAGCGTTGTCAAATCGGATACTAAAGACACCAAAAGAATTAATTCATTTTTCACCTGTACTTCCTTTGTCTTGTAACCAACGTAGCTAAAAACCAAGGTAATATTTTCCATAGTAGATTCAATTGAAAATTCTCCTGACAACCCAGTAGTTGTACCAAGATCACTTCCTTTAATTAGCACGTTTACACCAATTAATGCTTCTTTGTTTTCATCAATTACCTTGCCTTTTATTAATTTGCTCTGAGCAGAAACTAAATTTGTAGCCAGTAATCCAAGGAAAAAAAATAAAATCAGTGATTGCATTTTTTTAACTTTCATTTTATTCTTTTGGGTTTAAAAAATTCATTATAAAATTTGAATAAAGCAAATCTGATAAAATTAAATTAGGCAATATTAGAAACCTCCACATTTAATTACGAAATCGTTTTCGTACTCTTCCCTCAGAATTAAATAAATTAAAGTAACTTAACATTTAAAAATAAATAAAACATGGAAAATATGAATATCAAAAAATTGGCAAAGGAACTTAATCTGTCCGTTTCTACCGTTTCAAAAGCACTACACGACAGCTATGAGATAAAAGCTGAAACAAAGGAAAAAGTACTGGCATTGGCAAAACAGTTAAATTATCAACCCAATCCATTTGCCAGCAGTTTAAGAAGAAATTCCAGTAAAACGATTGCAGTGGTGATACCCGAAATTGCGCATAACTTTTTTTCACTGGTCATTAATGGTATTGAATCTATTGCAGAGGAATTAAAATATCATGTACTTATATATATAACCCATGAAATACCCGAAAAAGAAGAACAGATTATCAGGCATTTGTTAAATGGCCGGGTAGATGGCATCCTAATATCATCTTCAGGCACTTCAAATAATAATGCACATTATCACGAACTGGTACAAAAAGGCATTCCCTTTGTTTTTTTTGACAGGGCTAATTTTGAAATTGATGCTCCCAGAGTAATTACTGACGACTATCAAGCTGGTTTTCAGGCAACTGAACATTTAATAAAAACCCAGTGTAAACATTTTGCCTTTCTTTCTCTTTCCAACCAAATGACCGCTATCAATCATCGCAAAGACGGATTTTTAGCCGCGCTAAAGCAATATCAAATCGAGCCCTCTCACGTTCATATTATTGAAGCCGGAACGGACGAAACTTTAAGTTTTCAAATCATCAGAAATTTCTTACAACCTTTACCGGAATCACTGGGCATATTTTCATCTGTAGAAAAATTAGCTATACAAACTTATCATATTTGTAAGGAAATCAATATATTGATACCCAATCAAATAAAAATAATTAGTTTTTCAAATTTGCCTACTGCTGCTTTATTAAACCCTTCGTTATCAACGCTTACACAGCCTGCATTTTCCATTGGAAAGGAAGCTGCCCTACTTTTATTTCAAAGTATTAGGAACAAAGGTAAAATCCAACCTATAACCACTCTTCCACAAATTGTACTGAAATCCACATTATTTATAAGAGAATCGACAAAAATGTGAAATTTAAAGCAAGGTGAATAAACAAGAATAAATGCCAGGTTTAGCAAATGTATTGAACTTAATCCTGACATTTTTCGCCAAAACTTAAATCACCTGCATCACCTAAACCCGGAACGATATAAGATTTTGCCGTTAACTCTTCATCCACATCACCAATCCAAATATGGGCCTGTGGTAATTTCTGATGCACTTGATTTAGCCCTTCCTTTGAGGCAATAGCTGACACAATATGAATCGATGAGGGTTGCCCGTATTCAGCTAAATGTTCAACCGCCTTTATGATTGACGCACCCGTTGCGAGCATAGGATCTATTAAAATAAGGCATTTACCGGTAAGATCGGGGCAGGAAACGTATTCCATTTCAATGTCAAATTTTCCACTTCCGTGATGTTTTCTAAAAGCCGTTAAAAAGGCATTTTCAGCATCATCAAATACGTCTAAAAATCCCTGATGCATGGGTAATCCCGCTCTTAAAATAGTTCCTAAAACGATGGGGGTATTCACCATCGTACAATCGGCAATGCCTAAGGGAGTCTGAATTTTTTTTATGTCAAAAGATAAATGCTTACTTAATTCGTGGGCCATAAAAACGCCCAGTCTTTGAATATTTCTTCGAAAAAGCACCTTATTCTTTTGCACAGTAACATCGCGTAACTCAGCTAAATAATTACCCGCAATGGAAGGGGTATCATGAATTATAGTAATCATATAATTGTATTTTTTAAAAAGGTGAAATAAATTTCTTCCCACGCCTTCCAGGTTCCCGGTCCTGAAAACGAACTATTATGAGCAATAAAGGTAAAGGTACCACCCACCGATTTACATTGATTCTCGATGTTTTCAAGGGTGGCTAAAATACCTTCTGAAGTATTTTCTCCATAGACCCAAAAGGTCACATCCATCGCCTGAAAAGGATGAATGGTCAAATTGGTACAGACATCTCTCTGTTCATCAAACCAGAGATATGGAAAACAAGTACCCGCCCGAAATCCACATTGACTGGCATAACCCATGGAATAATCATTTTCAACCCCTAGTTTAATAAGATTTCGGTAAGTATTAGGGATATTTAGCAAAAGATAATGTTGTCGAGAATGAATAATCTTTTTTTCAGCCAGGGAGCACAAGAAGTTATATTCCTTTTGCAGCCGTTCAAAAGCTCCTCCACTTTTCATTGACGGATGTAAACCGATATTGAATTTACTTGATACATCACGGATTAATTGTTTAAACGCTTTTGATTTTAGTCCAACGGCACGATCTATTTTGGATTTATTGCCCATCAGCCAAAAAAATATAGGCTGATCTCCCAAAGTGGCATGAGTGGTTAAAAGGCGACTAAAAGTAAAATACGGATCTACCTCATTACCCGTCAGAACCTGCCATCTATGGTAAATTGAAGAAAAATTACGACGCAATACATCCCGACAAATACCGTAGAACTGTCTAGGAAGAGACCGATAAAGATAAGCCCAGGCAACATCGATATCATAAGTAATTTGTCTTTTATAAATGGGCAAAGGAACTATAAAAGAAGGCCATTTCTCCTTAAAAAAGTCAAACAACCGCACCTTTACCAGGTCCAGGTATGGTATTTGCAAATAATTATTCTTGAATGCTATGCTATTTTCCGCTTTAAATCGGCCCCATGCATCAAGATCAGATTTATTATACTCCTCACATCTGGCTAGTGAATAAAAAATAAAAGAAAAAATATCTACATCGAGATTATTTATGGGAAAGGTAACTAATGCCAAATCAGGTAGTACGGGCTCGCTCTTTCGATGCCATAAATATCCACTATCAGGTATTTGCAAAGCGTTCTGTCGAATAAGTTTATTGCTATAAAAAATGATAGGGCCGTTATATTTAATCGCGAGATCAACATCATGAGTGATTTGAAAAGAAGAAACTCCCTTAAAAATCCAATCCAGTACATATTGGAATCTATTTGACGAATGTTCGCTATATATTAAAACGTCCAACATGTTAAGGTCTGATTTATGGAAGGGTAAATTAACATTTTTTTGGTATATTTATCATTATTAAAAAAGCATCTGAAGCTGCATGAACCTAAGCGAGTTAAAAATTGTATTACATAAAATGAAGTAAAAATGTCCAACGATAAAATAATAAATGCCTGCCCTGATTTCAGGTCAATGTATTTAACTCTAATAGGTATAGTAATATGTGTAAGCCTGACAGCACAACAGACCTTATCATTGGGTAGAAATAATTACAATCAGGATAAAGGTATATTATTTCAAAAAGAGAGTGGTGTTAACGCTCGGATTTATACCAATGGGTTTAGTTTTGGCTACCAGCTGGGAAAGATAAAAAAGTATAACCTATCACAATATTACTTTGCAGAATTCGGTGAATTAAAAGACCCCATTGAATCCAGGCAGCAAAAAAATATATCTTTGTCAGGTCCCAGGGGAACTTACCGCGGCTTTATATTTGGCAAACAAAATAACTTTTACCCCCTGAGAGTTGGCGTTGGAGAGAAGAGATTTTTATCTGAAAAAGGAAAAAGAAAGGGATTGGCTGTTGGCGTAAGTTATGAGGGTGGACCAACATTAGGTCTTTTAAAACCCTATTATCTTATTTTAAGGCATACATCTGACAATCCAGGCAATTTCACCAGCATTCGAAGTGAAAGGTACTCTGAGGAAAATGCCCCTCGATTTTTGAATTGGGACGACATTTTTGGGGCCGACAAACTGACAAAAGGGCTTGATGAACTGGGAATAGTACCTGGTATAAACATAAAGGGAAGTTTACATTTCGATTGGGGCGCTTACGGAGAGTTTATTCGTTCTGCTGAAATTGGTATTATGGCAGACGCATTTATCAGAGATGTACCCATTCTGGCTGATAATGATATCTTAGGCATTAACAATAACCAAAATATTTTCCTCAATTTTTTTGTAAATTTACGTCTTGGAAAAAGGAAATAGTCACTTAAAGATAATACAGTTTCATGGTTGAATTACCCATTGCAGGTTCTAAAGAAAGACCTACAAAAAAGCCCGATTGGCTTAGAGTTAAGCTTCCTATTGGACCCGAGTTCAAGAAGGTTCGGGAATTAGTTGATACCTATAAATTACATACTATATGCCAGTCAGGAAGTTGCCCCAATATGGGTGAATGTTGGGGAGCTGGTACTGCCACTTTTATGATTTTAGGTAATATATGCACCAGGTCCTGCTCTTTTTGTGCAGTAAAAACAGGTAAACCAACAGAATATGACATAGAAGAGCCTGGAAGAGTGGCTGAAGCTGTTATGTTAATGCAAGTAAAACATGCTGTGATAACCTCTGT
>JBMLQR010000268.1:0-1197 GCA_049241465.1 Saprospiraceae bacterium | reverse complement strand
TTTTAAAACCTGGAATCACATGGAGTTTTCCTTTCATCATGCCATTGTAACCTTCCCTGGCAACATCTAACGATGTCATTACACCGCTTGCGTAAAGCTTGGCATTATTCATATCAGCACGATCCATAAAATTCGATGCTGTTGCGCCAGGCGATAAAACAGTTACGGTAACACCTGTATTTTCAAATTCTTTATGAATAGCCTCTGATACACTGATAACATAGGCTTTGGTTGCGCCATAAACGGCAAAGTTTGGATCTGGTTGAAGGCCTGCCATCGAGGCAACATTTAAAATTCTGCCTTTTCCACGCTCAACCATTTCTTTTCCGAAATGATAACTTAGCTCCGTTAGACTCACAATATTCAATTGAATCATTTCTTTGTATTTCTCCATACTCCTTCCTGTGAAGGGGCCATAATCTCCAAACCCTGCATTATTCACTAAATAATTTACGGTTAATTCGTTTGAATTAACCGCCTGGTATATGTTCTTTGGCCCCTCGTTGGACGATAAATCAGCAGCAACAGTAAATACATCAACCTTAAATTTCTCTTCGAACTCTTTTTTAATTTCAATCAACCTTTTTTCGTCTCTTGCCACAATGAGCAAATCTGTTTTGTCTGTTGCAAAAAGTTTGGCTATTTCATATCCTATACCAGAGGAAGCACCTGTTATTAAAGCGATTTCTTTCATGTCTGTCGAATTTATTTTGTTGTTCACTATAATGATGAATAGTGCAAAACTATTAAGGACGAGAAGGTTTAACCTGACACAAATGTGTCAAAATGAATTCTTGGATTTTATGTTGAGTACATTCCATTCGTTTTCTTCCAGCAAAAATAGGTAGATAGACAAAGTCCCAATCCCACCGGAGCCATTAGAATATCTGGCATCACAAGATTTCCTGTTGCAAAAAAACCAAAGATTGCACCTATAAAATCAAAAGTAAAACCTGCATAAGCCCATTCTTTAATCCATTTGAAGGGAGAAAACCACAAGGCGATAATTCCAGAAATTTTCAAAACTCCGAGCAGAGAAAGCAGGTAGGCTGGCATCTGTATAAGCTCCATGGAATGAACAATGGTTTCATTCAAGGTTAATTCTCCGACTGCGCTAAAAAGCATGAATGACGAGAATATTACTTTGAGCGTGGTGTATAGTTTTTTGTTTTCCATGGTTAGAACTATTTAAGAATA
>JBMLQR010000267.1:0-1605 GCA_049241465.1 Saprospiraceae bacterium | reverse complement strand
CTTTATTATTGGGTTACAATAAAGGCTATAAATCTGCTAATATTTATTTAGGACTCTTTTTATTTCTATTTAATTTTATCATTTTATCACATTATTTATATTTATACAATGAATCTAAAGTCACCATAGCTATCATTTTAAGTATTCCATTCAATGCATCAGCCTTTGCCATAGGCCCATTGGCTTTCCTTTATGTGAGATCAATTTTAAAGGATAATACCCAATTTTCCAAAAAAGACTGGGTACATTTCATTTTATTTGCCATTATTTTTTTAGGCAGATTACCTTATAATTTTTCAAGTTGGGAAGAAAAATTAATGTTGGCAGATAAAATTATTAATGAATCCTGGAGAAGTTTAAGCTATTCCACTTACAATAACTTTTTGCCATTAAGAGTAAATTATAAGTTAAAAGGTCTTCATTTCTTAATTTATTTAATATCTATATGGTATATTATTCTAAAAAGTAAATTTAAAATGCCATCATCGATGGTGTTATTGAAGCAACAGAAAATAGTATATAACTGGCTTCATTTTTTTGCTGTAACGGTTTCCATTTTGGGTGTTTTATTTGGATTGATTTTATTTCCAAATGCTAAGGATAAATTGACTTATCATTTGGAGGCAAATATCCTTTTTATGCTCGTTTTTAGCGGATTCCTGATTTTGATTCTGGGGCTCATTTTATATCCGCAGATACTTTATGGCACAATTTTAGAAAAAGAAGCCTTAAAAGTTAAAAAGATTGAAAATCCAGAATTAGGTGATGTTGAAATGGAAAATATTTCATTTCCATCAGAATATATTGAAAAAATCAGATTTTTAATTAAAAACTGGGAAGCGGAAAATAAATTTGTAGATGTTGAATCAAGCATTTACAGTTTATCTAAGGATATTGATTTACCCATTCATCATGTTACCTATTTTTTCAATCAGGTAAATAACGAAAAATATATTGATTGGCGTAATAGACTGAGGATTGAATACGCTATTAGTATAATGCATAATCAAATAGTTTATGATAAAACCATGGAAGTTTTAAGCAAAGAAAGTGGTTTTAGGTCTTATTCTTCTTTTATTAAAAGCTTTAAGCAAACTACTGGAAAGTTACCAAAAGATTATTTTAAGGATTTTAAATGATAATCATCAACCTGTAGACGCGACGTCTCGCGTCTTCTCACCGTTAGGTTTCCAAATTATATTATACCCACAATCCCACTTTTTGAATCACGGATTTTAGGGATTATAGGATTTCACGGATAATTAATGACATTTTCGGTTTGTTAGAAATTGATTTCCATCAAACATTTTTAGTTCACCATAAAATCCCGTAGAGACGATGCACGCATCGTCTAATCTACATCACCCATCGCTTCTTTGCGACAGGTTCCATCTATGGTAAAAAATCCAATTAATCATAAAAATCAAAAAAATCACAGTTCAGACAAGAAGCAGTCTCAGGCATTAATTGTATGTTTCCCCTTCTATAATTGGCCTTGCATCTCCGAAAATAAGCTGCGAAGCATCGCCTCTGTGCTGGGACAGGTTCCATCTAATGTTCCATCCCATTAATCATAAAAATCAAAAAAATCACAGTTCAGACAAG
>JBMLQR010000266.1:1555-2657 GCA_049241465.1 Saprospiraceae bacterium | reverse complement strand
ATTAATCCGGCAATAATAGCAATGGCAGCTCCAGGCACCCTACCTTTAAGTATCTTGACACTTATTACGGAACTTATCCAGGTAACCACTGCCACAACAAGAAAAGCAACAATAAGGGCATTTACCGACAGTAACTTTGGTAGAATTTCCATGATAAAATCTATTTTGAAAGTAATTTGATGATAACTGGAATACACAAGAAAAGTAATAATGTTGGCAATACACCCACCAATAGCGCCATAAAACCCTGAGAAAAAGCGGCAAAAACGTTTTGTGTAGCCGACATGGCTATAATAATGGGGATATACATGGTACTCCAAAATAAGATGCCCTGCTCTGTCGGCACAGGTAATAATCCTCTTTTTTGCAGCCCATCGGTACAAATCATAAGTAAAATCATGGAAAATCCTACGCCTCCTACATTGGCCTCAATACCCAGGAATCTTCCTAAAGATTCCCCAATAAATTGCCCCACAAGAAAACAAAAGGCTAATAAACCTACGCCGTAAATGACCATACTTATTTAATAAAAGAAGGAAAAAATGGTTTATTTATTTTCAAACAAAGGAATCAAATCCTTTTTTGTCACCTTGCCCATCGCATTTCTGGGAAGATTATCCACCCATTTTATACGACGTGGAATCTTGTATTTAGGTAATCTTTCCAATAACCACTGTTGAAAAGCATCGGGGTTAATCGTATTATTTTCCTTAGGTATAATCGCAGCGCAAACCAGTTCACCCCATTCATCATCAGGAACACCCACTACACTGCAATCGTCCACGTCCTCATATTGCCTGAGGACTTCCTCTATTTCAATAGCAGAAATTTTATATCCACCCGATTTAAGAATATCAATGGAGGTTCTTCCGAGTATTTTATAATAACCATCCAGTAAAATGGCCGTATCGCCTGTTTTGAACCAGCCATCCTCGGTAAAACTCTCTTCAGTAGCTTCCTTCTTTCTCCAATACTCTTTAAAAACGGCAGGACCTTTGACTTGAATTTCACCCGGTTCACCCATAATTTCTTTACCATCTTCCGCGACCAGTCTAATTTCCACTGTAGGCAACGGCAAACCAACAAAACCAGGTTTTCTTTT
>JBMLQR010000266.1:0-1455 GCA_049241465.1 Saprospiraceae bacterium | reverse complement strand
AGTAATTCTACCACTTCTTTAGGATCAAATCTGGGAAAAAAAATACAGGTTGCACCTACCCAAAGGGAACAACAAACGACATTAATGATTCCATGAACATGATGCAGGGGCAGCACACAAAGGGTTCTATCTTTACCTTCCCATTTCCATGCCTTATGAAGCATTTCAATTTGAGCCTTTATATTGGCATGGGTAGTCACTACCCCTTTAGGTAAATTTGTCGTTCCGCTGGTATATAAAATCATGGCATTCCGCGACAAATTCAAAACGGGAAGAGATTTTTCAGGGAACATTCTGGAATGCATCATCCCGGAAATCGAAAATAAGTGAATAGGTCTTTTCCCCTGACAAAGGGGTTCTAATAATGGTAAATATTCATCGGAGGCGACAATGAAATCCGCCTCTGTATCTTGAATAACGTAATCAAGAGACGGAGGCGGATAGGTTAAACAGAGTGGAACTGCTATTCCACCAGCAATCCAAATAGCCCATTGAACAGAAACATAATCGACGCCAGGGTTCACCATAAAAGCTACCCTGGCTTCTGCAAGATCATCCTTTTGACCTAAAAGTAAGGTAGCAAAATGTTGCGCACGATGGATAATCGAACCATATTTCCATGCTTCACCTTCTGAATAAACAGCTACCTGATCTTTATATCTTTTTGCTCTTTTAACTATTTCATAACACATAACACTACTCTTTGTAAGGAGTCATTTTAGGGCTTATAAAGTGCATAATGGCCCACGCCAGCATATACATCAAACCACAAACGAAGAAAATGATATTATAACCTGCTGTAGAATCTCCCAATTGTCTGTAAGTTTCAAGAATATAACCTACAAAAATTGGAAATAAAACACCTCCTACAGATCCGGCCATTCCACCAATTCCTACCACTGAACTGATAGCCTTTTTAGGAAACATATCAGAAGCTACGGTAAAAATATTAGCACTCCAGGCTTGATGTGCTGCAGCGGCTAAGCTGATAAGAGCAACGGCAACCCACATATTTGTAGCATATTTCGCCGACATAATGGGCAATACGCAAAGAGCAAAAATGAACATAGCTGTTTTTCTGGCTTTATAAACAGGCCACCCTTTTTGGATAAAGTAAGAAGAAAGATACCCACCTCCAATACTGCCAATAGATGTCGCCATATAAATAATTACCAAGGGCCAACCTGGTTTTTTAAGATCCAGACTAAAGCTCGTTGAAAAATAAGAAGGCAACCAGAATAAGAAAAACCACCAGATAGGGTCTGTCAATAATTTACCTATAATGAAAACATACGTTTGCCTTACGCGAAACAATGTTCCCCAGGTAATAGGTTTTTCATTGCTCGTATCTTCTTCATTATCACTATGAATATGAGCAAGTTCTGCTTCCGTTACTTTTTTGTGTCTGTTTGGAATTTCGTAGTAGTACAACCAAAATATTAACCAAACAAAGCC
>JBMLQR010000265.1:0-13297 GCA_049241465.1 Saprospiraceae bacterium | reverse complement strand
ACCCCGGTTTGAGAAATATTTATGGTTTTGGAAACCGCTCCAGCCCCCAAAATAGTTACGACGCCGGTCCTTGTTACCGCCGAATAATTCGAATCACAGACTATATTTATTCCTCCGTTATTCAATCCTGAAAGGGAATCCACTTTTATGAAAGGTAGGTTTTCTTGAACTGTCCAGTTGGTGTTAGATGTTATAGTTCCTTTTTGGGAACCACCAGCTGCATTGAAGGTCATGGATGTTGGCGTTACATTCAATAAAGTAGTAGCGCCCACCTGTGAAATATTAATTACTTGCGTGTCTAAACCTGGAGAGGCTATTTTAATTATTCCAGATCTAGACACGGTAGAACTATTCGATTGACAGGTTACCGTTATGTTCGAATTATTGGCACCCGTTGTTTGACTTACAGATACATAAGACAAAGATTCAATGACAGACCAACTGGTATTTGAAGAAATGGAGAGTGTTTTATTACCACCTGATTGATCAAAAGCTAATTCTTTCGGAGAAACAGATAGCGTAGGAGCCGCTGCATTTTGAGAAATTCTTATTGTTTTGGGCGAAACTCCTGTGCCAGATAGCGTTATTGTACCCGGTCTTTTTACAGCAGATGTATTTGGTTGACAAATAACATCTATTATCCTATTGTTTGACCCTGATGTAGCAGACAACGACACAAAAGTAAGAGACTCAGATAAAGTCCAGGTCATATTTGATTCAATAGAAATCTGTTGAATTCCTCCAGTATCTTGAAATACCAGTGAATCAGGAGTTACATTTAATACGGGAGACAAACCAGCCTGGGTAAACGTTATCGTTTTACTTGCTGCACCAACACCAGAAATAGTAATGCTACCCGTTCTTGCAACGGTACTTGTATTTGGATCACATTTAATAGTAATTGTCCCATTATTTGTGCCTGTTGTTGGGCTTAAGGAAAGGTAAGCCAAAGATTCTGAAGCTGTCCAGTTAGTATTTGAAGTAATATCGACATTTTGCGAACCACCAGAAGCAGGAAAACTAATGGATGCGTTGGAAACAGATATGGTAGCCAAATCTTCGGCAATGGTCACAGGAAGGGCGGCCTGAACATGTGAATCTCCTCCGGATCCACCACTACCATTTACCGCTACACCCGCACTATAAAACCTAACACTGCCCGTTCCTACCGGGGGTGCAGTCCAGGGAATAACAAATGAACCAGATGACCTGGTGGAAGATTGTTCTACATATACCCTACTGTCAAGATTTATTTTATTAAAACCAGCCGGAGCATTTCCGAAAATTCCACCCTGTATATTATTACTTCCAGAAAGAGAAACCAATTGAAAACCATATCCACGGGGATTATTTCCCGCTGCTATGGAAACTTTAACCTGATATAATTTGCCTGGCGAATATTTACTCACCACTGTATTATTATCCAATAATTCAACCGAAATGACAGGAGAATAATTGCCCCCACTATGGCAAGAACCACAACTTCCCACACCAAGTGGTGAACTCGTCCTATCCACATTTTGAACGGCAGCCGCTCCGCCCGAGTTAGATAAAAGAGCCCAAGCCATTCCAATAGGAAAAAGGAAATATAAAATTTTAGTCATAGCGGTTGAGGTATATTGGCCAGAAAAAAAGCTTACAAACCTTTAACGTTCATGTCTATCGTGTAAAGACCATCCATTGCGGTTATAAACAAGGTAGATTTATCAGCACCTCCAAAACAAACATTGGCAGTCCATCTGGCAGTTACAGGAATATGAGCGATTTTGACCCCTTTTTTGTTAAAAACAGTAACGCCATCCCCTGTCAAATAAACATTTCCTTTTTGGTCCAGAGTCATTCCATCAGACCCCATTTCTGCGAATAATTTTTTATCAATCAATTGATTTTTTTTGTTAATGCGGTAAGAATAAGTTTTCTTACCTCCAATATCAGCTACATAAAGCAACTTACCATTGGCTGAACCCACTATACCATTGGGTTTAACAAGAGTTGTTTCAACTCTTTCTACCTTTTTTCCATCTTGGGACATGAAATAAACATGTTCTCCATCTTGTTGTTTTTCAGGATTCCTTGTCCAATAATTTCTTTTATAAAGGGGATCGGTAAAGAAAATACCACCATTTGGGTGAACCCATAAATCATTAGGACCGTTCAATTTTTTTCCATCATACGAATCAAGAAGAACCTTATGTTTGCCGTCGGGAGAGAAAGACCAGATCTGATTATCCATATCGGCGCAGGCCAGTAAATTTCCATTTTGATCAAAATAGAGACCATTGGCTCTACCTGAATTATCAGAAAAAATGTTTAATTGACCTGAGTTGGCAGACCATTTCACAATAGTATTATTTGGCTGGTCTGTAAAAAAGACATTCCCCATTTTATCGACGGCCGGGCCCTCAGTAAAAATGAAGCCACTCCCAATTTTTACAAGTTTCGCTTCATTTTTTACGATAGAAGCATCATCCATTATTTGTCCAAAGGAAAAATGAACAAAAAGTATATTGATTAAAAACAGACAACGAGCAAAATGATTCATGTTCAAAATTTTTAATCAATATAACAATAAATTATGGCTTAAAAAACATCTGACAATGGATCTTTGAAAGATATTCCATTATCTAAAGGATCTCTTGAAAGCAAATTGAATTCGGCCAGCGCGTGAATAATCAATTCCATGAAAATAAGGGTATTTTCTTTTTCACTCCCAGCATATTTTTCAGCCAGTTTTTTCAGACCTGCTACTTTTTCCAATCGGTTTACGTATTCATTTTCTGGTAAATCTAAAGGCAATTCCAAAACATTAGCATCTGAAAAATAAGCTTTTAGCGTTCCGTAAGGATCTCTTTCATTCCCTTTAGAGAGGGCATCGGGATTCGGGAAAAGTTTCAGGAAATAATTTTTGATTGCCTTTCCAAAAAGCGCCATCGCCACGGCTTGAGGCCCTTCCTGTTCCCCTTCATAAACGAGTTCAATTTTCCCTGTAATGGCGGGAATAATTCCCCAGAAATCACTGATTCTTGCTATACCTGTTGATTCTTTATTTAACAATAATCTTCTTTCGACGGTACTTACCAGATTTTCATAAGCACTGATAGATAAACGCGCTGAAACACCACTTTTTGCATCTACAAATTCACTTTCGCGCGCTTGAAAAGCAATATCCTCTAATAAATAAGATAAAATATCTGGTACCTTAACAACATTTTCCATTTCCGGAGCAATTTTAGCTTCCGCTAAAGTTATCCTCCTGGCTATGTCAATTGTTTTAGGATAGTGGGTTAAAATTTGGCTTTGAATCCTATCTTTTAGCGGAGTAATAATACTTCCTCTATTAGTGTAATCTTCCGGATTAGCGGTAAAAACGAAGGAAATGTCCAGTGGAAGTCTCAGTTTAAAACCTCTGATTTGTATATCTCCCTCCTGTAAAATATTGAATAAAGCTACCTGAATTCTTGGCTGCAAATCGGGTAATTCATTGATAACAAATATACATCGGTGCGAGCGAGGAATGAGGCCAAAGTGGATGACCCTTTCATCAGCATAAGGCAATTTTAAAGTGGCCGCTTTTATCGGATCAACATCCCCTATTAAATCGGCAATACTAACGTCGGGGGTAGCTAATTTTTCGACGTATCTGTCACTTCTGTGAAGCCAGGTTACAGGCGTTTCATCTCCCATTTCAGCTACCAGATCTCTGGCAAATCTGGAAAGCGGTTGCATTGGATCGTCATTTAACTCACTTCCTGCAACGATAGGAATATACTCATCTAACAAATTGACTAACAAACGCGCCATTCTGGTTTTGGCTTGTCCTCTTAATCCGAGAAACAAGACATGGTGTCTGGAAAGAATAGCTCTTTCCAAATCAGGAATTACCGTATTTTCAAATCCAAGGATTCCAGCAAGGATAGGTTCACCCTTTTGCAACCTTGATCTAAGATTTCTGCGTAATTCATCTTTTATAGAAATAGGTTGATACCCTGTCGATTTTAATTGCCCTAATGTGGAAGCCCTCATGTTTTACATTTTTTTTAGGAAACATTGAAAAATGAAATTTGTTTATCTAAAGGTAAAACATGAGGGTTTAATCTACTTTTACAACCTGTTTATTTTAATCTCAGATTAACAGAAAATCCAGACATCTTATTAACCAAAGTCAATACATCAGGAGCCACATTTTTAGGGTTAGCACCGCTTTGATAATTAAAATACAATACCAGTGTGGCTGATTGACCAGGCGCGAAAGTATATCCAAAGAAGTTCATACCTGCCTGTTGGGCATCAACCATTGGCGCTGGATTTCCATTCGCATCTAAAATCGTGGGGTAATTGGTGAATCCTGTTTCACTCAATGATCTTTTCAATTTTGAACCATTCAAGATTTGAATACTTACCGCGAATCCTAAGCCTGTTTTATCTGAGTAATCCATTTTAACCACATTAAAACTCCAATCATTATTTTGCGCTACCGAACCTAAAGGAGTGCCCACATTTTCTTTTAGTTGAGCAGGAGCAAAGGAAGAAGCATCAGCTTTCGTAGAGGTTCTAACGGGTATGGGCCAGGTTGCTGCCAATTGCAGTATATTTGGATTTACCTGTGAAGCGTCAATACCAGTAAGAACAATTGTTGGACGAGGAGGTGTTTGATTTCTGCCAGTTATGGTAAAAAGAATCCTGTCCCTTTCATGTGAAATGGCCCCACTAAATAATAAGGAAGAACCATAACCTGTAGCTTGCGCAATATGAGCGGGAAGAACGATAGCCAAAACCAAATTAAGTTGAGGTTTGATTTCCCTTTCAATCCGGGTTGCCATCTCCTGTTGAATTCTTGGACGCATTACAGGGCTAAATGGACTAAAGATACCTGTTAAATCGATGTCACCTGTTACTGAAGTTGTCATTGCATCTACTACAGGAATTCCATTCTCAAGTTTGAGTCGAAAACTAATATCCACTTGAATTCCAGACGCTGTAATATTAGGCCACCAGCCATTTGTTACTAAAACAGTCCTGCCAACCACTGGTCTGAGCATGATTGAAAAACGAAAGTAACCATCTCTATATACTAATGTTGGCGTTCCCGAATTACGAATGGGTCTTAAGGTACAGTTGATGCCACTTACTTCAAAGGGAGGGACTGAAATGGGTCTGGAAATAAATTGACCGTTGGGGAGTCTGATTTGAATGGCACCACTGGTAGCACTTATTTCAGCTGTTGTAGATGAAAGTGTTGGCCCTAATAAACGTTGAAGCTGGTCATTGGTCAATACAAATTCACCTTCCGCTTTTCCAATGAAACTGGCAAAAAGGAGTAATAACATGCTGAAAACTAATCTAAACTGATTATTAGCACGAAAAACAATTTTAAAAGATTTCATAAACATATTGATTTAATAATGAATGAATGAGAAATGCAATCAATTATGTCATTTGTCTGGGAAAATGTTCCAATTGAAATGGTAAAAAAACATGGATTAAATACAATGCTATTAATTTAGCTTTTTATTTGATTATATTCGCTATACAGAACATTAAAAAATGGGCAAAAACATCTTTTTACTCTTACTTTTTGTATCCCTTAAATTGAATGGACAAATCGTAGGGCCTGAAAATGGCACCCTAATCATAGCTGGTGGTGGGAAATTATCCGATTCTATTCTATTGGCTTTCATTGAAGCCTCAGGGGGCATGGAGGCACCCATTTTAGTTATACCAACCGCTTTAGGACAAACAAATTATACAGAAAATGAAGGTGATTTTTTAAGAAAACTAGGCGCTAAAAATGTAAAGGTCTGGCATACTTATGATAAGTTGGTGGCCAATACAGATAGTTTTGCTAATCAAATTAAAATGTCAAAGGGCATTTGGTTTACAGGAGGAAGACAATGGAGATTAGTGGATGCTTATGAGGGGACTGCCTCGGAAAAAGCATTTCGGGAGGTTCTTGAAAATAATGGTGTCATTGCCGGCACTTCTGCGGGAGCGTCCATACAAGGTGATTACCTGATTAGAGGAGATACTAAAAATAATACCATCCTTATGGGCGACCATGAAAAGGGTTTTGCCTTTTTAAAAAATGTCGTTATTGACCAACACGTTTTAGCAAGAAACAGATCTTTTGATTTGCCAAAAGTGTTAGAAAAATTCCCCTCCTATTTGGGTATTGGTTTGGACGAAAACACGGCTATTGTCGTTAAAAAGGATACATTCAGGGTCATTGGCGATAGTTATGTTCTTATGTATGATAAAAGTACCGAAAACCCTTTTTATCTCCTGAAGAAAGGAGAGCAGTACGATTTACAAAAAAGACAGATTTTAACCCTGAAAAATTAAAAAATGATATTTTCAATACCTATTCGTCCACTTTTATGGTCCATTATTCTCACTTTTTTATTTCTTGAGACCAAAGGACAAGAATTTCGAATACATAGTCACAATGATTATTTACGACATCTTCCTTTTTGGGAAGCTGCTTCAGCCAAAGCCATGTCCATTGAAGTAGATGTCATTCTGCTTAGAGACACATTGTTTGTAGCACATGAAAAGGAATCAATTACTTCGAACAGGACCTTTGAAAATATGTATCTGGAACCTTTAAGGCTAAGTTCTACCATGTCCTTTTCCTTGCACCCGTCATTACAACTATTGGTAGATTGTAAAACGGAGGCCAACGCTACTCTTGCATTAATTATTAAAAAATGTGAACCTTACAAGGAATTCCTTTACCAGCCTGAAACGGGAAAAGGGGTGAAAATCATAATTTCTGGGAACAGACCTCCTGCTTCAGATTACAATAACAGCCCACCGTATTTATTTTTTGATCACCAATCCATTGATGATTTGGATAAAATCTCTTTTGAGAAAATTGGTATGGTCTCCCTTCCATTTTACAAGTTTGTCAGATGGAATGGGAAAGATACCATACCAGCTGTGGAAAAAGAAAAAGTGTTGAAAATAACACAATCAGTTCATAAATATAAGGTCCCTTTCCGTTTTTGGGCAACACCTGACACTCCTGATGCGTGGAAAATGCTACCTGAACTTGGTATTGATTTCATCAATACCGACCAGCCAATCCGGGTTTCGGAATATTTAAAAACTAATTCAAAATAACCTACTTCTCATTAGAAATGAGGTATTTACCTCCTGGTTTAGTATTCAACGTCATATTAAACGACGTTTTACCTTGCCAGATCGAGGTTGCTGTTGGCTTATGAATGATTGGTAAACCAGGATGAACCCATTGAAATAAAGGATTTGAATCCACACCTACCGTGTTTTCAGCCTCATCGGCACATATAACTTGCTCATTGGTTCTGATTTTTATCAATCCGCCCAATGTGCTATGAATTTTTGCCATTTTTAGTTGACCATTTTCCCATTCCATATCCACCGTTACACCACCTCTGGCTTTCAGACCCGTTACTTTACCAGTATGCCATGCAGTGGGCAAGGCAGGCAGGAGATGTATTTCACCTTCATGACTTTGAACCAGCATTTCAGCTATTCCGGCGGTAGCACCAAAATTCCCATCGATTTGAAAAGGAGGATGAGCATCAAAGAGATTGGGATAAGTACCTCCCCCACTCATATTGGCACCGTCCACTCTGACTAGTTTAAACAAATTCGATAAAATGTTTAACGCCTTATTACCGTCTTTCATGCGAGCCCATATATTCACTTTCCAGCCCATAGACCAACCTGTGGCCTCATCCCCTCTCCTATCTAACACTTTTTTTACCGCTGACATCAACTCAGGTGTATATTTCTCATTTATCTGATCCCCTGGATACATTGGATACAGATGTGAAAAATGTCTGTGTTGCACCTCACTGTCTTGAAAGTCAATTTGCCATTCCTGAAGCTGGCCATATTGACCGATTTGATATGGCAAAAGATTTTTTAATTTATCCTTAACCTCAATATCGTCTGATATATTCAACACACGGCAAGCCTGTAAATATCTGTCCAACGTTTCTCTTACGATAGCCATATCCATGGTTGGACCCTGGCTAAAAGTAGCTCTTTTATTACCATCATAAATAAAATCATGTTCCGGAGAATGCCCGACAGGTGTCACCCAGTTCCCCGACTTATTTTTAATAAGCCAATCATTATAAAACAAAGTGGCCCCCTTTAAAAGCGGAAAAACCTCATTACGTAGAAAAAACAAATCCCCTGAAAAAAGGTATCTTTCCCAAAGATGACTGGTTAACCAACCTGCAGCCATGGGCCAAAAGGAACAATTACATTTATCAATAGGCTCGGCATGTCGCCAGATATCCATATTGTGGTGAGCTACCCAACCCCTGGCATCGTACATGTTTTTTGCTGTTTTCTCCCCATTGACAGCTAACTCTTTAATGGCGGTAAAAAACGGTTCATGGCATTCTGATAAATTAGTTAATTCTGCAGGCCAATAATTCATTTGCGCATTAATATTAATTGTATAGGCACCATTCCAGGGAGGAACCATTAATTCGTTCCAGATACCTTGTAAATTAAGAGGTTGGCCGCCAGGTCTGGACCCGGAAATCATAAGATATCTTCCAAATTGAAAATACAACGACACAAAGGAAGGATCGTTACCATTTGAAAAAAGTTCAACCCTTTTATCCGTTGTAAGTAAAGATTGTTTAGTCTTTGCGGCCAGATTTAAAGACACTCGATCAAATAAGGACTTATAATCCCTTTCCTGTCTAGATTTCAGCGAATCGAAAGAAACATTTTTTACTTTTGAAAAATACAGATGTAAAATAGAGTCCATATTCAGCCCATGAGTAGCGGGACTTTTGTCAAATCCATTGAAATTAGTCGTTGCAGAGAGAATAACTATGATGTCCCTCGCATTGTCCACTTGAATATGATCCTCATTATAATTAACTGTCCCACCCACGTTTCTGACTTCAAGTCTCACTTCAAAGGACAAACCTTCCCCAGATTTTTTCAGGTCATATAAAATTCTATTGGCATTGGGTCGAAGATTTCCAAATTCGTCATATACCTCCGGATATTTGTACTGGTCATTTATGCTTTCAACCACGGAAAATTCTCTTCGCAAGGCAAAAGAAGGTGCTTTTCCTTCCAAACGAAGGAAATTATCCTTTAAAGATAAAGTTTCAGTGGGTTTATGAGGAGTGGAGAGATAAAGTTTACAATGTAACAGCTCTTTATCCAATGCTTCCAATCTAAAGACCATGATATGATCTGGGTAACTGGCAAAATAAGTGTGTTTAAATCTGTTATCACCTACTTTATACTGTGTGACTACCGAGGCATCATTTAGATTCAAGGTTCGGCTATAATCCTTTACTTGTTGGGAATCACGTTTAAAGTCCATCCATAAGTCAGCCATAGGTTGAAACATCTGATGATTCCTTCCCAGCCATTCCTTACTTATAATTTTTTGAGCATCAATAAATTTTTGCTGATCGATGAGTTGAGTTACTGAATCTAAATATTTACCCACCTTTATATTATCAAATGTTTTTAGCGGATCACCGGAATACAAGGTGCCCTCATTCAACTGAATTCTTTCCCGTTTGACATCGCCAAAGACCATAGCACCCATAAAACCATTGCCCATCGGTATGGCTTCATTCCAACGTTTTGCAGGTTGGTCATAATGAATAATCAAATCGTCTGATGGTGATTGACTAAATACGTTAGTGGAAGAAAAAACAATTAAAACAGTGAAGATGGCAAAAAAGGGATTTTTCATAACTTATTTAGTGTTAAGAGGAGTAATTTTAAAAAGATAAACGCCATGATGAGGAATGAGAAAAGATTTTTTACCTTCCCAGGGTACCAAATCTTCTTGTCGCCATAAATCTCTGACACTAACGGGACCATTTATTTGCAAATCTTTCAAATCTAATGTTATGTTCAACGCTTGTTCGTCACCCCAACGGAAATATTCGTGTGGAATATTTCCAAGTGGATTGGCGTTAAAAATGCCAATGGCAAAGGAGCCGTCTTCCAGTGGTTTTTTCCAAATCTGATAATTATTTTCCAGTTTAATCAGGGAGGCAGATTTACCAAGCGGATCCTGATTTACCTCAATAACCTCCGTATTGGTTAATAAATTAAGAGTAAATGCATCCAGTTGATCCATGGGACAACCAATTAACAAAGGAGCGGCCAACAAACAGTGCATAGAAAAATGACTATATTGCTCATCGGGGGTAAGTCGCGTTGGATGCATGGGTGAACCTGTAGTTACATTTCCGATAACCAACATATCAGGATCAATCCAATGCCCAGGTCCTCCAAAAGGAGTCCATTCTGCCAATTTGAAAGTAGAAAGATACACCGACGTCCAGGAATCTCTGATATCAGGTCCTGATCTGAAAACATTGGTTAATCGTACCCAATCTTTTACATTATTTAAAGGAGCGGAATTTGAAATACTATAAATAATATCTCTATTTACCTTGTTTAATGCATTTCTCATTCTCTCGGCAGAAGAAACTTCAATGCGCCAATCATATTTTAAATAATCTACGCCCCATTTTGCCCATTGTCTGGCATCTTGTTCTTCAAATCTATATTTTCCAATAAATCTGTAATTTCTTTTATTCAGGCGTACATCTTCTGAATAAAAACCATTTTCATCATTGGAAGAACCACCTGGAAAGCCAGCATAACTACTAATCCAAGGCGATGAATAGACCCCCACTTTTAATCCCCATTGATGTAAGGTATCTATCATTTTATCAAAAGAAGGAAATTTTTCATTCGCAAGTAATCCTCCAAATTCACCTCCCCGTTGACCTTGCCATGCGTCATCAATATTTATATAATGCCATCCATAATCTATTAATCTGTTATTTAATAACGCCTTAGAAGAAGCAATAACCTTTTGCTGATCAATTTCTCTGGCCCAGGAATTCCATCCATTCCAACCCATTGGCGGAGTCAAAGAGATGGTATCAGAAATTTTAAAAACCACTTTTTGCTTATGACTACCCAAAGAATTTTGGGCGACTAATTCAACAGAAAAAACACCTTTTTTATGAACCACACCAGTAATATGCCCGGTCAGAGAATCTAACTTTAAACCATCAGGTAAATGAATAGCTTTAAAAACCATAGGTTTTTCCCCTGTAGCTGCTATAAAATACATGAAAGGATTGCCAGGTTTTGCGCCGAAAACCTTAGGAGAATTAATTTTAGGCATAGGCGAAGACGCAGGAGTCAACAAATATTTTTCGCCATCATTAGGAATGGTTTTAGGATAATCAGCATGATTAACCGTAATGGAAGCATTCGCCCATGCCCCAATATTTTTAGGATACCCTGCCCCCTTTCCTAATACTAACAGGCCCAATCTTCCTACACCTTCAATGGACACATCAACCAATTTAGATTTATCCCCTGGTAACATTTCACCGCTATCGAATATAATTTTCCTATCGGCCAATACAAAAAATCGAAGCGGAATAGAATCATTCCCCATGTCATCAACACCCGCTTCCGCAGAAAAACGCACGCCCTTCTTATCGAGTAAAAAGGCTATCACACTCGTTGATTCTAAACCGATTCCCTTTTTATATATAGTGCCAGCTATAGTAATTGGATTTCCTTTTTGGTTAACATTAGCAACAACTGATTGAATACCATCGGAAAAGGTTTTAACAGGCAATTCATCCAGAAACTTCGTCAGGTTTTGAGCATAAATGTTAACTGTAAAAAGGAAGAACAATAAAAATATAAGTAACTTGTACATGCGTTGCATTTTTAAAAAATTACTTAAAGTTAAAAAACATGAGCACAATGTCTTATTCAAATGTCATTATTAAATACTTAGCCTTCATCATTTTTACATTCATACATAAAGAAACGCCAGCTCAAAGTAGATTAGAAGTAGGTGAAAGGATAAATGGACCGGCGAATATACGGGACACCGTCAATGGAAATGTACTATTCAGCTTAAATGACGATGTTTTAATTGAAACATCCCCCGCAATAAATAAATGGGTTAAAATAGGGGTTTATGTAAAACTCACAGGTAAACAAATTGAAGCATTCAAACTTGAAAAAAACATCCCCTTAATGAATGAGGATGGAAAGACTATTGGGAAAACAATTAACCCGGTAGAAATTTCTATGATTGAAGAAGAAGTAGGTTATATTGAAGCATATACTCATCAGGATAACTTAAATATGGCATTTAATCCTGAAGTACAATTAATGAAAATATTAGCCTTGGGAAATTACCAGAAAAAAGCCCTTGAACCATTTATGAAAAAATTCGGATTTACGGAATACCAGGAAGATAATCAGCTGAAATTTACACAATATTTCATCTATGAAAGTACGGTTGTAGATTTTTCCCCTTTAGACAGAATTACCCTTTTGTTTGACAAACAGAATTTGGTAGGCTATTTTCATACCAGAAATATGGTAGTAAAAGGCTTTAAAACTCATGAATTAGTACGGGGTCATAAATTAAGTGTTCTTGAAACCATGGCAAATCAGGATGTAAAAAACCTTAAACAAAAAAGGAATGCCTATTATAATTCAGTGGATTAAATAATATTGGCACATTCAATTACCTCTTAATGTAAAATATTTCATACTTTAATTAAGATATAATTGACATTTTGTAAAATATACTTTACATTTGGTAAAAAAACAAATGAAGAACTATTTATTTCCGACGAGATTTAAAAATATCTCTGGATTGATTTTTTATCTAACCACTTTGATTGGCGCGGTGGTTTATATTTCAGATGTCAATATGGATGAACTATTGGTAATGAAGATACCCGCACTAATAAACGAACCCATTTTCACGAACAACATGGGGATGTGGATTGAAAATGGTCTTTTTGATGAACTCATCACTGTAGTATTAATTATATCAGGCATTATCCATTCTTTTTCCAGAGAAAAAATGGAAGATGAATATATTTCCAGTATCCGGCTACAAGCCTTGACCTGGTCCATTTTTGTAAACTATGGTTTAGTATTATTGGCCACCCTTTTAATTTTTGGAATGGCTTATTTCCATGTAATGATCATACATTTATTCTCCTTAATCATCCTTTTTAACCTTCGCTTTCAATATAAATTGAGAACATACTATAAAATAAGCATCGATGAAGAATAGAATAAAAGTTTTGCGGGCGGAGCTTTCTATATCACAGGATTACTTAGCGCAACAACTCGGAGTTAGCAGGCAAACAATACATGCCATAGAAAACAATAAATACTCTCCATCCTTATCGTTAGGGATGAGTATTGCAAAATTATTTAACAAAACGGTGGAGGAGGTTTTTCAAATGGA
>JBMLQR010000264.1:0-1081 GCA_049241465.1 Saprospiraceae bacterium | reverse complement strand
CAAAAGGGAGATAATCCTACTTTTTATGGTCAGGCTATTGGAACAGGTGATATCGTATTCAGTGGGTCGTTTAAATTACCTGATATTTATGTTAAAGCAAGCGTATCAGATAGTACTAGAGTGATTATTCCCATAAGTAGTGAAATAGCAACACAGAGTATAAAAAATGTAAGATTTGTTAATAAACAAAAAGAGGGACTCGAATCGGCAACTATAAAGTCTAAGCCCATATTAAAAGGTTTAAGCTTTGATATGGATTTAGAGGCGAAATCGGGGGCAATCCTTGAAATGGTTTTTAATGAACAAACAGGCGATATACTAAAAGTTACAGGTAGAGGAGGTGTTCGTTTAAGCGTTATGAGAAATGAACCATTTAAAATGTTTGGAGATATTTCAATAGACGGTGGATCTTATTTATTTACGTATCCAGGCATTAATAAAAACTTTAAACTGAGACCTAGAGGAACCATTTCGTGGAATGGTGATCCTTATAAAGCTTCTATTAATATCGAAGCTACTTATGATGACATTAATGCCTCAACTAGTCTGTTGATTCAGGAATATCTTACCACAGCCAATCAGAATATAAAAAGTGAAGCCTCTCAAAATACACCGGTTACACTAATTCTAAAATTACAGGGAGACTTGTTTAAACCCAAAATCACTTTTGATATCGCGTTTCCAGCGCTGCAGGGGGCACTTAAAAATTATGTAGATAGTAAAATGATTATCCTGAGACAGGATATAAATGAACTTAATAAACAGGTGTTTGGGTTAATTACGGTAGGCCAGTTTCTTCCCGCTGTATTTTCAATGTCTGGATCGTCTATTATCTATAATACAGTAAGTGAATTTGTGTCTAATCAACTTTCACTCATAGTTAATCAATTAATAGCTAATCTTATAGGCAAAGGTGATGTTGCCTCAGGTACAAATTTTGATATCGCCTATAACCGAAATCCAAATTTTGTAATTACCGATTTTAGGGCAGGAAATGAACTTCAGGTAAGTTTAAAACAAAGTTTATTTAATGATAGACTTACCGTCATGGTTGGAGGTAACTTAGATAATAACTTTTTTG
>JBMLQR010000263.1:0-8036 GCA_049241465.1 Saprospiraceae bacterium | reverse complement strand
TTCTGATTACTTCTTTGATTCGTTCAGGCTGGATATTCAAATAATCATGAACCAAAACATTTCGCATACCAATAGTGCGGTTCCAATCTACATGTCCAGGATCTAATTCCCTTATTTATAGTTTGGAAAAAACCTCCCGTGCGTCAATAGGCACTTGAAAATCATTAGCCTTTAAAACTTGTTTAGCAATACCAATACATGCCTCTATAAGTAATTGCAGATTTCTTTCCGCTGCCCGATAAGCTAGAGCACTTAGATTATTGGCAGATGCTAAGGCCTCAATCTCGTTCATTTCTTCTTCAATTTGTGCAAGATGTTCTCGCATCGCTATTTTATATGCTTCTTCCATAATGTTGTTTATGATATAAATAGTCAATTTCCCACATAGATGTGACTCTGTTTTCCTCCCGTGCAAGACGATACGCATTTTTTACAAATAACACTTTTCCTGTGGTGACGATTGAAAGTGCCAATGGAATGGGAATATGATTAATATCTGCTACGGAAAGCCGATTTTCTGGCAATTCAAGGGCATCAATCCAATCAAAGGCAAGCAATTCAGGCTGTAATCGTTTATCCCAGGCATCCTCAGGAAACGAATTAAAGGCTACGGCCAAATCATAATCACTGTGTTCATTAGCCGTTCCTTTGGCTTGGGAACCATAAAGCCAAAGTACATCAATGCGGGCATCTGATTTTGCCAAAGCAATCAACTTTTCAATTATATTATCCTCTTTTGGTGTAAACATTTTAACATCGGATATTATGATGAATCAATTTCGCCAAATCTCCTCCTCTTCCCACTCCTTTATATTTCTCAAGCTGCTACTTAGATGAATACCCACGCCAATAACCTTCTTGTTCCTTAGTTTATAAGGCAAAAAATATTCTTTTTGCCTTATTTGCTCCAAAGCTTGTTTCGCCGATATATCCAGTTTGAATTCAAATATATAGATGGTATCCGTCATTTCAATCACGCTATCAATGCGGCCATTGCTCGTGCAAACTTCACTTTGAATGCGTAATCCTATTTGGGTGAAAATAAGATGTATGGCTGCATGATAAAATTTCTCCGTCGATGGCGATACCAGTTGATAGGGAATCGATTGAAATAGCACCTTAAGATTTTCCATTACCTCCGATATGTTTCCCATTTGAAAGGATTCCTCCATGTTAATGGCCAGTTCCAGTCCAGAAGGCGCCATTTCTGAGATGGTGTAGGCCTCCATCAAATATAATAACATGGTCTTTTTCACCTCATAATTGGGGTAATCCAGGATATATAATCCATTTTCAAGCCGGGATTGTATGGTTAGATACCCTGTTTGATACAATAAGCCGAAAATCCGCAAATCTTCCAGGTCATAAGAAATAAAATCCAGTTCCGTTTTCTTTTGATTTTCCAGATTGTACAGTCCCTTTTCCTTCAACAGTTGAATTAAAAAAGTAGGGGTCCCCGTTTCAAACCAATAATTATTGAATTCTTTCGATTTGAAAAATAGGTTTACCGACACCGGATTATAAACAGTTTCTGCTGCCTCATGAAAACGATAACCATTATACCATTTTTTCAAATCTGCCAATAAAGAAGGTCTCGACTTTTTTAATTCTTCCTGGCATTCCTCTATTTCACGCTCAAAATTATCCTCCAATTCCGATTGTGTATAGCCAAGCATCGACGAAAATGACTTTTCAGCGCTGATGTCCCACAGATTATTCAAGCCAGAAAATATACCTACTTTTGAAAATCTGCTCACTCCATTAAGCATTACAAATTCTAAATGAGGGTCCGTTTCCTTTAAAATACTGTAAAATTCTTTAAGGATATTTCTATTTTCTATGGATTTAGCAAGATCCTCTCCTAAAAAATCGAGGATAGGTGCATCGTATTCGTCTATTAAAACAACTATCTTATTTTCCGCCGATAATTTTTTAATTAAATCATAAAAAACATCTTTGGCATATTTCCCTGATAAAACCAGATCTCTATCCCCTGCTATTTCCATTAATTTTTGAACCAAAGCCCGATCCAAACCTAATTTTTTATAATTAAGGCTTTTGAGTGACAAATGAATCACGGGATGAATTTTCTCCCAATCCCAATGATCATAAATCCAAAGACCCTCAAAAAGTGATTTGCTACCCGAGTATAATTCCTTAATTAAGGAGATATGAAGCGACTTCCCAAAACGTCTCGGGCGGGATAAAAAATAATATTTACCCGTCGTACATAAGGTGTAAACATACCGGGTTTTATCGATATATCTGAAACCTCTCTCAATAATTTCTCTGAAATCAGAGAATCCTATGGGAATCAACCCTTTCATGTATTCCTCATTTTCACAAATATACGCGATTTACGCATACCGTTAAGCAAGGAAACCATCTGAAATAAAATAATCGGGATAACCCACTCTGGATTATTTCAAATTAAGGAGCACAGGATGAAAATCACCTTTCAAGCCAATGGGAACAGCATTTCGAATGGCATACACGGTATCGATAGAGGTACGGGTATCTTCCAGGCTAAATCCATTACCTGCAAGCACTTCCTTGTAACTAATATTGTGCAAATCAGTAAATCCTTCACTGAATTCAAACAACTCTCCACCTATATTAATAGCCCGGAAAGTGCGCATTCCTTTCGCTTTAAAATCGTCCGGAATGGTATTATAATCAATACTTAAGAACCAGCGTACCCTTGCATTTTCAAATTCAAGATATCCAGCGGCGGTATTTGGGGTATGGACATGTACTATATTTTCCTGCACAGCGCCAAAAATCCAGCTTAACATATCGAAAAAATGAACGCCAATATTGGTAGCAATACCGCCCGATTTAGTAACATCACCTTTCCAGCTGGTGAAATACCAATTTCCACGGGACGTAATATAGGAAAGGTCAACCTCCCATTTTTTATCTTTCGGACTTTGCTGAATGCGGTCTCTCAGGGCAATGACACTCGGATGTAAACGAAGTTGAAGTATGGTATTTACCTTTTTATTTGTCTCCTTTTCGATCTCCTGAAGGGCGTCAATATTCCATGGATTGAGAACGATGGGCTTTTCGCAAATGACATCGGCACCAATTCTTAAACCAAATCGAATATGCGAATCGTGAAGATAATTAGGTGAACAAACACTTACATAATCTAAATTTTGCTCATTTCGCTTCAATTTTTCAACATGCCTGTCGAATCTTTCAAATTCCGTAAAAAACTGGGCATTAGGAAAATAACTGTCGATGACCCCAACCGAATCGAAACGATCCATAGCTGCGACTAAATCATTTCCTGTATCCTTAATGGCTTTCATGTGTCTGGGCGCAATGTAACCAGAAGCACCGATAAGTGCGAATCTTTTCATCCTTGCAAAATTTAGCACACAAAGCTATCCATTTTTTTGAATAAATGCTTCCGTTATTTCATCCATACGCTTTAATTTAAGGACAAAATCACCCTTTATCCGACGTCGAAACTCATTTAATTTGTGCAATGAATCATCGATTTCATCTGGAATAATAAATTCAAGCCATTCCCGCATCCTTTTAGCCAGTGTTGGCGATTTTCCCTTCGTTGAAATGGCGATTTTCAAATGCCCCTTTGTAACAATACCCCCCATATAAAAATCGCATAAATGCGGCGTATCGGCAATATTCACCAGAATTCCTTCTTTTTGGGCATCCTTTGAAACTTTAACATTCACCTCCTTATCGTCGGTTGTGGCAATAACCAACTGATGGCCTTTCAAAAAAACCGATGTATATTTTTCATTAATGATGGTAACCTCTTTGTCAACAATAAAGGCCATAGTTTCATCTCTGACCATTGGCGAAACCAAAGTAACTATAGCTTGCGGACTCGATTTAAACAGGAAGGTTAACTTTTCAAGGGCTACAAATCCACCACCAACAATTAAAATGCGGATATTTTCAGGTTTGATGAAAATGGGATAAAGATCATTCATATAAAGGCAGGTATCTGATGAATTTGATTTTTAAATTGGACGATGGAGGATTTAACAATGGGTCCAAAAATAAGCATTGCGGGTGCCTCTATTTCATTTTCAACGACCTGTAATTCAATTTGTTCCAAATCAGAAAGCAAAGTTTTTTCATTGGGTAAGGTTCCATTGGAGATGACAGCTACGGGGTAATTCAATGGTTTATATCGTTTAAAAATGGAAACAATTTCACCAATATTTCCCAGCCCCATAAAAACAATAACCGTTGCTGAAGATTTGGCGGCTGGTAGAATATCCTTTGAAACGGTACCCTTTGAAGTCGTACCCGTTGTAACCCAAAAACTTTCCGCAACACCTCTTTGGGTAAGAGGGATTTTATGCCTGGCTGCGATACCGCTGAAGGAAGAAATTCCCGGAATTACCTCTGTATCAATTTTTGCATTTTGGGCCATTTCGAGTTCTTCATTTGCCCTTCCAAATACAAAAACATCTCCTCCCTTTAATCTGACCACCCGCTCACCCTGACTAGCTAAGGTTACCATTTTAAGAGAAATATCCTGTTGTAAAATAGAATGTAAACCAGCTCTTTTACCCACATACATTTTAATGGCTCTTTTATTATAATCAAGTAAATCCTTATGTATCAAAGCATCATAAAGAATATAGGTAGCCTGTTGAATCGCTTTTATCCCTTTTATGGTTATCAGTTCCGGATCGCCAGGGCCAGCACCGACTAATTTTATATTTCCTTTAATTAACTTGTTCATTTCTTTGATTTTTTATCCAATTGATCGTATTTGATGCTGTATCCAAATAATTTTCAGCAAAAAGGAAAGTCAATACATCTGTCCTGTTCTTATCGATAATCGCTTCAAATGAAGTACCAAATTCGGGGTTAAAATCAGGAAAATGGATATCGAAAGCCTTTATAATGGATTCATGGGAGTTAACGGAAACATTTTTAGCGGTTAAAAGAGCTTTTGCTGCCCTAATTTGGGCGGCGTAAGCATGATAAACGGCATCACCAGGTTTCCCTTCCTTTAAGGAATTTTCAGCCCATTCATACATTTCATCCGCCTCAAAAATCAAGGTTTGAATCAAATCAATCATTACGCCGGCGCACTCCCCTACACCAATAGCCTTTTCATATTTGGATTCATTGCCCCAATCTATAAAATCAATGGGCGTCAACTGACTGGTATCTGCAAATGATTTTAGGTGCTGGAAAAAATAATCAGCCGTTTTTCTATCGTAATATTCATTAAAATTTTCATTTTCAAGATGTTGACTTGAAAAATCATTTAATATCCAACGCAAAACATCGGGAACTTTTCTGGAAGGCACTTTCAGTAATTTGTCAGCAAAACGTCCAAATCCATTTCCCAAAAGTCCGCCCCCCAGTAAAACTTGTGTAGCCGGTGCAATCTGATTTCCCTGCTGGATGGTCATTCCCTGAAACCCAATATTGGCAATAGTATGTTGCCCACAAGCGTTCATACATCCACTTATTTTAATGGTCAATTGATAATCGGTAATTAAATCCTCAAATTCGTCCTCAATCACACGTTTCAGTTCCGATGCCAACCCCATGCTGCTACCAATTCCGAGATTACATGTATCAGTTCCCGGACAAGCGGTTATATCATTAATACGCTCAAAACCAGGGGTTGCCAATCCAATTTCCTTCAAAGCCATATACAAGGCAGAAATATTTTCTTCAGGAATATGCCTCAATAAAATACTTTGGGAAACGGTGAATCTACTATCATCACCAGCATAAATTTTAATGATATCAGCTAAAATTCTGGCCTTATGAGAGGATATGTTTCCATTTTCTATGGGAATGCCGACGGCAAACAAGCCTGATTGCTTCTGCTTAAAAACATTAGTTTTATACCATTTTTCAAAAAGTAAATCTGTCGGATTCGACAGGGCAAATAAGTTCGGTTGTGGAAAATGGGCAACATCAGATTCATTCAAAAGGGGGGCACTTTGACTATTTAATTCCATATTCACCCACTGCATAAACTGCTCCAATCCCACTTCCTTGATTAAAAATTTAAGGCGGGCTTTATTCCTTTTTACTCTTTCCCCATATCGGTCAAAAACCCTGATGATAGCTTCTGACATTGGAATAATTTGCTCTGCTGGAATAAAATCAAATAATACATCGGCACTTCTGGGTTGAGCACCAATGCCACCACCGAGTAACATTCTAAAACCCTTAACATCATTTTCAATCACAGGAATAAATCCAAGGTCATGAAAATAGGTATATGCAGTGTCAGAAGCAGAACTTGAAAACGCCACTTTGATTTTCCGCCCTAAATCCTGACAAATTGGATTTCTTAAAAAATAATTAAAGAAATGATTAGCATAAGGAGTAACATCAAAAGCCTCCTGTGGATCAATACCTGCAAAAATGGAGGCAGTAATATTTCTCACTGTATTTCCACAAGCCTCTCGCAACGTAATTTCATCCTTCTCCAATTCAGCCCATAATTCTGGTGTTTTATCCAACGAAACATAATGAATCTGAATATCTTGTCTGGTCGTAATGTGTAAATTACCCGTTGAATAAGTATCAGAAACATCTGCAATTCGAATCAATTGACGAGCGGTAAAACGACCCAATGGTATTTTAATTCTGACCATTTGAACGCCATGTTGTCTTTGGCCATAGACGCCCCTGGCCAAGCGAAGGCTCCTAAATTTTTCCTCTCCAATTAATCCATTTTTAAAGGCATATATTTTCTTTTCCAGATCTAGAATATCCTTTTCGACTACTGGATTTTCAAATTCGGTTCTAAAACTTTGCATGTGATTCGGGTTAAATGAGATAACAAAAATAAATATAATTTCTATATATCCTATGTAATTAGTAGAATAAATAAAATTTATTGGTTTTGTTTATAAAATTTTACCTTTATATTATAAAACCATTACTATCTGGTGATTTTATGAAAATAAAAAACACCATTTCCTATCTTTTTCCACTCATTTTTTGTCTAGTCACAAATAATGTGTTAATAGCTAATGCCTGCTTTGAAAAAATCATGGTTCCAATGCCAAATGCTTGTAGCAGGCAAGTTACCCTCAGTGAAATAACTTTAGAAGTTTATCCACCTGGTACATATATTGAAATAAACGATGTAAATCCTTCAAATGGTGATATTGTAGATGGCTTGAGTCCAGATAATGGCTGGAAATACGGAATTTTTTCCTCAACTGGAAGTCTTTTGTGTTCTGGAAGTCTGATTACACAAGATTTAATTCCACCTTCCATGTGCCAGTCAGACTCATTAGCCTGGTTAAACTATGATACCTTGGTCATGTGGAGACATGATTTAAGTCAAATTGAAAATAACCCTAATTCCTGGTACGACCCTTATGACCTTTATTTTACTGGAATACCCGTCATGAAAGAGGACTCCTGTGGCGGACAAATTCAAATTTTCGTGACCGATAGGGTTAGTTTTCAACCATGTGGAGAATATGAAACTACATTATTTAGAACCTTTTCATTTAGTGATTCACGAGGCAATACAAATAGAATGCAACAAGTCATATTTTTCAGGAAACCACCACTGAATAATGATTGTACATTCAGTATTTCGCCAAACACCTATAGTGATTATGGTCCTGTGTCTAATCTTACAGCATTTGGGGTAATGGGTAGTTATTCAGGACCAGGAACATGCGGATTTCCAGATACGTTAAAATATAATCAATGTGGCAACTTTTCGGAGGCTGAAATTATTGAATTTGCCAAGCAACATTATGTAGCTAATTACCTCCTTCCATCTGGAAATCCAACACAAGTAAATTTATTTGATCTATCAGATAATTTTTCATGGGCTTTTAGTACTAAAACCTTTTCGGGATGTCCTGGAAGCTCTACTTCAGAAGTAATATTACAAATAATAGATATTTGCAGTGCAAGTATTTTAAGAGATACGCTTTATCTAACTTATAAGGATTCTTCACCTCCAGTCGTTTCTGCATTGGATGGGGCTTTACCCATATTGGGACATGTCAAACCAACCAACCTGGATGAATATCTGGCATTACCTA
>JBMLQR010000262.1:0-11529 GCA_049241465.1 Saprospiraceae bacterium | reverse complement strand
TACCGTGAATTCCTATTTGGAGGGTAATAATTCCCTTTTCAGCATTGTTGATATCTCCCGCATAAGGTCTGACCCCAGCACCAGGAACATGAAGGATGGCCGGATATTTTCCTTCCTTTTTAGGAACACATAGGATTCCATATAATCGGGCACCCGGAGCGTTATTCTGAATATTTACATGATAAACCAAGGTTTTTTCTGTGCATCTTTCAGGGATCAGGGTCATTTTGGCATCCATAGGGATTTTTGCCAGATCCTGTAGAGCAGAAGCCCAAAAAGAATCAAAATCGGAAGGATTCTGCACGGTAGGTTTAATTTCCTCTGGACTAAAAGCAGCTGTTGCCAGATTTCTATATTCCTTTCCATCTACTTCAGCTATAGCGGTCAATCGAAGAAATCCGGCTTTATTCAAGGTACCACCATTAACTTGTTGCATACCATTGGCAAGGATTATAGTTTCAGACTTTAAAGGATCCATTTTTTCCTCACCCAGTTCATATTTGACCTTAACATTAGGAACATAATTACCATTTTTCAACACAGAAATGGTAAACTTAACTGGTTCCCCTTTTTTGTACATCCAATCACTATGATCCGGAGCGACTAAAACCTTAATGAATTTTTCAACAGGCTGGCCAATGAGAATATTTAAAAAAAGGAATAATGGTAAAAAAATAAGAAAAGGTTTGGTTTTCATGTTTTAAGATTTTAGATGTGACATGAAGATAGTAAAATTTAAAATTTCTACCCAAAAAATATTTCCCTGGTGCTTTTTCCAATGTTTTTTACAATAGCGTCAAGGGGCAGATCACTTTCATCGCCATTAAACGGATTTTCAATTTCTTCCGCAATCAATTCTATAGACGCCAAGACATAGAGAATAAACATGGTCACCGGAATGATAAAAAAGAATAGTTGGGTGCTATACACAATAGGAAAAAGCATAACATACATGAAAATGAATTTCTTGATGAACACACTATAAGTAAAAGGAATAGGCGTATTTTTTATACGTTCACACCCACCGGTAACATCCATAAATTTATTTATTTCCATTCTATACAGTTCCAGGTCATTGATGGGAAAAAGACCGTGTCGCACATCTGCTTTTAAAGCAAGCATTAGCAATTTGACTATACTCTGTGGTTGGTGATTTGAGCTGAGTATAGTACTTTTTTCCTCAAGAATGGGATTATTCTCTTCAAATATTTCAAAATGGTTGGTGTGTAACCTTTTATCTTGTAAATGCTGCTTTAATGAGATAGAAAAAAGACGCATTAAAGCACTATAATAAGCTCTCCTTTTTTCATTTTCAATAGGTAAACTACTATGTAAATGAATACAGATATTTTTAATGGCATTCGTTAAATCGCCCCACAATCTTCTTCCCTCCCACCAGCGATCATAAGCTGTATTTGTCCTGAATACTAAAAAGAGAGAGAGCGTAAATCCTAAAATAGAATAAACAATCCCAATATTATTAAACAAATCAACGGTTTTATTATCTGCAAAAAAAATATTTTCAATATATGCCCAGGAACCTGCATATACACCTACGCCGAGTAGCAACGGAAGAAGGCGTTGCAGCGTTTCTGTTTTATGTATTTTAAATATAAATGTAAACCAATCTTTAGCATTGTATGAAATCATAACTTAATATTTGTTGCCCTTAAACTACCTTAAGGGCAACAAATATAATTAAAATGCGTAACCTACGGCCACCGTTATGCCAGGCAAAAGAATACTGGCTTTCGCATTATCCAAACCATCAAATTCGAGCTGATCAAAACTTCCGAAAAAAGTTGTGTATTTTGGTCCAACACCTATATCAAAAACTACCCCTTTTTTAGATCCGATTTGATACCCAATTTCACCTCCCACCACAAAGGTGCCATATTTAATATCAGCGGAAGAACCTGTATTATAGGCAATTTCTGGATTTACATAAAAGCCGCCCGGCGCTGGCTTTTTAGCATGGGAGAGATAATAGCGATAACCCGCACCGACGCCAGCAACATTTACCTTAAGTCCTAGAAACTTATAGGTATATTTTGCTTTAACAATAACAGAGGAGGATTCACTTAAAACCTTTTCGTAAGCAAGATTGAAATTACCAAAAGCTAATCCAAACGGATTTGTTTTGATTATGGATCCAGGAAGGTCATCTTGGGCAGTTAAAAGGCTTGCATTCAACCCCAGGAACAACAAAAAACACAATTTTCGCATAAGTAATGATTTTAAAGTTAGAAAAATTAATCTGGAATGGCAAAGGTAACATAAGCGTCACCAGATGTTGATTTTAATTTTCCACCCCCGCAAGCTATGGTAATAAATTGTTTATCACCTATTTTATACATTGCAGGCGTGGCAAAAGCGGCAAAAGGTAATTCATACGACCATACTAATTTTCCATTCATTTTATTAAAAGCCCTAAACATCTTATCAGGCGTCCCTGCTATAAAAACCAAACCTCCAGCCGTTACCACTGGCCCACCGTAATTTTCTGTACCTGTTGGTGGCACTCCTTTTTTCTTCAATTCCGGGTATTCTCCTAATGGCACTTTCCATAATAGTTTCCCAGTTTTGAGATTTATAGCATTTAACGAACCCCAGGGCGGAGAAATTGCAGGATTACCCTTTGGCGTTAAAAATTTATTATAACCTGCCATTTTATATGGAACCCGGTCATAAGCGGTTTCCTTTCTTTTGTCCCTTTCAACATACGCTTGCTTTCCATTTGGTAATGCTAATAAATAAGAAGCAATAGCCTCCTTTTCAGCATCGGGAAGTCTTTTAAAAGAAGGCATCATTCGTCGGCCACTATTCAAAAGAGTGGTTAAGGCAGATTGATTATATCTCGATGTTATATTTTCCAAAGAAGGATTATTTCCCAAACCCTTTTTATTTTCCCCGTGACAGACGGCACATTGTTCCTCGAACAGTCGTTTTCCGGCTGCATAAATGGTTTCTTCTTTAACCTCCCTCTTTTTTACTGCTTTCATTTCCATAATCCAGGGCATTTCATTGCTATTCACCCATAAAATATCCTCCTGAGGGTCAACGGCAGAACCTCCCCATTCACCGCCACCATCGAAACCCGGATAGATTAACGACGGAGTTTTTCCCGGCAAAACAAAAGCATGCCCATACCGTAAAGTGGCCATTTTTTCTTCAACCCAAGTTCTTTCCTCACCTTCCAAATAAGGATTTATTTCTGATTTTGTCAATGTCTGCCTCGAGAATGGTTCGGGAAGAGAAGGAATGGGTTGAGTTGGCCAGGGCTTCTCCCCTTCCAGATCGGAATTTGTGGGAACCTTCGTTTCTACAATGGGAAAAAAGGGCTTTCCATTTTCTCTTTCAAAAACGAATATCTGCCCATTTTTAGTGGTTTGAATGACCACATCTACCGGTTTTCCATTTCTCTCCAGGGAGGTAAGCACGGGCGGAGTAGGTAAATCCTTATCCCAGACATCGTGATGAATAAATTGAAAATGCCATTTTCTTTTACCTGTATTCGCATCAATAGCTAAGAGACAATTAGCAAATAAATTGGAACCCTTCCTGTTTCCACCGTAAAAATCATAAGCGGCCGAACCTGTTCCTGCAAAAATCACCCCTTTTTTCTCATCCAGTGAAAATCCACTCCAGACATTGGCACCCCCTGCATATTTATAGGCATTTTTATCTTCCCAAGTATCATATCCATGTTCGCCAGGTTGGGGAATGGTATGAAAAATCCATTTCATCTTACCTGTCCGCACATCGTACGCCCGAATATGACCGGGAGCTGCAGGAGAATTTTCATCAACCCGCGTTCCCAAGATTAACAAATCGTTATAAATAACTCCTGGTGAGGTATTTACAACAATCAAATCGGATACCTCTCTCCCCAGATTTTCATGTAAATCGATGGCTCCACCCTCACCAAAAGAAGTCATCGGTTTCCCTGTTTTTGCATCTATGGCGATGGTAAAAGAACCGACGGTATAAAATAATCGTTCCTCCCCTTTATTATCCGTCCAGTAACAAAGTCCACGGGCATTAATCATGTTATGAAAAGACGCTCTGTCAGCTGGTCCATTTTTCCACTCTTTGGTCGGATCAAAAACCCATATTTCCTTTCCATTTTCTGCCTTCAAGGCAAAAAGCTTTAATTGTGGACTGATACCATAAAGGACACCATTAATAACGATTGGATTTGTCTGAATCTGAGATCTTGCCGCGGTGTCAGCATCTCCGGTTTGATAAGTCCAAATGGGTTGTAATGAGGATATATTCAGGGTATCTATTTCTTTGAGCGAAGAATATTTTAATGCCCCAGGTGTGCCATTATAATATTTCCATGCCGTATAATCTGTTGAATTTTCATTCTTACAAGCGCTTTGTAAGATGACCATCAGGCAAAATACCTTAAAAAAGAGAAGAGAATTAAAGGTTTTCATCGATTTGTATTGAAATGATACCCTTAATTTAACTATTTATTTATAACTTAAGGTTTAAATTATTCCAGAATATGATTAATTCACTGCGTTTAAAACTTTTGATGATAGTTGCCTTAGGCAATCTTTCCGTTTGTGTTATGGCTCAACAGGAAAGCCTTTCCATAAAAATGGATGCTTTATTTGAGGAAATAGATCATACAAAGCATCCCGGATTTTCACTTAGTATTATTACGAATGGTAATGTTTCTTTCAGAAATAGTTATGGTATGGCCAATCTGGAAAATGGAACTCCATTCAGGGAATCGACCGTTTCAGACCTGGGATCTGTGGCTAAACATATCACAAATTTTGCCATTCTTCATTTGATTAAAGAGAAAAAATTAGCCTTCTCAGATAAGCTTTCAACCTTTTTTCCAACCCTTATAAATAAATCGAGCGGAGATCTAACCATTCTTCAACTGATGCAACATACCAGTGGATTAAGGGAAATATACAGTAAACTTGCCCTTCAGGGAGGTAGAATGGGCCATCCTATTTTTCAGGAAGATGCCCTGCAGTTGGTGGAAATGTCAGAAGATCAAAATTTTCCCGCTGGTTCTGCCTTTAGTTACTGTAACACCGGATATATGCTACTGGCGGAAATTATCCAAAAAGTAAGTAATTTATCCTATGAGGCGTATTTGAATGACAAAATATTTCAACCTTTAGGTATGAGCAAATCTTTTGTTATGGATAAACAAGGTGAAATTTTTCCAGATATGGCAAATTCCTATAGTCCTTCAAATAAGCAATGGACTGCTGTATATGACAATAGCAGTGCCTTTGGGCAAGGGGGCATTTATATGTCTCTCAACGATATCGAAAAATGGTTTATACATTTAACCAAAGCAGGAAAACAAGGGGAAACACCCATTTATTCCTTACTTAAAAAAGCCGTTCTGACTAATAGCGACACCCTTAATTATGCTTTAGGCATTGAAAATGATAATTTTAAAAACATTAACTTTTGGCAACATACCGGGTCAAGTGCTGGCTACCGCACCGCATTTACCTGGATACCCTCAACAAATCAGGTAATTATTTTAAAAAGTAATTATAGCTCCTTTGATGCCATAAAAACAACTCAAGAAATCATGTCCATCTTATTTTCTATTCCTCTGGAAAATGAAATGCCAAAGACAGCTAGTACTACAAAGGCAACAGAATCTTCGCCGATGGGCATTCAAGATACGCAGTCATGGCAGGGCGATTTTTATTGTAAAGAAATGGATGTTCGATATTCATTTCAGTTTTTAAATAATACTTTATACTGTACCCATCCTATCCGGGGTCAGGCAGAGGTGAAAAAGACTTCCGATGGAAAATATTCCGCCCTTCCCTTTTTCACTTCCTTACGCCCTATCACAGATAAAAAAGGAAACATTACCCATATTTTTATGGATACCTCAGATTTAATTCATTTAAAATTCGAAAAAATGCAGTAATCTTATTCCACTACATACGTTTTCCCCAAAACACCAGTAATAATTAATTTTTTCCATTGCTTTGGAAGGGTTGACTTTACTTGATTGATACCTTTGTCTGTCAGATCGAGTCCACCAAATCCCATTAAAACTGCTTGCAAAACACCGCCTGCTCCTGTGCCAAAATAAGGATTCGTTCCCCCTTTTGTTTCGGCAATGACGCGAAACGGAGGATTTAAATTAGGCTCGTAAGATTCTTTGAAAAATTGATACGCTCTATTTGATTCTCCAAGTCTGGAGGACAATAACGAAAAAATGGCATGTGTCATGGCAGGCGTACCCTGATCGGGAACTCTTTTGGCATAATAATATAAATCTCTGCGTATTTGGGCAGTATCAGTAATAAACTTTAAGGGAAAAGCGAGGAGATTTACATCCGCTTGTTTGATTCCTTCTCCCTTATATGTTGCGTGTTCCTGGGTAATGACTTTTCCTGATTCCTCGTCTTTCATTTGAAGGATTGGGATATTTTGGGCAACAAGAGACCAATCAGCATCGGGAAAGATTCCAAGTAAAAGCGCTGCTTTGGTTGCTGCTTTCAAGTTGGTAATGGCTACAGCGTTGGTAAATGCATTATTATCGACATTTTCAGCCCATTCATCGGCGGCAACCACATTATTAATCTCATATTTTCCCGTCCCTTTCCGCTCTACCCTACTGGCCCAAAAATCAGCCGTTTCCTTTAGCAGTGGCCAGCCAATGTTCCTCAACCACTCTTTATCTTGCGTCATCGCGTAATAATTCCAGGCAGCAAAACCGACACAACCGGTAATATGATGTTCAAAAGGGCCACTTAACGCCCAAACAGGCGTTTCTTCTACCCCAGTCCCAGCGCTTTCCCAGGGAAACATAGCTCCCTTATAACCATGATTAAAAGCATTGCGTCGTGCGGCTTCCAGACGGTCAAACCTGTATTGAATCATAGATTTTGCCATTTTGGGTTGCATAACTAATAGAGCAGGGTACATCCATAATTCAGAATCCCAAAAAATATGGCCGTTATAACCCAATCCAGAGAGCCCCATCGGAGAAATACTCATATTTGAACCTTCCCTCACAAAGGAATACAAATGATAGAGCATACTATGAACATCTTGCTGAGCCTGTTCATCGCCAACAATCTGAATATCACTTTTCCACAATTCCTGCCAGGCGGCTTTATGATTATTTATCAACCTGTCTTTCCCTTCCAGTTTAGAAAAAATGGTTAATCTTTCCGCTTCATTCAGCGGGTCATCATGATGAGCTGAGGTGATGGAACTCCCGGTAATCGCAAAAGAATACGTTTCCCCCGCTTTTAATTTTTTTGAAAATTTCATGAGATGCATATTATTATCCCACATTTCATGAATCACTCTGGGCTCATTTCCATGATGTTCTGAAAAAAGAAATGAAGTGGAAGCAGCCATTTCTAACTTTCCCGTTGGACTTTTTGCTAAAGAAGTAAGCAAACTGATGACCACATGAGGTCTATCTATTTCATTATAATAATTTTGGACTTCCTTCAGTGCATCCGGAGCCTCCATTACACTCGACGCACCTATGGTTATATCCTTTTTAGCCGTAATTGACACATCCATGAGGACACAAAAAGGTAATTGTCTCAAAGCGTAATAAGAATAGGTAATAAAGGCTTTGTCTCCAAAATCAAGTTGAACACTAAAGCGACCATTTTTCATGTCCAGTGTTTGCTTTAAATGTTGAATATTCCCCTTGTTAATCTGTTCCCCGTCTATGCCCACCTGCATATTCAAAAGATTAAAACTTCTTAGGAAATTACTAACCCTGCCCCTGCCATATAAATCATAAGCACCTGATAAAACGACATCTTTCACCTTAAAAGGTTCTTGGGAAGAAACAATGCCAATCATACCATTGGCGACCGTCACGCCGGCATATTTTTCCTTATCCCAATTTTCTGCTGCTATCACCCAGGGGTCAATACCTTGAGCATTTAGGTAAGCAAATGTTTGATTTATGTATAATAGGGTAAAAATGATAAAAATCCTCATATCAACTTTTTTTACAAATATAACCATTGTAAACCCTTTAAACCATTATATTTGATTGTGGAAATAATCAAAACAACATAGTTATGTCAAAAAAAGTATATCGCGAACTGATATTGTGGTTGTTTTTAATCATACCTTATGTTTACTTGTTTAAAATCTGGAACCAATTACCCGATATTGTACCCACCCATTTTAATTTGGCTGGTGAGGCCGATGGTTGGTCATCCAAACAATTCCTTATTTTTTTGCCAGGCAGTTTGGGCATAGGCATTTATTTTTTAATGTTGGTCCTTCCGCAAATTGATCCTAAACACAACCTTTCCTTGGAGGATAATAAATATTATGCCATAAGATTTATGATGGCTGTTTTCTTCTCCATCCTTACCACTTATATTTTATACACCAGTTTGGCAGGAAAAATTTCAAACACATCCATAATTTTTGGATTTATTGGCGGTTTATTTGCCGTGTTGGGTAATTATTTTAAGGATATGAAACCCAATTATTATATAGGCATCCGAACACCATGGACCTTAGAGGATGAACGCGTTTGGTATAATACCCATAAATTAGGATCAAAAGTTTGGATTATTGGAGGTTTAGCCCTGCTATTAGGCTCTATTCTTATAAGTGATGAGAAAGTATTTCTTCCTATTTTCATTGTGACGCTTCTGATCATCACATTAATTCCTATTATTTATTCCTACATCGATTATAAACGAGGTAAATAAAGGTGAAAAAAACAGTTCCCTTTTTTTTCATGGTACTTTTCATTGCCCCATTTTATGGCACCTATTTGTATTTATCTCTTCAACAAAAGGTTATTCAAGAAGCCGTACAACGTAAACTAGAAGAAGGAATACCTGAAAATGAACTGGTTAAGTTAACTTTTTCAAAAAAAGAAATTCCTAAGTTATTAAAGTGGGAACATGATAAAGAATTTGAATACAATGGCCAAATGTATGATGTTGTGGAAGTTACCGATGTTGGGGATTCATTACAATACCTTTGTTGGTGGGATAAAGCTGAAACGGCGACTAAGAAAAATAAGCAAAAACTGCTACATGCCGGGATAGATACTTCGAACCCCAAAAAACATATTCCCTTCACATTTTCAGATTATTATAAATCAATTTATTTTATATTTAGTCCGTTTAGCGGGGGAGAAACCCCGGAGAATGGGCATAATAAACCTATTACAAGTAGCATATTTACTGGCCTCTTATTAGTACAATCTCTTAGTCCGCCTCCCCAATTACGTTATTAAACCACTTGTACCATTTATCATTTTAGTAACGTTTAAATCATTTCCATGAGGATAATCTTATCATGGTTTTTGGTTTTTGGCCTCATCCATATCGGACATGGTCAAACTGCCACCATATTAAGTAAAGAGGGAAAAATACCGTTGGAATCGGTTCTTCTCCACAGTGAAAATCCAAATATTCAGGGAATAACCAACAAAAATGGACAGGTAGATCTCTCCCCATTTATGTCTGCTGAAAAAATTGATATCCGTTACCTTGGATATAAGCCCGTTATAGTAAGTTATTCATCTATAAAGGAAAAAAAATTCATTATATACCTGGAAGAAGCAGGTATAACTTTGGATGAAATGGTGATTTCAGCCTCCAGATGGCAGGAATCATCAAAAGGTATTCCGTCAAAAATACGTACCATTTCAACAAGTGACGTTCAATTATTACAACCTCAAACGGCGGCTGATTTATTGGGAATATCGGGAGAAGTTTCCATTCAAAAGAGTCAGCAAGGTGGTGGAAGCCCTATGATTAGAGGATTTTCAACAAACAGATTGCTTTATGTTATAGATGGAGTCAGAATGAATACATCCATTTTCAGAGCAGGTAATCTTCAAAATGTTATTTCACTGGATCCATTTACTATTGAGAATACGGAGGTTATATTTGGACCCGGATCAGTAATTTATGGCAGTGATGCCATTGGAGGTGTAATGAATTTTCAGACCATTAAACCGCGATTATCTGTTGACAAAAAATGGGATATCCATGCCAATATAAGTTCGAGATATTCCTCCGCAAATAAAGAAGAAACCACGCATGGAACACTTCATATTGGGACAAAGCAACTTGCTTCCGTTACCAGTTATAGTTTTAACCAATTTGGAGATTTAAAAATGGGTAAATATGGACCAGATAGTTATCTGAGGCCATTCTATGTAGATCAGGTCGAAAATATGGATAAAATTATTAAAAATGCTAATCCACGAATACAAGTTCCTTCCGGCTATGATCAACAAAATGTAATGCAAAAATTTTTGTATAAGCCTTCAGAAAGATGGGAAATTCAATATGGATTTCATCGTTCTGCTACCACTTCCTATCCACGTTATGACAGGCTGATAGAGGTGAATACTGCCGGAATACCTGTTTCAGCTGTTTGGAATTATGGACCACAGATTTGGCAAATGAATCATTTTTCAGTTCAGCATTTTGGGGATAATCTCTTGTATGACGCTTTAACATTTCGAATGGCCCATCAATATTTTGAAGAAAGCAGAATAGACAGAAATTTTTCGGGAAGCAACAGATATAGATTAAGGACGCAAGTTGAAAAGGTAAATGCCCTTTCTATCAATATCGATTTGAAAAAAACGTTAAAAAAAGGCATTCTTTATTATGGTTTGGAATCTGTTGGGAACAAAGTCAGTTCTCAGGCAACGGCTAAAAACATACAAACAGAAGCACCTATTTTAGTCGCCGACCGGTATCCTCAGGCACGGTGGAATAGCTACGCCATTTTTGGAAACTACCAATATCCTGTTTCAAAAAAATATACCGCACAACTGGGTATTCGATATAATTTATTTAACATGGAGGCTGATTTTTCGAGGAATCTGGTCTTTTTCCCTTTTGCATTTAAAACAACGAATATCCAGAACGGAGCCTTTAGTGGTAATGCAGGACTTGTCATTTCACCTGATGATAAAACCAAAATAAGCCTCAATGCAGCAACAGGTTTTCGGGCACCCAATGTTGATGATATGGGTAAATTATTTGATTTTGTATCGGGTGAAGTGGTTGTTCCCAATATTGATTTAACGGCTGAAATAGCCTATAATGGTGAAATTAACCTATCAAAATTAATTGGAAATTCACTAAAAATAGATCTTACTGGATATTATACTTATCTCCAAAATGCGATGGTTCGTAGGGCAACTAAAGTGGAAGGAAAAGATAGCATCCTGTATAATGGCAAAATGAGTAAAGCCTACAGCATACAGAATGCCGCTTTTGCAGAAATTTATGGTTTTCATGCCGGTTTCGAAATCGATTTACCATTGGGTTTTTATCTCTCCAGCCGATATAATGTCCAGATTGGTAAAGAAGAACTGAACAATGGCGCCACAACTAATTCCCGACATGCAGCACCTGCTTTTGGATTGAGTACATTTGGTTATAAAAAAGGAAAAATACATCTTCAATTTTATGCAGCTTATAGCGCCTCCGTCTCTTATGAAAATTTAAACGAGGAGGAACGTCAAAAACCAGCCATTTATGCCAGAGATGAAAA
>JBMLQR010000261.1:4553-8894 GCA_049241465.1 Saprospiraceae bacterium | reverse complement strand
GCACCAAAGAAATTACCCCAACGAACGTCTTGATAAAAACGGCTACTTCCATCTCTTCTTGCTGAAAAGGTAAGGAAATACTTGTTGTTGTAGTCATAATTCAAACGGGAGAAATATCCTTCCTGACGAGCAAAATCGGCACCGGAATTAAGATTTGTCGTAGTAGTAAAATTAACTAACTCAATATTTCCGTCAAGTATCTGTTGTGAACGGGAACCAGTAAGATAATTATCGCGATAATCATAATTTTCATGACCCAAAAGGAAATCGATATTATGAGCACCAATTTGTTTCTTGTAAGTTAACTGTTGATTGATATTCAAAGTTAATTGATTCGTTATTTCAACCGTAGCTCTACCTGCAGGAGCACCATCACCAATAATTGGATTTCCATAAGTATTATTATTAATGTTAGTATAATCGGCACCAACATTTACTTTAAATTTGAAATCTTTCAAGAAAGATACTTCAGCATAGGTACGACCACTAAATAAATTTCTACGGAAGAAATTTTCATTCAGTTCTGTTTCTGCAACAGCATGTCTTCCACCATATTGAGGGCGGTTAGGCAATCCAAGTGCATTCATATTTCCAAAATCATACTGACGTTCGCCATTTCCGTTCAATAAATATTGACCAGGATTTTTAGGATCGTAAGCATACACTGGATAAATAGGTCCCATTCCTCTTGAGAAGAAAAATGGATTAACAAAAGAGGAGTTTCCGTCTGCATCTGCCTGATTGGAGAAAGTATTGGTATAGGCCATATTTAAGCCGGTTGACAACCAGGACTTAACTTTGTTATTATACTGTAAACGCGCGTTATAACGCTTGTAATCGGAACGAATCAAGAAGCCTTTATCTTCCAGGTAGCCAAAAGAGGCGAAATAATTTGAATTATTATCACCACCACTAAAGTTTGCATTTAATTCGTTACGAACACCTTGTCTGATTAATGGAGTTTCCCAGTTTAAATCTTCTGGCTTAAATACTAATTGAGCTGCAGGATTTAGCTTTCCATCGGTACTTACTAATTCGCCTGCGGGAACATTGTAAGCATTGTATCCCAATAAGCTTACAATATTTCTTGATGCATCGGCACTGGCAGCAGCAAGGGAAAGAGGATTAGCTGTTCTTGACATTAAGCTATTTCTGTATGACTCCCACATGATTGGATAGTACTGAGCAGCGTCGAGCCGGTCATATTCTGGTAATCCACGCTGAGAGGTACCTCTTGTGTATTTTATATTGACCTTTCCACTTCCCTTTGCTCCTTTCTTAGTGGTAACCATAATCACCCCATTGGCAGCTCTGGAACCATATAGTGAGGTAGAAGCTGCATCTTTTAGGACGGTGATATTCTCAATATCATCGGGATTAAGGTTAGCGATACTGGCATCATAAGGAATGCCATCCACAACATACAATGGTGAATTGGATCCAGAAATAGATCCGAAGCCTCTGATTCTAATGGCAGGAGTGGAACCAGGTTGACCACCACCGATCGTTGCCTGAATACCAGGTCCTGAACCAGCGATGGCCTGACTGATGTTCGTAATGGGACGACGCGCTATTTGCTCAGCGCCAACGGTAGCCGCGGAACCTGTGAACTTCTCCCTGGTAGACTCACCGAAAGCGGTTACGATGACCTCGTCGAGTAGAGCGGCTGAAACTTCGAGGGTAACTTCCAACATGGTCTGACCATTCAGTGTCACATCCTTCGCTGTGAAACCAGTGTAACTGAATGTTAACACATCTTTAGACGTGTTGGCCATTAATTCGAATTTGCCATCCAGATCGGTAGCTGTTCCAGAACTTGTCCCTTTTACTAAAACGGTAACACCGATAAGTGGCTCCCCGTCGTCAGCAGAAGTGACTACTCCCTTTACCATGGTCTGGGCAGTCAATGCCATGGTAAAAAGTAGCATAAATCCTGTGAGTGTAAATCGCATAAATTTCATACGTATTAGTTTATAAATGATAAAACGGAAATTAACTAAATTTTCCTTTTAGATAATTAAAGAGATAAAAATAAGTAATGTTCAGTATTTAAGGCAATTTATAATAGTAAAACTAACTTTTTTGGGATAATAAAGCCATAATAGCCATTTCACCACTGCGCATGGCCGCATCCAGGGAAGGATTCAGCAGGTAATCTCCAGCAAGAAATATATGATCGTTATATACAAAGTCAGACAATGGTCTGTTATAGTAGAGATCTGCACAAACAGGTAGAGCTCTCCTAATGTAATTTAAACCAAGAAAGGTTAAGGGTAATTCAGGAACTCTAAAATACTTCCTCACGTCATCAATCATTTTATAGGCTGCTACCTGATCGTTAATGGTTTCCGCTTTTAAAGTAATCGATAACAAGTACCCATTTTCCGGATGTTTAACTCCTTTAAGTTCTCCAATAGCAGCAATACCCAGCATTCCTGCTTCGTTATCAGCTATGAGCCCAATTTTTTTGCCCAAAAGAGGTCTGTCCGTTTTGAAATAATATTGAATACTGTGATTATATTTTATCTCCTCTGTAATGTTTCCTAAAATTAATCTATGATCGGTAGCTAAAATAAGTTTATCGAAAGCTATAACCTCACCATTTTCGATAGTCAATTCATTCTCACTAATGTGGGTCACTTTCTTACTTAATAGAAGGGTCGTATTTTTAAGTTTTTTAAATAATTGATTCGGAATTTCCTGGATACCATTTTCTGGAATGGCAGCAGACCCTTTGCTAAATTTTCCGAAGACAAATTTGAACATCGTGGCAGGTGTCTCCAAGCGATCCTCTAAGAAAATACCGGAGAAAAAGGGCCTGAAGAATAAATTAATGATTCGTTCACTAAAGCCATATTCTATTAAAAACTGTAAGGTTGTTTGCTTACTTCCATTAAAAATAGTTTCCTCTTTTTTGTTTTTTAAATGTTGGGACAATCTAAAAATAAGCCATTTATCTTTCACCGTGCCGATGCCGGAAAAAATCATTTCTGGGAGTTTCCACCATTCTCTAAAAGGATCAGAAATTTCATAATCTTTCTTTTTGCTGAACACAAAAGCACCCGGACGGAAGTATTTTAAATGTAAAGATTTTAAGTCGAGATATTTTTTTACACATTCATATTCGGTTAATAATACTTGAAATCCCTTGTCTAAAATAAAGTTTTCATATTCGTTGGACTGGGTTCTTCCACCAATTTTCTTATCAGCATCGATTAAAATAGGGCTATAACCTGCTGCTTCGCAATTAATAGCGGCTACTAAACCAGAAACGCCGGCTCCTACGATGACAATTTGTTTCATTTTCATTTATTACCAAATAATGTTTCCTATATTTTCATGGGTCTTGAAATCTGTAAAATTTTTAAGGGTGATAATTTCCCATGTTTGTAATATCTCCCTTACCTGGTCCTCTCTTCTTGCCGCAATACTAATTAAAAATTCACCTTCATTTAAATTATTTTCAATAAAATAAAATTCCTTTGTAGGATTTTCTTCTTTTAATTCCATCGCACGTGTACTGTTAGACCAAATTTCAAAGCCTAAACCCACCTGATGACACAAGTGCTCCAATTTTTTAAGATCTTTTTCTTCCGTTTCCCTCAACATACATGAGTACGTGTTGAAATAGGAAGATTTTTGTTTAGAAAGAATACTATAAATGGGGTGTTTCATTTTTCCCACTACTTGATAATCTGTTGAAATTCTATGGTAATATACAATATCCTGATGAAATAATCTACTGGTTGGGTAGGGAATATTTATTATTTGTGCCTTCGCTGGGCCACAAGTTAACGCCCAGATCAATTCAGCTCTGCTATCATATTTTATTCTGAGGCAAATGAGCTCCTTCGTCTTTTCCAGTAATCCAAATTTTGTCCAAACTCTTTTGGCTATAATTGATTTCCCTGTTTTTTCAGCAGAAATACCTAAGTACCACCATATATCTTTTAAGGAAGCATCTAAGGATAGCACTCTTTTACTAAATGCATACACTTGTTTCCATTCAGACCTTCGAAGATAAATATTAATTAGTCGTAGGTAAGGAGGTATCCATGCAGGATTTTCTTTAATTATGCGTCGGAATAATTTCACCGCATGATAAATATCCTCATTCTGGTCATATTGACAGGCACTTTCCCACCAGGGCAATACATTATCCGGTACCATTTCATGAGCAGATGCAGACATCTTCCTTTTTTGCGTAAATATACAACCTAAATAAAAGGAAAGAATACGCAGGTTCTTTTTAGATTTGTTTTTTAGCCATTTAATCAGTTTTTAGCGTAAAATGAATCATTGGAAAATTTGGATTGATACCGGAGGAACATTTACAGACTG
>JBMLQR010000261.1:1816-4453 GCA_049241465.1 Saprospiraceae bacterium | reverse complement strand
GATGAAAGACTATCTGCTGATGGTCAGGTTATTACTGCGCTGTCGAAGGAGGAAATACATGAAGTTCTGGACCTTCTGAAAGGTTCGAAACATACCTCCGTGGCTATTTCTTTCCTCCACGCCTATAAAATGACGCGCCACGAAGAAAAAATGGAAAAAGCATTATTGGATGCAGGTTTTCTTCATGTTTCGCGTTCCTCAGCCTTGAGTTCAGCCTTAAAATGGTTGCCAAGGATGCATACAGCCCTGATTGATGCCTATTTGAAACCCTTATTGATGTCTTATCTAAAAGGTATAGAAAGTACTTTGCTTCTTGGAAGCAATGAGAGTACTTTACAAATAATGACGAGTGATGGAGCATTGGTTCCTCTTGCCCTTTTTCATCCAAAGGATAGTTTATTGAGTGGCCCTGCCGGCGGTATTGTTGGCGCTTCGACCTTGGCTAAACGCTCAGGTTTCAATAAAACATTGACGTTGGATATGGGCGGAACGAGTACAGATACTGCCCGATTTGACGGGCAATATGATTATCGGTATAGCACTACTTTGGATGAACTCGAACTTCAAAGTCCCGTTCTGGCCATTGAAACAGTCGCTGCTGGAGGTGGATCCATTTGTTTTTTTGAAAATGGAAGACTTCAGGTAGGTCCCAAAAGTGCCGGCGCTTCTCCTGGCCCTGCTTGTTATGGTGCAGGAGGTCCCCTGACGCTAAGTGATGTGAATATTTTATTGGGAAAAATGGATCCTTTCTGTTTCTCCATTCCCATTTTTCCGGATAAGGCAAAGGAAAAATTCCTTCAGCTTGTGCAGGATCTGGATTTATTTTATGGAATTAAACACCATCCGGTTGATGTTTTAAAGGGTTTGGAAAGAATTGGAAATGAAAAAATGGCCGATGCCATTCGGTCTATTTCCTTATCCAAGGGCTTTAATCCTAAGGATTATCCCTTACTTTCCTTCGGTGGTGCCGGTGGTTTACATGCCTGTGCTATAGCTGACTTATTGGGCATAAATACCGTATTGATACCCTACGATGCAGGCATTTTGAGCGCATTTGGCATCGGAAAAGCCAGTATAGAAAGGTTTTCGGAAAGGGAAATAAGATTGCCTCTGCTGTCTGCTGAAAATCATGCTTTATCGGTAGTGAAAGAGTTATTGGCCGATTGTACAATGAATCTCCATCGGGCCGGAGTGGTATCAGAAGACATCGGACCCCCGAAAATTTCTTATTTTCTTAGATTTTCAGGGCAAGAGAGTGCTTTAGAGATCCAATCTTCTCAATTTAATGATTTGTCAGCTGCTTTCAAAAAGGAGTATAACCATATTTTTGGGTATTTCCCCGCCGACAGACCCATCGAATTAGTCAGGATAATGGTGAGATTATCTACCTTAGATGAGGCTGAACCTGAAGTGAATGGAAATCAAAATCTTTATTTCCCAAATGAAAATCATTTTTCAAAAGCTATTTTTTCAGACGACAATTATCCTGTTTTTTTACGTGATGAACTTTACCCGGGAGCAACTATCGATGGCCCGGCTATTTTATTGACACCTACTTCTTCAGCATTTATTCCAGAATACTGGCAATGTTGTATAGATAAAATGGGCTTGGCTGTTTTAAAAAAAACAAAGGAAGTTTATCTGCCCGATCAACAGACCATGGCGTCGGTAGCATTAACCCTTTTTACCAATCGATTTAAAAGCATTGCCGAAGAAATGGGCGTTCAACTACAACGGACCGCTTTTTCGGTAAATGTGAAGGAAAGATTAGATTTTAGTTGTGCTTTGGTTGACCCCAATGGCTTTTTATTGGTCAATGCCCCTCATATTCCTGTCCATCTTGGTTCCTTAGGAATATGCACCCGACTTGTTTCCGAACGAATGCCATTGGAACCTGGAGATGTGATTATTACCAATCATCCTGCTTTTGGAGGTTCCCATTTGCCTGATATTACCCTCATTCAAGGGGTTTTTACAGATCGTGGAGAACGCATTGGATACGTTATAAATAGAGCTCATCATGCTGAAATTGGGGGAAAAACTCCTGGTTCAATGCCGCCCGATGCCCGTTTCCTTGTGGAAGAGGGGGTCGTTATTGCTCCTTTTTACCTGGCAAAAAATGGCGTCTGGTATTGGGAGGAATTAATAGGAAAACTCGATAACGCGACCTATCCTACCCGAAGTTTATCTGAAAACCTCGCAGATATTCACGCCGGAATTGCCTCCTTACAGTATGGTGCTCAGGCTCTTGTGACCCTGGTAAACCAATATGGTTTAAAAATGGTGCACAGTTATATGGAAAAAGTGCAGGATTTTGCTCACCAACAAATTTCTCCCATTTTAGATAAAGTCATTCAGAAACCTCTGTTTGCTCAGGAATATCTGGATGATGGCCTAAGTATAAAAGTCAAAATATCAAAGGAAAAAGATTATTTCAATTTCGATTTTACCGGAACAGACGGTCCGCATCCTAATAATTTAAATGCTAATATTTCCATCGTTTACAGCGCTGTGCTTTACGTTCTCAGATTGTTGTGCCCAGGCGATTTACCATTAAATGAAGGATTTCTGCGGGGAATTAAGATAATATTACCTGAAAATAGCTTGTTACACCCGCTATTTTCTGAAAATGAAGCA
>JBMLQR010000261.1:0-1716 GCA_049241465.1 Saprospiraceae bacterium | reverse complement strand
TAACTGATTTGGAAGAAATGGAAAGTCGATATCCTGTGCGGATAAATAAATTTGAAATCAGAAAGGGTTCAGGTGGTGCTGGAAAATCACGTGGGGGCGATGGAATCGTCAGGGAAATTCAGTTTTTAGCCCCTCTTTCCGTTACCTTCATTAGCCAACACAGGAAAGTTTCTCCTTATGGTTGTATGGGGGGTGAAAATGGTCAGTGTGGAGAACAATATTTTATTTTGCCTAATGGAATGAAGGAGGATATGCCCGGTATCTTCAATAAAAAAATAGAAAAGGGAACGGTTTTTCATATTGAAACGCCGGGCGGTGGTGGATTTGGATCCGTTTAAACCCTTAGCCTGATTTTTTGTTCCCTTACAAATATCGTGTAATGAAAATTTTATTGACGGGAACGACAGGTTATATCGGAAAAAGATTATTACCACTTCTTCTTGAGGAAGGTCATGAAGTAATCTGTTGTGTAAGAGATAAACATCGTATTCCCGATGAAAAACCATTCAATCATCCGTCGATAACTTTCCTGGAAATAGATTTTTTAAATGATTCTCTGCCTCATCTTCCATATAATGATATTGATGTTGCCTTTTATTTGATACACTCCATGCAAACGACAACGAAGGGATTCGATTTGCTGGAAGAAAAGACTGCGGTTCAATTTATGAAGTTGGTGGAAACCTCTCAGTTGAAACAAATAGTTTATTTAGGGGGTATTGCCAATGAGGACGAATTGTCTGACCATTTAAAATCTCGTAAAAATGTCGAATCTATTCTCTCTGCAGGGCATATTCCGCTCACGGTCATCAGAGCGGGTATCATTGTCGGTTCTGGCAGTGCATCCTTTGAAATAATAAGAGATCTTGTAGAAAAATTACCCATAATGGTCACGCCTAAATGGTTAATGACTAAATGCCAACCTATTGGTGTTCGTGATGTTATGCGATTTCTTCTGGGTGTAATGATGAAAAAGGAAACCTTTAATGAAGTTTTTGATATCGGCGGTCCCGATATCCTTACCTATAAAGAAATGTTATTGCAGTTTGCTGCTTGCAGGGGATTGAAAAGGTATATTTATACTCTTCCGGTGATGAGCCCCAAAATTTCGTCTTATTGGCTATATTTTGTTACCTCCACTTCTTATCCTTTGGCCGTTAATCTGGTAAGTAGTATGAAGATTGAGGTGATTGCCAGAGATAACAGGTTGCAAAAATTATTAGGCATCACTCCTATGACCTATAAACAGGCCGTAGAACTCGCTTTTGAGAGAATTGAGCAAAACAGTGTGGTGTCCAGTTGGAAAGACGCTTTGGCAAGTAGTGGTATGGATAATAATTTGCTCGATCATGCCAATGTTCCCCAATTTGGTTGTAATACCGATTTTAAAGAAAAGGAAATTACGGGTTTAGAAGATATCGTGTTAACAAATATTTGGTCTATTGGGGGTGAAAGAGGTTGGTATTATGGAAACTGGCTTTGGAAGTTTCGTGGTTTTATTGATAAATTATGGGGCGGTGTAGGGTTGAGAAGAGGCAGAACGCATCCAAGTATTATTCATAATGGTGATTCACTCGATTTTTGGAGGGTTTTAGCCGCCGATAAATCAAGGAAAAGATTACTTCTTTATGCGGAAATGATTCTGCCGGGGGAGGCCTGGCTCGAATTTAAAATAGTGGAACGCAATCAAAAATCATTTTTACAGCAAACTGCTAC
>JBMLQR010000260.1:11419-17714 GCA_049241465.1 Saprospiraceae bacterium | reverse complement strand
CTTCATCATTACCATTGAAAGATTCTTCATCTTTTTCAATTAATACTATTCATTGTGGAACATCACAGGAATGTGATATTGAAATTATTTAAAAAAATCAATCGGGTAAAACTCTTTGGCGAAAGGTAATTACGATATTTGGAACCTAAAAGTAGATGCAGAAGGAAGAATAATCTGGGCAAATACCTACGGGGAATATTTGAATGAATATGGATTTAAAATATACGCTACAAAAGAGGAAGATACATTTCAGGTTATCGGAATAAAACAAGACTGTAAAACAATTAATGTATCAAATGAATGCATTATGAAAGATTGGAAATTCACCATTGACAAAAATGGTGAAATAATTTAAACTTTTGAATATTTATAAATAGTAATGGCCATCCTTATCAGGACGACCATTACCATTTATAATTTAAATTAATATAATTAAAGATTAAGGAACCACCACTTTTTTTGCTGGTAGATCTTTTATGGAAATAGATCTTTTTGAAGTTGTTTTCTTTCCTGGTGTTACTAAAGCCATTTCGAAAGCCTTCTCAATATTTAAAATACCTCCGGAAACAGAAAGGGAAGAGAACGGAATTTTTTCATCGTCGGTACCAGGCTTTACAACTTTTTGATTTTGTTTAATGGCTGACTCCATCAATATAGATTTAATCTGGAGCACGGTCAAGTCAGGAAAATAAGAACGTAAAAGCGCTGCAGCACCTGCAACCATAGGAGCTGCCATACTAGTACCTGGATAGCTATCGTATTTGGAACCTACTACGGTTGAATAAATATCTACACCTGGAGAAAATAAATCGACTCTTTTGCCACTATAATTAGAAAAATCAGCAGCCAGATTTTCATCACCCTCCCAATTTAAAGCACCTACTTCCAGCCAATTTGGGGCAAATTTAGGGCCGAATAATCCTTTCTTACTAAATTCATCATTGGGGAAATTATTTTTCCCATCGTTTTCACTTCCGTCATTTCCCGCAGCATGCACTAATAAAACATCTTTTTTTACAGCATATTTAATGGCTTCATCTACTGTTTTTTTATTAGGAGAATATCCTTTACCAAAACTCATATTAATAACCTTTGCCCCATTATCCACAGCATATCTGATAGCATTAGCCACGTCCTTGTCTCTTTCATCTCCATCAGGAACTGTTCTTACTGACATGATACGAACATTATCTGCTACGCCGTCAATACCTATATTATTTCCTCTTACAGCACCGATAATACCGGCGACATGCGTTCCATGATTAGCATCAGGACCTCTAACATCGTTATTTCCGTAGTATTTTTCGGTTACATCAGCATAATTATCACCTACCAAAATTCGCGGATCATAATCTGGATTATAATTATAGTTATACCTACCGTCAAAATAATTATAGGCTTCATTTAATTGATCAATAAACCCTTCAAATGAAGCACCTTGACCCATTTGAGCTTTTAATATTTGTACAAGTCTTGCTAGCATTTGATCAGGACCAGGTTGCACTTTATCCAAATCTTCCAGAGTAATACCCGCTTCTTTTCCTAATTGTTTTGTCAATTTTGCCACCGATTCCTTTAAAGCCTTATAGGTAGGCCAGGTTTCACCTAAAGATTTCCTTTCACCTAGAACCTTTTCCTCTATTTCCTTAAACTCTGTAAATCTTTTTTTATCTCTTGCAGATAAAGAATTTGGATCCACTTTGTCAAACTCTTTTTTATACGAAGCGTAAAGCCTGGTAATTTCCAAATTGTCATGATATACATTTTCACCTTTAGCATTTCCGATAAAATTCCAACCATGGATATCGTCAATGTATCCATTTTTGTCATTATCAATACCATCGCCCGCTAATTCACCAGAATTAATCCACATAACTGATTTTAAATCTTCGTGTTCATAATCCACGCCAGAATCAATGACGGCAACTACTACAGTTTCGCCCTTTTTACCAGCCATGCTGCGCAATCTGCTATAAAGGGACTCAGTACTTATTCCTGGAAAACCATCTTGTTTAGGGTCAAGATTAAACCAATTTTTGGGTGCTTGTTCCTGTGCTGTGAGGAATGTAAAACCAAGACCTAAAATAATTAGAAAAAAACGTGCTGGCATATTTTACTTATTTTATATTTAAAAAGTTTAACAAGATAATAGTTTAGTAGAAATAACGCATAATTATTAAAAAGTATGATGAAATATAAATTTTTTTAAATAATTCTTTAAACTTTTGCTACTTTGGGATATCTAACATCATAAACAAAAGTATTGAAAATTAATTACCTATTTCTATTCATGATGGCAATAAGCAGTATTGCCCTTACACAATCAAATGAAGGAACCAGGTTTCACCTTGCATTCTTAGAACATATTGATATTGGTAGAAATAATATGGTGGTTATGATTACCTCCAAATATAATACCTCCGGCACTGTTGAAATGCCCCTTTTAGGCTGGAAACAATCTTTTTCGGTTATTGCTAATCAAGTTACCCTTATAACCTTACCTAAAACAGCTGAAACCGTAGGCTCTGAAATCGTGTCTTTCAACGGAATTTCGATAATTAGCGAAAAGAGTATTAGTGTTTATATGCATCAATATTATAATAACCGATCTGAAGCGTCCGTCGTTCTACCTGATGATGCTTTAGGTAATGATTATTATGCCATTGCATATAAAGCTTTTCAGCAAGGTAATAATGTTTACCCAAGTGAACTTCTGATTGTTGCTGTAAAGGATGATACGGAGATTGAAATTATTTTAAGTGACCAAACTAAGGGAGGTAGAAAAAAAGGTGAATCCATTAAGATTACCTTATCTCCTGGGCAGACCTATCAGGTTCAAACATCCTTAGGTAGCAGTGATATTACAGGAACTCGTGTTTTGGGAAATAAACCTTTTGCTTTATTTGCAGGAAATTCCTGGACACCCATGATATGTGATGCCAAAGATAATTTATTGGAACAAATGTATCCAATCTCAACCTGGGGCAAAGAATTTATTTCCGTTTTAAGTGCTCAGGTAACCCTCGATGTTTTCAGAATATTAGCGTCGGAAGATGAAACGACCGTAAATATCCAAGGTAGCATAAAGGATACTTATAAATTAAATAAAGGACAATTTATTGAATATCAAAAAGGGGAATCCACCTATATTTCTTCTGATAAACCCATTGCTGTAGCTCAATATAATGTGGGAGGCCAGTGTGGCGGAAATCCTAGCCGTCTCGGAGATCCCTCCATGGTTTTATTAAATAGTATTGAACAAATAAGGGATACAGTTACCCTTTACAATTCTAATTTCCAACAGATTACTGAGAATTATCTCAATGTAGTATCTCTTTCTACTGACATTGCAAAGGTTACGCTCGATGGTACACCCTTGGGCAATATTCCAGGAGTTATAGGCACTGTTTCTGGAAATTCAAAATATTCTTTTGCAAGGATAAAGGTGAATGCCGGTTCTCACACCCTTATTTCTAACGGTTGTGGAATGTCCGTAACAGCTTATGGATATGGAAATGCCGAATCGTATGCTTATAATGGTGGAGCAAGTTTCAAACCTATCAATGCCAGTCCATTGCCCGAGGGTGGATGTCTTAATGACTCCATTTTATTTGATGTAGGATTATCTCTACCCCGATTTTCCCTTTTCTGGCATTTTGGAAATGCTGACAGTACCAGAATGAACATCGTCAAACGTTCCTTCAATTCCATAGGACCTCAACCTGTTCTGTTAGCTATTAACGATCAATGTTTAAAGAAACTGGATACCATAAGAGGTAATATAAATATTACCATTCCTGGTACACTATCTGTTCCAGGTTCGATATTGATTTGTGAAAATGAAACGCTGTCACTCATAGTGGACGATAAAAAATCGGAAAATTATCAATGGACTGGTCCGAATAATTTTTTCAGCACCGATAAAAATCCTTCCCTTCTAAAGGCAACCCCTACTTTTTCGGGAAATTATTCCGTTGTTGGTATCTTAGATGGTTGCCCTACTCTTCCCGGCGTAACCAAGGCAACTGTAAAAGCTAATCCAAAACCCAATCTGGGAGCTGATGCATTAATATGTCCCGATGAACCTACTTTTAATTTAAAACTTCAAGCAGGATTTTTTTCAAAATATTTGTGGCAGGATAATAGTTCATTACCTTATTTTCAAGTTCAGGAGGAAGATACTTATACCGTAGGTGTTTGGGATGAATGGGGATGTTTTGGCGTTGATACCATTGTTTTAGAACGTAAATGTCCCACAAAAATCTATGCACCTACCGCTTTCAGCCCTAATAAGGATGGTATAAATGATTTATTTTTTCTTTATGGCGATGATATCCTATCCTTTGATTTAAAAATTGCAGACAGATGGGGGAATATAGTTTTCAAAACTAACAATTTCCAAGAGGGCTGGAACGGTCAACATTTGGGTATTGATTTAGATCCAGGAATATTTGTATGGATGGCAACCATTGAAGGTTATCGGAGAAATGGGAAAACATTTATCGAAACAAAGAGTGGAACTGTCGCCTTAATTAGGTAAGTTTACTTTTATGTTTTTATTTAAAAAAATCAGTTGTTTTCTAAAATTCTATCAGCGTGCGGTCACCATTTATGATTTGCACTCCCCCCTATTGGCAAAATATCTTTTACCTCTTTTTTATGGTAAGAAACCAAAACTGTCTGCTATTGAAAACAGAAGAAAATCCTTATTAAAAGACAAAAGAAAGCTGACGAAGACAGAATTTGGCGCTGGATCAAATTTTCAGAGAGGGAGCACCTTATATATTAATAAAATGGCTGCCAATAGTCCTGTTTCATCTAAAGAAGGAATTTGGTTAGCATTACTTGCCAATCAATCTGGCACTAAAACCATATTAGAATTAGGCACACATTTTGGACTTTCAGGTGCTTACCTTATTTCCCAAAATAAAAATGCCCGATTATTTACTATAGAAGGATGTCCGGAAACAGCAGCGATAGCTACAGAAACCTTTGAATTATTAGGCTTAACTGACCGTGTTCACCAACAAGTTGGTTCTTTTGACGAAATACTACCTTCTTTTTTACCTGAATGTCCACCTATAGATTTACTTTTTATTGATGGAAATCACAGAGGTAAATCTTTAGTTCATTATCTAAATGTATGTTCCAACTATCTTTCCCCTGAAGGAATTATAGTACTTTCTGATATCTACTGGTCTGAGGATATGGCACAAACCTGGGACAATATTTACGAAAAAAATACCCAGTTTCATGCCATTGACCTTTTTCACTTTGGCTTATTAATACCCCGACAAAAAGAAAATTGGGGAAGGCACACCGTTTCAATCATTGATTTGTTGTGGAAACCCTGGCGAATTGGTATAAAATAGAGTAAAACAGGAGGATTGCTAGAAAATATACTCAATTTTCATACATAATCAAACTCAATTTTAAGGACAAAAAACCTAAAATTAATTTTGACATAAAAACGCCACTTTCCTGGTTTTGGTTTCTTCCAATATAATGGTGACTTTTAATGTATACCTTTGAAAAAAATAGAACCATGAAATTTGCCAATGTAACGGATGATATTGCTTTTAGAATAATTTTTGGGGACGAAAATAAGAAAGTGGTACTCATTTCCTTTTTAAATGCGGTACTCTGTCTTGAGGGAGAACACAAAATTACGGATTTGTATTTTCCAAATACCTACCAATTACCTAAATTCAGAGATGGAAAATCTACTATTCTTGACGTAAAAGCGACAGATGAAAGTGGGAGATCATTTTTGGTAGAAATGCAAGTGGCAGATATAAACGGATTCAGCAAACGTGTACTTTATTATACTTCCCTTGGATATGTCTCTCAAATAGACCGTGGGGTGTTTTATGATAAGCTCCGGCCTACTATTTTTATTGGAATTCTTCAGTTTAGCATGTCAAATAATGACGAATATATCCATAGACATCAAATTTTGAATGTCGAGACTGGAGAAAGGCTATTAATGGATATGGAATTCAATTTTATCGAACTGCCTAAATTTAAGTTGGAATTAAAAGACTTAAATACAGTTTTGGAAAAATGGGTTTACTTTATAAAAGAAGCTGAACATTTGAATATTATACCTGACAATATGGATGATAAAGGGTTACAAACTGCATTTGAGTCAGCAAATATCCAAACCTGGACCAAAGCAGAACTTCTGGCATACGATTATTCTGGCATGAGAGAAACAGATGAACGACTAAAAATTGAACGAGGAATGGAGAAAGGAATGGAGAAAGGAATGGAGAAAGGAATGGAGAAAGGAATG
>JBMLQR010000260.1:0-11319 GCA_049241465.1 Saprospiraceae bacterium | reverse complement strand
ATGGAGAAAGGAATCGAAGTAGGATTAGAAAAAGCCAAATTGGAGATTGCTCAAAAAATGAAACTAAATGGTATGGCATCCTCTCTTATCCTGGAACTAACAGGATTGAATGTTTAATAATCCTACCCTAAAGGTAGAAGGTGGATGTATTATTGCACCCACCTTCAATATTTGCATTTTTTATTTCTTCAAGTATTTTACTGGCACATTCATATTGTAAAAGGTAAATGCCCATTTATCAGCTTGTTCGTCAATTATTTTTGCCGTAGGTTTTCCAGCACCATGACCAGCATTTGTCTCAATGCGTATTAAAACGGGTGAATCACCTTTGTGTGCCTTTTGTAATCGAGCGGCAAATTTAAATGAGTGCGCAGGGACAACCCGATCGTCATGGTCTGCCGTTGTAACTAATGTAGCAGGATAAGTTACGCCCTCCCTCAAATTATGGTAAGGAGAATAACCTTTCAAATAGTTAAACATCTCAGGGCTATCCTGTGCCGTTCCATAATCAAAAGCCCATCCTGCACCCGCTGTAAACTGATGGTAGCGCAACATATCTAAAACACCCACTGCTGGGAGAGCAACCTTAAATAAATCAGGTCGTTGTGTCATGGCGGCTCCTACTAACAATCCACCGTTCGACCCCCCACTGATAGCCAGGTATTCATTCGCCGTGTATTTTTCCTTTATTAAATATTCAGCAGCGGCAATAAAATCATCAAAAACATTCTGTTTTTTGAGCTTTGTACCCTGTACATGCCAATCTTCACCATATTCACCTCCGCCCCGCAGATTTGCTACCGCATAAACACCACCATTTTCCATCCAAACTATATTAGAAGTACTAAATCCAGGTGTTAAACTTATATTAAATCCACCGTATCCATAAAGTAAAGTAGGATTTTTTCCATTTAAAACTAATCCCTTTTTATAGGTGATGATTAGCGGTACTTTAGTACCATCCTTTGATTGATAAAAAACCTGTTTTGATTCAAAATCGGCAGGATTGAAATCGACCTTACTTTCTTTATAAATGGATGACTTTCCCGATGTAACGTCTAAAGAATAAATAGTAGCTGGTTGGGTATAGGAAGTAAAGGTAAAGTAAAGCACAGGATCTTTCCATTTTCCTGAAAATCCTGACGCTGTGCCCTTGCCTGGTAAAGAAATAGTACGCACTACCTTACCATTTAAATCAACTTGTTCAACTAAAGAGAGAGCATCTTTAAGATATGAAGCGAAGAAATAGCCACCTCCGGTGGAGATACTTAAAGGTTCCTTTCGTTCAGAAATGACGTCTGTCCAATTTTCGGGCGCGGGATTAGATGCCTTTACTTTGACTAAGCGTCCGTTTGGTGCATTCAAAGTCGTATAAATAAATAACCAATCCCCTTCCGAATGAACTACCTGATGTTCCTTATCAAAATTGTCAATAACATTAACAATAGGCGTATTACTATTCTTTAAACTTTTAATATACAACTCATTACCGGAGGTGGAAACCGCCGCAGTAATGACTAAATACTGTTGATCTTCAGTAACAAACGCACCGATATATCTCCTTGGCGTTTTTTCCCCACCAAAAACCAGCGCATCAACTGATTGAGGTGTACCTAACTTATGGTAAAACAATTTATGATATTGCGTTTTTCCTGAAAGAGCGCTTCCCTCCTTTGGTTTATCATAAGAACTGTAGTAAAAGCCCTCTGAACCCTTCCAGGCCAGGCCAGAGAATTTCACATCCAGTAAGGTATCTTCCAGCATGTTTTTCGATATAGCATCCAACACAATAACCTTTCTCCAATCGGAACCGCCTTCCGAGATTTGATAAGCAGCACGGGATCCGTCCAATGAAAAATCGATACCTGCAAGAGAAGTTGTACCATCTGTTGAAAAATCATTTGGATTTAAGAAAACCTCAGGCGTATTTTCCCCTTTTTGCCTGTACAGGACATACTGATTTTGCAGTCCATCATTTTTATAAAAATAGGTATAGTCTCCTTCTTTAAAAGGAGCAGAATATTTTTCATAATCCCATAATTTGGCAAGCCTTTCTCTGATAGCTCCACGGAAAGGTATTTTATTAAGATAATCGAAGGACACCTCATTTTGACTTTTCACCCACTCCCCTGTTTCCGTCGAACGATCATCTTCTAACCAACGATAGGGGTCTGGCACAATGCTATCAAAATAATTATCTGTATGATCGATAGTTTTTGTTTCCGGATAATTTACTTTCATCAAAGGTAAAGGCTTTTTGTCGGTCTTATTGCAAGAGAGAGCGACAAGACCCAATGTAACGAAAAACAATAAATGTTTCATAATTTGTAATTTAGCTTACATTTTAATCCATTCACCTTTAGAAGCGACCACCTTTTCAACAAAATTCATACCTCTCAAACCGTCCTCAATGGAAGGAAAATCAGTATAAAGTGGATCAACTTCTTCGCCGGACAACCTGGCCTGAATACAAAAAGCAAAATTTCTGTAAATATTGGCAAAAGCCTCAAGATAACCTTCAGGATGCCCTGCTGGAATGCGGGTATGTGCCATAGCTTCTCGTTCTAAACCTGCCCATCCGGTTCTGTAAATAGTTGATGGCTTATCTTGATAGATAACTGTAAGGGTATTGGGTTCCATTTGTCGCCAGGAAATTCCACCCTTTTCACCATACACTCTGATATTTAGATTATTCTCTTCACCATTACAAATTTGGCTGGCATGAAGAACCCCTTTAGCACCATTTTCAAAGCGAAGAAGGACATTTCCATCATCATCTAATTTTCTTCCTGGAACAAAAATGCTAAGATCAGCGCACATTTCGCTGATTTTCAAACCAGTGATATACTCTGCCAAATTTTCTGCATGGGTACCAATATCGCCCATCGAACCCGCCGCCCCCGACTGATTTGGGTCAGTGCGCCAAATGGCCTGTTTTGCATTTGCATCCGCTTCAAGCAGGGTAGATAACCAACCTTGAGGATATTCCACTACCACTTTACGAATGTGTCCCAATTCTCCTTTGCGAACCATAGCTTTAGCCTGTTTCACCATCGGGTAACCTGTATAATTGTGGGTCAGTGCAAAAATGAGCCCTGTTTTATTAACTAAATCGACCAATTCTTCAGCCTCCTTTTTAGTCAAACACAAAGGTTTATCACAAACCACATGAAAACCATTTTCAAGTGCCATTTTTGCTGGACCAAAATGCATGTGATTTGGAGTAACAATAGAAACGAAGTCCATACGAACACCCAGGGGAAGTTCTTTTTCAGTTAAAATCATTTGACTATAGGAATCATAAACCCTATCCTCAGGCAAATAAAGATCCTGACCTGAAAGTCGAGATTTTTCTGAATCACTACTAAAAGCACCACAAACTAAGTCAATATGACCATCTAAGGCAGCCGCCATTCTATGAACACCGCCTATAAAAGCACCTCGACCACCGCCGACCATGCCCATTCTTATTTTTCTGCGCATACGCAAATTATTTTAAAGAATAAAAAATTACAAACTGCGAATTTTAATATTTCGAAACCAAACGGCATCTCCATGATCTTGAAGGCCAATTTTACCAATAAGAGCCTTTCCCCAATCTTTCTGGTTTTTCCATTTACTTTTTTCCACAATAGCATTTATTTCATCTGAACCCAGAGTCAATTTAATCTGTCTTACGCCATTTTGCCATTGTTCCAATTTATACCCTTTCATAATAATTCTAACTGAATTCCACTCACCTGCAGGTTTCACATTTTCCGTTTTACTAGCCATCACGTCATAAAAATCACCTGAACGGTGCGTAATAATTTTCGCATCCGGGTGGCATTTATTGTCAAGTACCTGCATTTCAGGACCTGTTAAATAAGGTTGTTTATATTTCGGATCCTCTACAATACGGTACATGATACCACTATTGCCACAATCTGAAATTTTCCATTCAGCTGTAAATTCAAAGTCATCATAGTCTTCCAAAGTTACTAAATCACCTTTAGCAATGTCACTTCTACCCTTTTTTGCATCAAGAAAAATAGCTCCATCCTTCACGCCCCAGCTAGTGGCCATATCCGTTCGGTTGTATGTTTTCCATCCGGTAAGCGTGGAACCATCGAACAATAATTTCCAGCCTTTTTTAATTTCCGCAGGTGTGAGTTTATTGAGCATCGCGTCATTTGCATTCTTTGACTGTGCACTAGCAAAATGAATAGAAGAAAATGTAAGAAAAACAAATCCTAATAAAATAGTTTTTCTTGAAAGAAGATAATTCATAACAAATAAGGTTTTAAGATTTAAAATGTCAGTTATTTTGGTTTGGTTAATTCAATAAAAGGTTTTATCAAATCATTTGGAACCGTTACAGAAAGCTGATAATGGTTTATTTTCCACCCGGCAGGGGTATCTATCAGCACGCCTGTTGCTCTACATGGCCCCATCCAAGTTACAAGTAGTTCGTCCCACCACGCCGTGTTCCCATCTTTAGAAACAGTAATATTTCGTTGAGTGGCAGAAAAATCCCAGGCAACGTCTCTTTCAAAAGCAAAGGCAGACCAGCGTTTAAAGGTATCCCTCACCCAGCGCTCTGTCGTATCAGTGCCTATATAGATGGCATCGGGCGTCATCATGCCAAAAAAGGTCTCCTCATCAGCCGTTGATGCTGCTTTATGCCATTTAGTTACCATCTCATCTAAATATTGAGTCAATACTTCTGGTTTTACAGGTACACCCAATCGACAATTATCTTTTTGACGAGTATCTGTAATTTGTAATATTTTCCAACCTCCACTCATTTTTACCAATTGAAAGGTATTGGTACCACAATGACTGAATTGATTTCCTACATAAAATGAATAGGGTGTCCAAACGGAAGCCAACCTCCCGTCGATTTGTATTTTGTAGGACCAGATACGTTCGTCTAATGGACCTTCCTTTCTAGGCGTGCCGACACTTTTTAAAAAATTTTCAATATTGGTTGATTGAACAACGGGCACACCTGATTTATCTGCCGCGATGGTCATTAATCTCATTTCAGGATGAAAAACCTGATGAACCCTTGCGCTGTCTGCATTAAACATCCCATCAAACATCTCAACAATGGCCTTTCTCACTAAGATCTCTTCCGTTGGAGACTGGCAAAAAATCTGCAAAGAATAAAAAGAAAAACAAATTAACAGTAGATATTTCATAGTGATTTCAAAAATTTGCTTGTTTGTGAAATTGAAAAAATCTAAAGTAAGCCTTTGTTGTCAAAAATAATAGCTAATTAACTATTAATTTTTATGTAAAATTGTTACCCTTTGCACCAATAAATTAACATGGATGAAGGTTATATTAAAAAAGGGAACTATGATTAAGATAATACAATGTCTAATTTTAACTGTTTTGATAACATCTTGTCAATCTTCCAAAGTACTAATAGACACGAAGACAGGAGGTTCGCCCGATTATAGCCAGGCGTCATCGTGGGGTGCTTTGCCTGAAAAAGTTGATTTAACTGATGAAACACCAAAAGGATTGTCGGTTAATGGATCTATCCCAAACGAATCGCTTTCAAAGGTAGATGTCTTCTTTCTGCATCCCACGACCTACACCGACAATAAAAAAGTAACCTATTGGAATGGTAATCTTGCAGATGAAAAATTACGTCTTAAAACTGAAAACTCTACCCTAAAGTTTCAGGCCTCCATATTTAATAAAGCGGGAAATGTTTATGCCCCTTTTTATAGACAAGCGCATTTAAGTGCTTATTTTTCCAATGAAAAAGAAAAGGCAAAAGCTGCTTTTGAATTAGCTTACCAAGATATTCGTCAGGCATTTATGTATTACCTTCAACATTATAATAATGACAAGCCTATTATAATAGCCTCCCACAGTCAGGGAACCAATCATGCTGAGCGCCTTATGAAAGAATTTTTTGATGGTAAACCATTAGCGCAAAAATTAGTTGCAGCGTACTTAATAGGTATGCCCATCAAACAAAATGCTTTTCAACAGATTGTTCCTTGTGAAAATGCCAATCAAACCGGTTGTTTTGTCAGTTGGAGAACTTGGGAGGAAAAAAGTGCACCTACATCAAAATCCGGAGATGAAGATATCGTAGTGGTTAATCCTTTGTCGTGGAGTCGCTCGAAAGAAGTAGCACCAAAGGAATTAAACAAAGGAGCGGTACTTCTCAATTTCGATAAAGTTTTACCAGCCATTTGTGACGCCACAATTAAGGGTGCCTATTTAGAGGTAAGTCATCCTAAATTTCCGTGGAGTTTTCTATATAGAAATAAGAACTATCATATTGCTGATTTCAATCTTTTTTATAGCAATGTTCAGGAAAACACTATCTCCAGAGTTGCTTCCTATCAGTTAAATCATACCTCTCGAAACCCTTAATAACTTAATGGATATTTATAAGCGAAAATCACATTGGAAGAAATATTTAGCAGCCGTCGGGGTAGTGCTAATCCTTATTTCTCAATTTTATGCGCAATATTTAAGTAAGCGATTGGCGGAGGAAGAAATGCAAAAAGCAGATCTCTGGGCTAAAGCATACGCAGAATTGAATAATCCGGTAAATGAGGCTTGTAGTTCTTGCCAAGACCTAACCATTCCATTTGACATTATAAAAAACAACCAAACCATTCCAGTTATCTTGGTAGATCCCTCCGGTGTAATCCTTGACTCAAGAAACTACTCATCTACCAATCCAAAAACCATTGAAAAAGAACTGGCACGCTTGAAACGCCAGGGAGTTAAGCCCATTGAAAGCTACGGAAACAAGTTGTATTACGAAGAATCAGTTACTTTACGCCAACTCAGGTTCTTTCCTTTAATGCAGCTTGGTCTTATCGCTGCTTTTATCTTTTTTGGCTACATCGGATTTAGTTCTGCCCGCAGAGAAGAACAAAATAGAGTTTGGGTAGGTATGGCTAAAGAAACGGCCCACCAGCTAGGTACACCTATTTCTGGGCTCATTGCATGGATTGACATATTAAAATCTAAAGAGCTCCCGGACACCGAAATTACAGATATTATTAAAGAACTCGAAAAGGACGTAAACAGGCTTGAACTGGTAGCGGACCGCTTTTCAAAAATTGGCTCTGCTCCTCAATTATTACCTGTAAATATTTATGCTCAATTAGATGATTGCCGAAATTATATGCAGAGAAGAGCCCCTCGTAAGGTCTCTTTTAATTTTCCCTCCGTCGCAGAATACAAACCTATTCTGGTTGGCTTAAATGCACACCTTTTCGATTGGGTCATTGAAAACTTACTGAGAAACGCCTTAGATGCTATGGACGGAAAAGGCGTGATTTCTGCACATATAAGCTTAGACTCGAATCAGGTACATATTGATATTTCTGATAATGGAAAGGGAATACCTCCCTCTAACCATAAAACAGTTTTTCAACCCGGTTTCACCACAAAAAAGAGAGGCTGGGGTTTAGGCCTTTCTTTAGCGAAAAGGATTATTGAAGATTATCACGAAGGAAAAATATTTGTAAAATATGGGGAAGAAAATAAAGGCACTACCTTTTCTATTATTCTTCCCCTATACAAGGAAGGAAAAGTTATTTCATAAAAACCCATTTAACCAACTCTTTCATTCCAGCTTTTTTTCCGTACAATAAGATACCTACCCTGTAAATTCGTCCCGAAATCCATACAAAGAACATAGCCGTACCTATTAATAGAGTTAATGAAAGGGCAACCTCCCACCATGGCGGGTTAAACGCCAGTCGGGCAGGCATAACAATGGGTGAAAATAAGGGAAACATAGATGACCACCTGGCAAGACTTGAATCAGGTGATTCCACGCTTTGCATCATTATGTATAGGGCTAAAATAACGGGAATGGTTATGGGTAGGGTCAAAGAACTGCTTTCTCCCATATCATCGCCTATTGCAGAACCTACAGCCGCAAAAAGAGAAGAATATAAGAAATATCCACCTAAAAAGAATAACATAAACAAAGGTACGATGAGCCACCAGTTAATTTGATTAAACTCTTTCATAGCCAGCGCTACCATAGCTTGCATATCGTCGGGATTGAAATCTGGCGTAGCGCCTTGTGCCATAGACATATTTGTTGATAAATCTATACCCATAATCAGTCTAGTGATAAGCAATAACACAGGGACTAAAATTACCCATACCAATACTTGCGTTAAACCTACGCCACCAACACCAATAATTTTTCCCAACATTAATTGAAAAGGTTTTACCGATGAAATCATTACCTCCACAATTCTATTCATCTTCTCTTCCATCACTGAACGCATGACCATCATACCATAAATAAAGACGGTCATATACATAATAAAGCCCATCGACATACCTATAACTGCGGCAATGGCACTCGTTAATCTGGAGGAATCCACTTCATCTTTAGAAATAGGTTCCGGTTCCAAAATAATTTTAGTGTCCAGAGCAGCTATTTGCTCTTTATCCAACTTTAATTGCACTATTTTGAAATCGCGAAGGGCATCTTCCACTCTATCCTTAATTTTAAATTGAATAGACAGACCGGGTTGCTTGGCGGCATAATAGAAAACGGTATATTGCTTTTCCATTACTTCTTTTATCGCTGGCACGTATAAAACACCTGAATAGGAACTTTTTTCAATGCCTGATAAAACCTCTTCCAAAGATTTTTTTTCAAAATGAAAAAATAGATTTTCTTCATCCCTGATACTTCCGTCCAAAATTTTAGCCTCGTCTATTACGGCGATATTTTGAATTTCATCAGTTTCATACGAAAAAATAAGAGTGACTACTGCTGTAAAAAGGACAATAGCAAGAGGGGTAAGTAAAGTGGTAAGTATAAAACTTTTACTGGTCACACGAGAAATATATTCTCTCTTAATGATTAATAGGAGCTTATTCATATAGAATTATTCTTTTTGTTTTTGCTGTTGAATAAAAGTAGGATTATATTGACCCTGGGTATTAAAACCGGGAAATGGACGCATTTTTCCAAACCGAGGATAAGAATCAAATTGGTCGCCTGTACCCAACACTCTTGGATCTCTTTGGTCAATTAATACGTCTATCAGTTGTTTTTTAAGTTTTTCCTTCTTTTCACGGTAGGTTTCATTGGCAGATAAATCAATTAAACAAAATGGATCCAGTTGAATATCATATAATTCCTCTGACATTTTTTTCCCAAACCCCGCTTGAAATGCTACTGACCAATTTTCCGGACTTTGCATCATTTGCCTTTTTGTAGGAGAATCATCAATATCCTCATATCCCAAAATACCCTTTGGATCAGGATAAGGAGCAGGATTTCCCGCTGGCCAACGGTCTGGCTTGAAGTTTCTAATATATAAAAATTGATTGGTTCTAATCGCTCTGGACGGATAACCCACATTGTCAGGCCGGGCGTGAGTATGTCTTTCCCTCCCGGCAAATACGGGTTGCTTAAATGATTTACTTCCAGATTTTAAAATGGGCACCAGATTTTTACCTGATGTTTCAGGCAATTCCTTTGCATTAGCTAAAGAAAGTATGGTACCTGCCAGATCAATCAAACTAACTAAAGAATGGTTAGCTCTTCCTGGCTGATCTATTTCGGGCCCGGCAATAACCAAAGGAACATGAATACCAAATTCGTGTAAAGATGCCTTCGCGTTGGGGAAAGCCATGCCATTATCAGCGGTTACAATAAGATAGGTATTCTCCAATTCACCCTTTTCGGCTAATAATTGAATCATTTTTCCTAGTTGCTGGTCAAAATAATTTATCTCAAAAGCATAATCCAAAAAATCTTGCTCAATAGTGTCTGTTTTCGGCAAAAATTCAGGAAGTATAACTTTTTCACCAGGTTGCCTCGAACCTGAACCAAAGGTATATGTTCTATGAGGTTCATGCGCGCCAAACCAAAAGAAAAAAGGCGTATCCTTTGGTTTTTTGTTTAAGAAAAGTGCTAGATTACCAACATAATCAATGTCGCTAATATCTTTACTTACGCGTACTTTCAATTTTTGGGCATTGTATTCTTCCCCTACTGGATTAGTTTTCCAACCTGCATCTTCCCAATTTCCAGGATCCCATGCCTTTCCGGTATAGCCCGTATGATACCCTTTTTTCCTTAAAATTTCTGTAAAAACCTCAAATTTCGAAGGAAAATAACTACCGTGTGTCCCCGCTTCCTCTAATTGCCAAATATTTTTCCCTGTAAGTATTGCGGCACGGGAAGGGCTGCATTGAGGCGCCGCGGCAAATGCCTGGGTAAAATGCACCCCTCTTTTTGTCAGACTATCAAAAGTAGGCGTTTTAAATGTACCTAACTTATAAATACCTGCGTGAGGAAAAGACTGATCATCGGCTATGGCAAATAAGAAATTATAGGCTTTAAGACTTTCATATCTAACAGATGACATGGAAATCAGGCATAAAACCAGGCCTATAAGTACACTATTCCTTATTGAAATCTCCATTGGTAAGGTGTTTAAAATTATTAAACTGATCTTTTTCCATTAAATAACTATTTCCCTCTATCAGATTCTGAGTCCATTTGGCTGACCATTCGGTTTTATTCCCAAACATATTGAAATAAGTACCAGTTTTACTATTAAACAATTCAAATAATGGTTCCTTTTCAGTGTCAGTCACCATATTAATTTCCCAATCTCCAAGGTGTATATTTCGAACGGCTTTTTTACTTTCAGTATTTTTGGTTTCTTCAACCTTATCATTTCCAAAAGAAAAAACACTTAAAAAACGCTGTTTGCTATTTGGTGAATCCGTTTTAAGGGTAAAATGCTTTTGATCTGTATCAAAGGCTGTAAATCCTTCGCCATCTTCATCGATAAATCTAAAATTAACCAGAGGTATATCGAATGAATCTTTTACAGACATTGAAGAGGGAGACGTCGAGAAAAACTTAACAGTGCATGAATCAGAGGAAAATAATTGATGAGTAACCGAATCGATGGTTAGATTATTTTCGGCGTGCAACAACCATTGCCATTCAGCAGGTTTATCACTTTCTAATTCGTCGAAAATGATAATGATTCTAGGTGGCAACAAAAGGTAATGTCTAACAAATTTTTTAACACCAAAATTTTCTTTCGTTTCGGAACTTTTATAAGCTAATGATGCATCACTTTTCACATAAGCTAACGTCGATCCTTGTACTAATCTTTTAAAGGAAGATATTCCCTCTGTACTAATCACTTGTCCGTTTCCATTTATTAGAACGCCATTGGCACTTTTCGTCAACTGAGACCACCCTGTTCTATGGGGGTCATCCATACCCAATTTATACCCTGTTTTAAAAAAGACTCTTTTACCTTTATAAGAAATATTGAAGGTATTTTGCTCTGC
>JBMLQR010000259.1:2929-5903 GCA_049241465.1 Saprospiraceae bacterium | reverse complement strand
TGCTTTCCCGTTCTATCAGTTTCGTCGTTTACCAATCTATAATTTTTGTGTACGCCTAACCTCCCAATTAAAACTGCTGGATAGGATTTCATTTGCTTTTGCCTGGGAATGTCTTTGTTTACTTTTTTCTTTCGTGCATTAGGTAAATTAAATGTTTTTATACTATCATTAGAAATAGTAAAAGCACATATTATAATTTCTGGATTTTCATCCAATGTAAAACAATAAGTTTTGCCCAATAATTCAGCGTAGTAGTTAAGGGCATCATTGCAGAAAAAATCATTTAAATCGGAGTTGCCACAGTCAAAAGGTTGACATGAATTAATGACCTCACTGTCATATATTTTAAGGGTACACTTGTTAAGAAGAAATCCCAAAATAGAACTAAATTTTTGCTTTAGCTAAAATTTTAGTTGCAACAGACACTTGTTTTGAAAAATCTACAGAAGATTTTTTTGAAGTATTTTCCGTAACTGCAGAAGTAAAAGCACGGGCAGCTTCATCTTTTAAAACAGGTATAGATTTTATTGCGATGGCCATAATCAAATTTATAATAAAATAAATAATACAAATATAATCATATACACAATATATTTTTTTTAATTTGAATCAGGATTTACAAGATTTGTCGACCAATATAACCTTAAAGTTTATAAACAGAAGTTAAACATTTGTGTTTCTTATTTAGGAATTTCCTTATTAAAAATCCAGATTACTCAAAACCTGAGAGGTAGAAAAGTTCCCAAAATGGAAAAAATGAAAAAATCAAACTTCTTTTCTGAATTAAAAGGCAACATTAAATGGGGTATGATACTTATGTTGGCCACCTTTGTATTCATGGCAAAAACTGGATTTTCCCAAACCCCGGAATTGTTTGAAGAAAAAGTATTGATTAATAATATGGCCGCTCCCTGGGCCTTTACATTTATCAATAACAATGAAGTACTGTTTACAGAAAAACAAGGAAAAATTTATCGTTATACTATTTCTACCGGGACGATGAATGAGATAAGTGGTGTGCCCGCCGTTTCACAAAATGGACAAGGGGGGTTACTGGACATTGCTTTGCATCCAGGGTTTAGCACTAATAATTTAGTTTATCTTACGTATGCAGTTGTGGCGAGTGGTGGGCAAACAACGGCATTAGGAAGAGGAAAGCTTGTGGGTAACCAACTTCAAAATTTCACAGAATTGTTCAGAGCATTACCGATTCGTAACTCAGGGACTCATTTTGGTAGTCGGATCGTTTTCGATAGAAATAACCTGCTCTACATGTCGGTAGGCGACCGTGGAGCACAGGAAAATGCGCAAAACAAAAACAACCATCTGGGTAAAATATTGCGATTCAATGATGATGGAACGGTTCCGGCGAGTAATCCATTAGTAGGCGTTCCAAATACAAAACCTGAAATTTATTGCTGGGGGAATCGAAATATCCAAGGTATGGCCATGCACCCGGGAACAGGTGAAATATATGCTCACGAACATGGCCCCAGAGGTGGAGACGAACTGAATTTGATTAAACCAAACACCAATTATGGCTGGCCTGCAGTTACCTTTGGCATCAATTACGATGGAACGCCAATAACACCTGATACCACCCTTGCGGGTATGGAACTTCCCCTTACCTATTGGGTTCCATCTATAGCTCCAAGTGGAATGGCATTTATCAAGAAAGGACAACCTAACAATGAAGCTGATATTTTAATTGGAGCATTGGCCGGCACTCATATTCATTGGCTGAAGATGAAAGATAATAAAAGAGTGTCTTCAACAAGAAGTATGAATGGGTATGCGCGTTTCCGTGATATACGGCAAGCGCCTGACGGTAAAATTTATGCAATGACGGAATCTCCAAACCGATTTGTCCTATTGCGTTCAAGTGTACCAATTTTTACTTCGACAGAGGATAAAACAATTCCATTGGCAGAAAAAGATTTTCTTTACCCAAATCCCAGTTCTGGAGAAAGCACTTTGTCCTTTTATGTGCCCGATAACCAGTTTGTTTCAGTAAGAATTTTTAGCACAAATGGCGTTTTGATTAAAGAATTAACTTCTCAACTTTTTTCTGAAGGTCAACACTTACTGCTAATAGAAAATGAAAAATTACCTCAGGGCTTTTATTATATTCAAATTAACAAAAAAGGTTCAAGGACCCTCTTGAAATATATTAAAATATAGACGAGTGTTGTAATATGGTAAGGATGGGACAATAGTCTCACTTAACCCTAACAACTCCTGAAACCTTATTTTTTTAAATGTATCTTTAGCTTTTTATCAAATAAGCTACCTAATGAAGAAAAAATTCAATGTGACCGGTTTATGTATTCCCAATAAACATTATGTAGCTGATGTTTCTAAGAAACTGGGAAAGACATATAACATGGTGGTTGAGGGAGAATACTTCATTATAAACCGTCCCAGGCAGTATGGTAAAACTACTATGCTTTATAATTTGTCTGAAAGTTTAAGTACATCGGAAGAATATATGGTTTTCAATATCAGTTTTGAAGGTATTGGCGATGATATATTTAAGGAAGAAGCGGTATTTTCTGAAGGATTCGTTGATATTCTGGCAACCTATGCAGAATATAAAATACCCACTTTAGCATCCTGGTTATATGAATCGAAAAATGCAGTTAATAGTTTAAAATCGCTTTCCAGCTTAATAACGAAATTAGTCATTAAAGCAGATAAAAAAATAGTTCTACTCATTGATGAAGTAGATAAAAGTAGCAATAATCAGTTGTTTGTTAGCTTTCTTGCCATGCTACGAAATAAATTTTTGTCAAGAGAAGATTTTAAAACTTTTCATTCTGTCGTTTTAGCCGAAAAGGAAAGTAAGTACAATTCACCGTGGAATATTGCATCTGCTTTTACCGTGGATATGAATCTTCAACCTGAGGAAATCAGGTCAATGCTCGACGAATATGCAGCGGATAAAGGGGTTGAAATGGATACACAAGAAATAGCG
>JBMLQR010000259.1:0-2829 GCA_049241465.1 Saprospiraceae bacterium | reverse complement strand
GTAAAAATAGCAAAAGAAAGTAATACCAATTTTGAAAGTTTGATTAAGAACCTGGAAGAAAATACCGAGCTGTATGCCTTGGTTTTTAGACAATTAATTGAAGTTGAAATTTTACAATATTCTATTTTCGACCCTGTTATCCAATTGGGTTTGATGCATGGGGTATTAAAAAATGGAAAAGGAATAACCGTTCATAACAGAATCTACGAGGAAGTTATTTATGATTATATGATGTCGAAAACCAGTTCAAAAATATCTTTACAAAATTATAATGTAAATAAGGGGTACCGTTTACCTAACTCTGAGTTTAATATTGAGTTGGTTTTATTGAAATTTCAAGCATTTATGCGCGACCAATATTCTCAAAAAGACAGAGATTTTCTTGAGAAAAATGGCAGATTGGTCTTTCTTGCATTTATAAAACCAATTATTAATGGGTCAGGTTACGATTTTAAAGAAGTTCAAATTTCAGAGGAGCGCCGTTTGGATGTCGTAATTACCTATTTCAATCATAAATATGTGGCAGAACTCAAAATCTGGCGAGGCCAAGCAGCACATGAGGAAGGATTAAATCAGCTTTCTGATTATTTAAACAGACAGGCACTAAAAGTTGGTTACTTGCTCATTTTCGATCATGCCAATACCAAAACATGGACATCGGAATGGATCGATTGGCAGGATAAGAAGATATTCGTTGTTTGGGTTTGAAATAAAAGCCTTCCTATAATGATGGCTGGGCAACTGTCAATTTTTTTCTTACTCCTTCATTGGTCAGCGTCCATTTACTGGCAAAATCATCTGCTTCCCGCTCTTTCTCCGGGTCCTTACCGGAATACGCAATTTCTTCTAAGAAAATGTCTTTTTTGCCATGAAGAAGAATATGCCCTGCTTCGTGAAAGAAAGTGAACCAGAAACTATCGTTGTGAGGGTAGTGGTCGGTAAGCTGAATGAGCGGTGTATTGTTTAACCAACGGGTGGAACCGCTGATGGGTGCTTTTTTGATACCGGGTGTTTGAACTACTTTAACTCCAGCCTCAAGGCATTTTTGCTGTAACTGATTAAAGGATCCTTGGGGATGTTTTGCCAAAATATACTTTAAACCAGGCAGTATTTCTTTAAACTTCTTTTCTGAATAGTCATTTGCTTCCAGTTCGGCGGCTTGTAATTCACCTTTACGAAGCCATGCAGAAATAGCATAAGGTTCTTGGATTTGTGAGAGGGATATTCGAAAAGCTACTTTAAGTTGCTGCTTGAAGTAGTATTCTTCCCAGGCTTTGTGATTGGAGAAACCAAAAAAAGCCAGCAACTCCATAGTTTTTTCCTGAATGGATGAGACTTGTGGCAGCCAGCCCTTATTTATCATGTCTGTCAATGGAAAATGTTTCGCCCACGGCACTGCTTCCTCAATAGTCACTTTGCGTTTCTCTCTGACAATAAACTCGTCATAGCTTCTTTGGTGGTTCATCCAAAAGTGAGCAGGAATCTTCGTAACACCTTCAAAACGCACTGCCATATCAGGAGTAATAGCACTTTTTCCTTTCAGAACGGCAATAATAGTTTTTTCTGGTTTGCCGGTGCGCAAAGAAAACTCTTTTGGCCCCATTTGCATTTCCTCCAGCTTCTCAGCTAAGGTTTCGCCGGGGTGGGGACTTGTCTGCGGAAAATATTGATTTTGCCTGGTCATGTTTATTTTTCTTTGTGGTAGTTTACAATATCCAGGACTTCTAAGCCAGTAATCTCTATCCAAATATACTGTCCATCGGAATTGGAAGGAATAGGGGTTTCATGAGGAATGAAAACCAGCCTGTATGGTTGGTCTAAGTCGCATCCCCATTGTCCTTTTCGGTCGTTATTGAGTTCATGGTAGTTTCCAGGCAGGTTTCTAACATCTTCCAGGGTAGTAGCATTCTCCAATTGGGCTAGCCTCCGTCTCAATATGGTAGCCCGAATTTTGCCTAATGCTGCAAGCATCTTCCGGTCATCATTAGCCAGGTTTTCCAATTTTTTATCTGCAAAAGTTATTTTCACATCAAAGATAATTAATTTTTAGTTAACATCAAATGTAAGTTAAAAAAAGGATGAATGATTTTTTATTTTTTACCTTTGGTGTAAATCAAATAAAATGGAAAATTTTGGGGTATGAAAAATAAGGATTATCTAACATGGTTTTCGTAGGCAGCAGAACCTTTTTTATTTTACCTGTGAAAATACCCACCACATTACCTGTGCTATTTCTAAGCTTCTTTCGCTGTATTTAAAAACAAGGTGGAACAGATTCATATTTTTAACGATAAGCCAGTTGCAGGATCATTATGAGAAGATTTTATCCGGAAATAATATCTAAATTTACGTTTTTAGTACAGATTTATAAATAGTCATTATAAACGAAATGATGTATTACATCACCGTTATGTAATGTTTAAACCATCGCAAAATGAAAGCTTGTCCAAAATGTGAATCGCAATATGCCTATTCCTCAGGAGATGAAATGTACACATGTCCTGAATGTGGATTTGAGTGGAATCCTAATGAATTTGTTGATGCAAAAATCATTAAAATTGTTGATTCGAACGGGAACGAACTTAAAAATGGAGATTCAATAATAGTGATTAAAAATTTGCCAGTTAAGGGTTCTCCAAAACCTATTAAAGCGGGAACAAAGGTTAAAAATATCAGGTTAAACCTTGAAAGTGATCATAATATTGATTGTAAAATCGACGAATTTGGAGCAATGGCTTTGAAATCAGAATTTGTGCGAAAATTTTAAGATAGTATAAATTTTTATAATGTTCATTGTAATGATGAAACTTTAAATAAAAAGCATTCATA
>JBMLQR010000258.1:0-3370 GCA_049241465.1 Saprospiraceae bacterium | reverse complement strand
TCACAGTGGTTAGTGCAACGAGTATCACCGCGGTGGTTGGTGCGGGTACAACGGGAGCTGTTCGCGTAACTACATCCAATGGCAATGTTAACAGAGCGGGCTTTACCTTTATAACCGCTATTACTGTTCCTCCAACAATTACTTCATTTTCACCGACAAAGGCTATTCCAGGATCAAACATTACCCTTTCAGGAACTGGTTTCAATCCAACATTAAGTCAAAATACAGTTTGGATAGGTGCTTCAAAGGCGACTATTTCTGCAGCAACAACAACCTCCATAACTGCGAGAGTTCCAGTAGGAGCAACAACAGATTATATCAGAATACTAAATTCCGTTATACAACAAGGTGCTCAATCAAATCAATTTTTTGTTTCTTCATTTTCTCCATCAAAAGATAGTATTCAAAACGCAGAGATTGCACCAAAAGTAGATTTAACAACGTTGGGTGGGCCTCAAGATATAAGGGTCTCCGACTTAGATGGAGATGGCATACCCGATTTGATTGTCGCAAATTATACAGCTGGATCCATTTCAGTATTTAGAAATACAAGTGTTATTGGGAATATTAATATTGCAAATTTTGTGAGAAAAGATTTTACTTCGGGAACTGGAGCAACTTTTATTTCAGTAGCAGATTTGGACCATGACGGAAAGCAAGATGTAATTGTTGCCAATCAAGGGGAAAATACCCTTTCCATTTTTAAGAATATATCTACCTCAGGAAATATTTCGTTTAATAGTCCGGTGAAAATAGCTACACCTGCTACACCCATAGGCATTGGAATAGGTGATTTCGATAAAAATGGATGGCTTGATATCGTAACTGCAAATCATGGAAACGGTACCCTTTCCATTTTTACGAATAAAGGAATCTTTAATGCTATTTCCACAAATAATTTTAGTCCCCGTTTTGGATTGATTACTGGTTTAAATCCAATATCAATGGATATAGCTGATTTGGATGGCGATTCAAAATCAGATATTGTAGTAGCTAATTATGGATCCAATTCAATTTCCATTTTTAAAAACAATTATGTTTCTGGTACTTTAGCTGCTTCTTCATTTTCCACTAAGTTGGACTTTAACGCCGGAAATAAACCAGGTTATGTGAAATTAGGAGATATGGATGGTGACTCAAAATTAGATGTTGTCGTGTTGGCAGAGGGCAACAATAGCGTTGGAATTCTTAGAAATACATCTACTTCAGGTGTTTTGAGTTCAACTTCATTTGCTTCACGGGTTAATTTTAATACAGGTATTACACCATATTATATTAGTGTTGGAGACTTAACAGGAAATGGAAAACTGGATATTTTAGTTACAAATTTTGGGGACGGTACGGCAACTGTCTGGCAAAATAAGGCGATTCCAGGAAGTATTACAAGTGCCTCATTCTTTAAAAGATTAAATTTCAAGGTGGGAACAAAACCTTATGCCGGACTTTTAGCCGATATTGATGGGGATGCTAAAACTGATATTTTAGTGTCTAATACTGGAAGTAACACATTATCTATTTTGAGAAATACGGTTGGTGCCCAAATGATAGTGTCTCCAACCTCCACAACTTTACCTGCTACAGGAGGATCAGTGACTGCAACCATTTCTTCTAATCTTTCCTGGAAGGTTTCATCCAATGCATCCTGGCTAATCCCCATAGCTAGTTCGGGTAAAAATAGTGGTACCATCAGAGTTAATTTTATTGCAAATACTGGCGCTTTAAGAAAAGGTGTGGTAACTTTTACTGCAGATGGTATCGTGAAAACCATGGAAATTACCCAGGCTGCCAGAGCTGGGTTTGTTAATCCAGATAAAGGATTAAGCGATGTAACATTGGAAAATAGTGATTTGTCCTTATTAGAAATTTCTGATGAACATTGGGAAATTTATCCTAATCCTACTGATGGTTTGATTAATCTTTCTATTCAATTTCCAATTTTAGAGATGACTGGTTTCTTGAAAATACATGATATTCATGGAAGGTTGGTCAAAACGGTCTCTGAGGTAAGGACAGGTAATTATAGATTTGATTTATCTACTGAACCAAAAGGTACCTACCTATTTACCTTAACAGGAGACGATCAAAATAAGACAGTTTATAAACAAATTATCTTAAATTAGAAATGGATGGTCTTAATTGCATCCATTTAACTTCTTCAATGTATAATAAGTTAACAATTTAAGATCCCATTATTGAATCCCATCCTATGTCTAAATAGGATGGGATTCATTTATTAAGGCTAGATTTAAATAACCCAAAATGCCTACAGCGTCAGAAATCATACCCATGAATTACCGCTTTGGGGACCGGGTATCAAGGCATAATAACGACACTGTGGCTTTGGGTTTTCTGTGCACTTCGCACAGTTAATGTGTATTGCCCTGGGGGGAAGGCAGATACTGAAATGGAAAGGTTGGTTTGACCAACATATTGGGTGTAATTCTTTTGAAATATTGTTTGTCCTGAATTATTCAGGAGTATCAATTGTAAAGGGAATTTTTCTTTAGATACATTCAGTGATAATCCCTCTGATATTGATATTGGATTATTTGTAATTATCGAATAATCGCTAGCCGATAAATCTACATTGGGTGTAGCTAAAACGGTGCTAAATGAGCAAATTTTAGACACTGTGGAGCAAAAAGAATAAATATTTAATGATCTTAATCGCCAAAAATACTTCCGTCCGGTAATCAATTGTTTCGTCATAAAGGACAAGGAATCCGGTGATATTTCATAACGAGATGTAATTAGTGCCATATTGGGCATAGGAGAAACCTCTACGATATATTTGTAAGTTCCTGGGACTTTTTCCCAGGAAAAAGTAACGCCATTGGATAAATTTACCTGACTATTTTCCATCGGTGCAATGACAATGGGTAAAGTTTGGTTGATTTTAATAGGTAAATCTCCTTCAAATAATGTTGGATAAAATTCATCTGCGTAGGCCCTCATGGTCATAATTTGCTCTTTGCTGAATCTATTAGGGCATGGATCTAATGCATATCCCATGATAAGAGAACCGTCGGAAAAGAAACTCTTTCCCATAGGATCTACTAAAGGAATGGGACTTTTTGAGCTATCGCTGCAAGACCATCTAAGATTAAGATAATCTGGTGCCGTATCGCAAAATCCGTCTCCAGCACTTCGGCAATTGCTTCCATCTGCTCTTTCTACCTTTACATTTTCCCAATGTTCGGGCGCTTTTAAACTATAATCGAAGGCAATGCCCTCCCAACCTTGAAAAGTATGGGGTAAACCTAGGAAATGTCCTATTTCGTGAGCAAGTAAAGCTCCTTTTACCTTATAACACTCAGAGGAAAGAACAATTCCTTTGTTTACACCTTGATGAAAAACATTAAAACCACAG
>JBMLQR010000257.1:0-1221 GCA_049241465.1 Saprospiraceae bacterium | reverse complement strand
CCCTGAGAGTTTATGCTTACACGCACTTCTGGTTGGAAATTATGTGCGTGGTAGCCAGGTATTTGAATCAGGATTTCGAGGATTTATAGGATTAACTATAACGTCGTTGATTTGGGTGGGAAGATTATTATTAAATGGTGCTTTCTTTGCAACGTTTTTCGCCGAAGTGTTACACATCGGCGAAAAACGTTGCAAAAAGTAATACTCTACGAATCACCCATACACCCAAACCGAAGACGACTTCTGTAATCTTCGAAATCCTGAAAATCCTGATTCGGAAAGGGGTATTGAAATAGGATGGTATTTATTTGTTTTTGAAGTTTTGAAAACTAACAAAGACCCATTGGGGGTAATTCCCCCCAACCCCCCCCTTTCTGCCGCCCGCATTTGCCAACCCACAAATAGTCAAATAGACAAATGGTCAATCCTTGAGGCAGCGGATGGACATACCAATTGTTTTTGTGCTATAGTACCTTAACGCATTGGGATGAGAGTTGTACAGGGTGCGCTGCCAGGCGTAGGTGCTGTCGTTGACGTACACAGTGGTACTCCAGAAATTAGCGCCGATTCTAATACGGTGGAAAGTACCATTGCTATCGCGTACACCACCTGGGAGAGCGGAGAAACCGCTTGTATTAGTTCCAGGACTTGGTGTATTTGTATTAGCAAAATCCCATAGGGTTGAAGTTGACTTCATTACAGTCCCTGCTGTAGAACTTTGAGAATCCCAAGCCTCAGCACTAGCAGTTGGGTCAATAAATTGAATTAAATTTGTCCATTCTGCATCTGTGGGAACATGCCAACCAGCAGGGCACAATTTTCTTGGGTCATTTACAGCATACCAATTATACAGATAGCCGTAAGTTCCGACATAATCGGTTACTCCGGGGGCATCATATACCGATCGAGCACCAGTTGCTAAAGAACCCCATCCAGAAGTATTAGCTGTTTCATCAGGAATAACCGCACCATCATTATAGCGAGAAACTCGCAGGTTTTCCTTTGTCCAGCATTGGGTGCCTATGGCAACGGTATTATAGATATTATTATCAATATCTGTAACTGTTGAAGCTGGACAAACAGGTACTACGGGTGTAACCGCCGTCGAAGCAGAGGAGGCCACTGAATTACCCACCGCATTCGTTGCTACCACCGTGAAGGTGTAAGATATTCCATTTGTCAAGCCTGTTACCGTAAGGGGTGAACTTGATCCAGTTGCTG
>JBMLQR010000256.1:8056-15865 GCA_049241465.1 Saprospiraceae bacterium | reverse complement strand
ACACCAAGAAAAGTGGCTAAAAATGAGTTTATTTTTGCTGTATTTCCTTTTGATATACCCATTTTAGCTTCAGCAAAAAAAGATAATCTTGAAGTAACCTCAAGAGATCCACCAATATTTCCCATCATCAAAATTTCAGTGGAAATCTTGTTACTTGCTTGATTATATTTATAGCTACTTTTATTAGAAAGTTCAATAAATTCATAGGTAATTTTAGCAGGCATAGTTATTTTAGCCCCCAGTCCAATACCTGAATATACCCTGATTTTATTCTTATTTAAAAAATAATAGTTCGTTGAAAAAGATGGAATAATATTTCTCTCAATTCCTTTTATTTCATGTAGTGAAAATGACCCCAGCGGATTAATACTGGAAGAAAGTATTACTTTGCTATTGTTCAAGTCTTCTGTTTCAAAAAGATGTTGCGTAAAAATAAGAGAAGGTACTAAGTTAATTCTCGGTGAGATTGTCCATTCTGTGGACCACTGCAATGCTACTGGATTTTTTATCTCGTCTAGACTAAGGGGTATAAATGCACCCGCTGAAAGGCCAACTTTTACGCTGGTTTTTGATCCCTTTTTATCTTCATCTGGTATTTTTATTTCTTCTTTTTTTTCAACCAGGTTGGCAATCAATGTATCCACTGTCGGTAAAATGGATTCTTGCCTTTCATCTATCTTTTTCACCTCCGTTTTTATTTCCTCTTGCTGGGCTAAAGCTTCCGCCGGAACATTTAAAATGGGTTGATTCATGACAGGCGAAACTGCCATTTCCTTAGATACCCGATGGACATAAGCTACTTTATAGAGCGTATCATAGATGTATTTTTCTTTCTCGACGATAATGGTATCCCTTACTATCGATTGATTATATTGAGTATTCCTGGCAAAAGATTTTTCCAGTTTCAAATTATGTAAAGCAATTCCACTCCAAACGGCATAACCCGATATAAAAGGTAATAAAACCCACGGTAGAAATTTCAGCCAATTCCGTCTCTTTGATTGATAACGATCTAATTTAGAAGTCAAATCATGCCAGTCACCCTCCTCTGGATCAATAATTGAACGAGCATTTTTCAAATTTTCGGAAAATATCTGGTCGAATTCGTTATCGCTCATGGCATTTCAGGATTGTCAGTTTTTCTATACATATTGGTATTTAATCATTAATGTTTTCAGTTGAATTCTTGCTTTCGCAAGATTAGATTTAGAGGTTCCCGTTGAGATATTTAGAAGTTGAGCAATTTCCTCATGAGATAACTGCTCAATCACATATAGATTGAAAACGAGGCGATATGCAGGAGAAAGTTTTTGAATAAGCAGTATCTTCTCCTCGACATCCATTTTATTAAGCCATTGTATATCAAATCGTTCTGACGTATCAGGAATTTCATCCTTTTCACTGGTTTTGATTTTATTCAAATCGGCCCTATACTTATCAATCGCCACTCTTTTAGCCAGTTGAGTAATCCAACCCTTAAAATTAGTACCCTGTTGATAAAGATTTATTTTAGTGAAAATTTTAAAAAATACATCATTTGTGACCTCCTTTGATTCCTCAAAAGATCCAACATAACGCCTGACAATAGAAAAAACAAAACCATAATAGAACTCATAAATTTCTTTTTGAGCGGCTCTATTATCAACCCTGCAACTATTAAGTACTTTCTCTAATTTTTCATCAATCATTGAAGCCTATTCAATCTATTTCCTTTAACGGTAAGGAGCAAAAATAGGTTGCCTTGCTATACTGATGTTTTTCTGTTTACTACATGTATTATTATTCCGTAAAATAATAAGATTATAGTACCTAATACCCCTGATAAAATAGGATCAATCGAACTATTTAACCAACTGAATGACTCAGGTAAATTTCTGGAAAAAGTACTCCATGAAATGACTATTATACTTAAAGAAATAGCCACCAATCCGTGGAAATAGGATAATTTTATTTTGAGTAAAGCGAGTAAAAACAGTCCAAGTATGCCTCCTCCAAAAATACCAGATAATTGCCACCAAACATCTAGTGCACTCTTAGCTTGAATCATCAAGATGGCAAATAAAGTTCCAAGGATACCCCAAATCCAGGTCGCTGATTGAAGGATGAACATTTGTTTCTTTTCACTTATATTTTCATCAAATCTTCCTTTTAAGAAATCAATCCAAATAACAGTAGCCGAGCAATTTAATGCAGAATCAACAGTACTCATTGCTGCGGCAATAATGGCAGCAAGAATGAGCCCTTTGAGTCCCACAGGCATTTGTGTAGCAATAAAATAAGGGAAAACCTGATCACCTTTGGTAATGTTGGAAGGAAGGGAATCCTGTATTTGATAAAAATAAAACAAAGCTGTTCCAATAAAGAGAAAGCAAACGGTAAGAAACAAATAAATGATGGTCGCCAGTTTCATAGATTTTGCCGCTTCCTCAGTATTCTGAACAGTAGCATATTTTTGAACATAATTCTGGTCTGCCAAAAGATTCCTAAGATTTTCAGTTAAACCATAGATTATCATCACCCATATCGTTCTTTTATCAAATGAAAAATCGGACAATCCCCAGGAAAATTTACCCGCATCGTAGGCTTGAGAAAAAAGTTCCGGAGAAGATAAAAACACCATGTTTCCTAAAAATACCACGGTGTAAATAATACCGGCAATCATTACAATAGATTGCATGACATCTGTCCAGATAACTGCCTCTACTCCCCCCATGAGCGTGTATAGAATAGTGACAAAACCGATGGCTATAATAATCCATATTAGATTTCCACCAATGAATGGTTGTATGAGTAAAGCCACCAAATATAGAATGACGGCCATGCGACCCACCATGAACAATAAAAAAGAAAATGCGGCATATAATCTGGCCCAGGAACCAAGACGTTCCTCTAAAAAGGTATAAACTGAGATAAGATTTAATTTTCTGTATAAGGGAATAATTTTAACCACGGCCAACCAGCTTATTGGTATCATACAGAGGGCAAAAATAATGGGATGCCAGTCTGAGTCAAAGGCTTTTCCTGGTGTGGCGATGTAAGAAATACTACTGGTATAGGCACTCATCACCGCCAAACCTGCTGCCCAACCAGGTATTTTCCCATTTGCCGTCATAAACTGACCTGCCGTTTTCATTTTTCTGGCAAAATAAAAACCCATACCCAATAAAATAATGCCGTATAAAGCAAGAATAAGGTAGTCAAAAAAAGCTAAATTGCCCATTATCAATATTTTAATAAAACTATTTTTTTAAGAATGGATATTTATCCTCTAAATACTTCATGGAAGATTCCAGCTTTTTTAATCCCTCATTTGCCATTGGAAAAAGAGGCGGAATAGCCTTATTTTGGCAAATGCCTTTCAAAGCGAGCGCTGCTTTTATCCCTTTCATGAATCCGTCAAAATATACCGCTCTGTCCAGTTCTTTCACAATTTGCTGAAATTCCATTACTTTAATCAAATCTCCTTGTTGAAAGGCTTCGAATAAACCGACAAAAAGCTGTGGATAAAGATTGGCCCCTCCGCTGACACCCCCATTTCCGCCTATAAATAAAGTTTCCGCCAACAAAATCTCAGGACCGGTAAAAAAACAAAAATCCGGATTTTCAACACTGCCCATCAGATTATTCAGATAACTCATGTCTCCCGAACTATCCTTAATGCCAATTATTTTCTCTGATAAAGATAGTTTTTTCACTGCCTCTAATGAAAAAGATACCTTACAATGAGACGGCATGTTATAAAGTAAGGTAGGCAGTGGCAATTGAGGAATTAACCACTCGGAGTAGGCTAATAACTCCTGTTGGTTTATGGGTGAATAATAAGGTGGCGCAAAAACGAGCGCATCGGCACCATTATCTGCAGCATAACCAGCTATTTCCAATAATTCCTCCGGACTTGTATCGGTAACACAGACAAAAACGGGTTTCCTTTCCTGGACAAATGCCGTGGTATGCTTAATGATTTCCTTCCTTATTCTATGGCTCAAATTAGGACCTTCCCCTGTGGTTCCCAATATAAAAATTCCGTGAACCTGATGTTCAATAAGCCTGTTTAAAACAAGTTCCAGCCCATCAATATCTAAAGTGTTTGTGTCAATCAATGGTGACACTACTGGTGGAATAATTCCAAAAAGTTTTGTTGGCAACATAAAACGGTAAACTAATTAATTTTTAATTCCGCAAATCGAATCTTTCTTCTTTTCCAGGTATAGGTCACTTTTAATTGACCATCTTTACCTAAAATCATAGCAGGGTAACTAAACTCTCCTGATTTTTCATCCTCTAAATGGAGCATTGAATCCCAATTTTTCCCATCTTTAGAAAAGGCAACGGCTAGTTTAGCCCTATCATTCGGCCCTTTTTCCGTAGGATTATAAATCAAATAATGACCAACATTAGGTATGGAAACGGCATCTATGCCCGCACTTGGGTTAGGTAATGATGTTTCTGCCGTTTTAGACCAGGTTTTACCTCCATCGACAGACCATGATTCAATAATTCTATTTTGCCTGCTCCGACATAAAATTTGAAGCGTATTTGGGTCATTGTGAACTAACAAAGTAGGTTGAATAATATCATACGCTGAATTATCATCGACGGCTATTCTATTCCAGGTATTTGCCTTTGGATTAAAAAGCTCAAAATGAACTGACCATTTTCCGTCGGGGATTTCCAGACTGGAAGGGCAAAGAATATTCCCATCAGGTAATTCAATGGGTTTTGCTCGTATTGGTCCAAAAAATCCGTCGGGAAGTTTGATGGGTTTCGACCAGGTCAAACCATTGTCTTTAGAATGAATACTCTCTCCCCACCAGGTAGTTGGAGAGGGTCCTACCTTGTAAAAAAGATATAAGATGCCAGACGAATGATTGAATAATACGGGATTCCAACATGCATATCTCAATTCATCATTTTGAATACCCGTGGCAACTTCCCTGATTTCTCCCCATTTTCCTTTAGAAAATTCCGCAAGCCATATAGTGACATCCGGATTTTTTTCCCTGGTCCCTCCAAACCAGGTAGCTAATATTTTACCGTCTTTTACCTCTACCAAACTTGAAGCATGACATTCCTTAAAGGGAGCTTCCTCATAAATAAAAGAACTTGATATTAGAGAAAGTGAATGACTTATTTTTTGTGCAGAAAGAAAGGTTTCCATCAAAAGGAACAGGCAAAGTGGCAAGCACCATTTTAATTTATTCATTGTCATGTCGGTTTTAGGTAAAATTGAAATTAGTAAATAAAATCTAAATAAAAGAATGTATGCTTATTTTTTTGGTGACCTGATGGGTAATAAGATAAAAAAACCGATAACAGCCGGCACAAACAAATTAAATATAAATAACATATAACTTGCCGTCATTGCTGTTATGGGAGCAACGCCCCAAATGCCCCAGACTAGGACAGAGGTTTCCCCCCGAACGATTAAGCTATATATGGGAGGAAGGGGAATAATGGTTTGAAAAAGATATAAACTAGCGAGCCCTATGTACATTGGGAAAAGTGGCAGGTGTACACCCCATAAGTTAAGTACCAAATAGTATTGGAAGCTAAAAACCAGATAACGCACTCCAGCATAAATCAAGCCTTTAAAGAAAGTTACGTAAGTTATATTACTAAGGGATAAAAATTTCTCCTCCCATGAAGTGGTCCATTGCCAACGATTAGATAACCTGGCAAAAAATTGAAAAATATTTGGATATACAAAAAGGAAAACTAAACAAAGGATTAACCAAAATATCACCGCCACTACGGGAAACTGCGTCTGTTGAGTACTCTGGTTCGCTAATAATGGAAATAAAAAAACTAAAGCAGGAATACCAAAAAGCAAAAGGATAAAAAATTGACAAAAATTGCCCATAAAGGTTGCTAAAACGGTTTCTTCCCGCATTTCTGCAGGAGAAACCAAGCCTCTTCCTATAAAATCTCCCATCCTGTTAGGTGTTAAAATAGCACAAGTGACCCCCGCAAAAATAATCTTCAACATTACCGGGTAACTGGGTTTTTTATCCTTTGATAGAAATACACGCCATTTTAAACCTTCTAAAAACCAATTGAACGGAATGAGGAATATGATAATACAAAATAAAGGAAGGGACCAGGTATTTAGTGCTGGAAAATCATTTATCGATCTCCAAAAATTTTCATCTGCATAAAATTTCAGAATAAAAGAAAGGCTCAGAATGATAAAAATCCACCTGGCATATTTATGATTCATCGATTGGTCATTAATAGAAAGGCATCACCCAAAAATTCAATAATATGGCTAGCCACCAAAGCCTCTTGACCATGCCTTTTTGAGGCAATATCTCCTGATTTTCCATGTAACCAAACTCCTAATAATGCGGCATCTTTTGGGACATAACCCTGCGCCAACAAACCAGTTATAATACCTGTTAACACATCACCACTACCTCCTGTAGCCATGCCTGCATTGCCTGTAGTATTAAACCAAACCTCCCCTTCTGACGTGGCAATGAGCGTGTGATGACCTTTTAAAACCATAATACAAGACAACTCTTTTGCCTTTTCAATGGCCTTAAGCATTCTTTCCTGACTATTCTGACATAAGCCAAATAGCCTGTCAAATTCCTTTGGATGAGGCGTTAAAATAGAATTTTTAGGAATACAATGCCATTTTTCCTCATAAGCTATAGCATTTAACGCATCGGCATCTAAAACCAGCGGACATTGTATAACTAAAAGTTGCTGTAAAAGCCATTGTCTGGTATTTTTCTCTGTGCCTATTCCCGGACCGATACCCACGGCCTGATAATTAGAATAATTAGGCATAATAGTGGCTAATTTATTCTTTTTTTCGTCGGAAGTAACCATGGCTTCCGGCAGTCCCACTTGTAGAACAAGGTAAGCGCATTGAGGTACGCCCACTGTAAGTAGTCCAACACCGCTATGCATACAGGCCTTTGCAGCAAGTAATGCGGCGCCTGTTTTACCATAACTGCCCGCAAGTAAAAGGGCGTGCCCGAAGGTACCTTTGTGTGAAAATCTTTGCCTTGGTTTATATATTTTTTCTACTAACTCCTGGTTAATAAGGCTAATCTCGGGAACTACCTTTTGCAAAAAACCCGCAGATAAACCAATATCCAACAGATGAATTTCTCCTATGAATTTTTCATTTTCAGGAAAATAAAAAGCAAGTTTAGGGGACTGAAAACTTAATGTATGGGAAGCCTGAATTATGGGAACCCCTATTTTCAATGTGTCAGACATTAAGCCCGATGGCAGGTCAATGGAAATAATTTCATTGGCCTGTTCATTCAGATAACTAATTAATTGGGCATTGATACCCTCCAGAGGTCTGTTTAATCCAGAACCAAATAATGCGTCGATAACCAGGCTATTTGACGTCAATGCAGGAAAGTCTATAGATTCATTCAACCAATGGATTTCCCTTGTCGAATAATCCTTCCATCTCAGAAGATTACATTGAAAGTCAGCTGTTCCCGTGTTTTCTGAGGACAGAACATAAATATCAACCTTTGCGCCAGCCTGAAGAAGTATCCTACCCAGTGCCAGTCCATCGCCCCCGTTATTACCTTTCCCACAAAAAATCTGAAAAGATCTTGAAGTTAAATCGCTTATTTCCAACCAATTAAAACAAGCTAATGCAGCACGCTCCATTAAATCTATTGATTTAATGGGTTCATACTCGATAGTAAATGCGTCCCAGGCGCGAATTTGACTGGCATTCAAGATCATAATTCATAATATCACGGAAAATTAGTTAAAATTTAAATAGGTCTTATCATTTAAATACAAATACCTAAAGTAATAATCCGATTTTAATCC
>JBMLQR010000256.1:3288-7956 GCA_049241465.1 Saprospiraceae bacterium | reverse complement strand
AATAGGTCTTATCATTTAAATACAAATACCTAAAGTAATAATCCGATTTTAATCCTTATATTTAACATGAGATAAGAACCTATTAAAATACATTTACAAACCTATCCCTATGTTCTTTACTGGTATGCACCGCGGGCTGCTTATTCGGCTATGTCCCATTTTATTTTTTCCATTGATACTTCATGGCCAATCCTATGAATCATTGGATAACCTTACCTTATTTAAAAATCCTTCAGCAAACTGGCAGGAAGCAGGTGAGGTTACTGGTACTCCAAATGAGAAATCACTCATTTCCAAACAAGGAAAGGGCGTCTTGGTTTGTGAATTAAAGAATGGTTCTTTCAAGGCAAGCGATAATCTAATTACCCTAATGGAACATGGCGATCTTGATGTATCACTGGAGGTTATGATTCCAAAAGGTTCTAATTCAGGCATTTATCTGCAAGGTAGGTATGAGGTTCAGGTATTTGACAGTTGGGGAAAAAATACACCATCATTTGACGATGCAGGAGGGATTTATCAACGATGGGATGAAAAAAGGGGCAAAAACAACGAAGGTTTTGAAGGTCATCCGCCCCGTTTTAATGCCGTAAAAGCTCCCGGATTATGGAATCGTGTTGACATAAGTTTTCAAGCACCAAAATTTGATACCAGCGGGCAAAAGATATCGAATGCCAAAATGTTAAAAGTAACCTGGAACGGTATAGTCATTCATCAAAATGTAGAACTGTTCGGTCCAACCAGAGCAGCAGCTTTTCAAGATGAAAAATCGATGGGGCCCCTCATGTTTCAAGGTGATCATGGACCCATTGCCTTCAGAAATATCAGAATAACAAAAATGGGAAATGCCAGTGTAAAAATTGTCCCACCCGTTCAGTATAAAATATATGAAAATGCTTTCACACGTGAAAAGAAAGGAGATATTCAAACGGTTCCAAAAGAAAAAGATTTAAGTACCTTGACGCCTGTCAAAGTTGGAGAAACGGAGTTAATAGACGTTTCCGTTTCAAGAAGAGGAACCCAGTATTACGTTATCACAGGTTCTTTTGAAGTATCAAAAGCCAACGTTTATTTATTCAAAGGAAATTATCATGGATATGCCAACGTATTGATTGACAATGAGCTAGTATTATCCGATGTCGATGTTCCCTGGTATGGAATGAGCTTTAATGAGGAAGTTCTTGGAAAAAAAAGGCTGGACGCTGGAAAACATACCTTTCGGATTGGATATACCCACAGGGATTGGGAGAGAAGTGTCCGTGCTTTCGGATTATCTGTTAAAGCGGAGGGAGAAAGTGAAGGATGGCAAACGCTGCATGATAAAAAATCGGAGATGGAGTTTTCTAAAACTGTGATGAACGAAGTTTACCTTTCTAACCAACCTGTTTTTCAACGTTCTTTCGTCGTCTTTGACGGCTCAAAAAGGACACATGCTATCAACGTAGGTTTTCCACAGGCCGTCCACTACAGTTATGACACTAAAGCTGGTGCGATATTAAATGTATGGCGAGGCCGCTTTTTAAATACCACTGAAATGTGGCATGACCGTGGTACCGAACAAACCGCTGAACCTCTTGGAATGTCACAACAAATGACCGGCCTCTTTCCATTTATAGATAAAATGAGTCAACAGCTTGTTTCACCTTCCGCTTTCCGATATGAAGGGATGCAATTTACTGAAGTTGATGGGCAAAAAACACCCCAATATGTTATGAAAATGGGGGACATAACCTTAAAAGATTGGCTACAACCCTCCGCAAACGGTCAAGGGCTCACCCGATTTATTTCATTTTCCACCTTACCCACTGACAAACATTTTCTGCTGGCGACCTCAAAAAAAGGAATAAAAAAAGTAGCGGACGGATTATTTTCCGTGGATGATGCCGCTTATTTTATAAAAGTCAACGCCCCCAATGTTCCCGTTATCATTGAAAAGGATGGGCAACAATGGTTGATTTCAGATATTAAAAATACCACTTTCACCTATCAGATTGTATTTTAAAAAACGAATGACAATGAAAAATATATTTCTTATAGCTTGTTTATCCATATTAACTATTCAAGCCCTTGAAGCTCAAAAAGCGCTGGCTGAAGCAGAATATTATCCTTTAAGAACTTTACCAATCCCTCATAATATAGAGTTGGAAGTTGGCGGAATGGCCACCATTCCCGATGGAAGACTGGCGGTGAGTACCCGTCGGGGAGAAATATGGATGGTTGAAAATCCCTATTCTGCCACGCCATTTTACAGACTCTTTGCCAGTGGTATGCACGAAGTGCTCGGCTTGAACTTCCACAAAGGTTCCTTGTATGCCGTTCAGCGGGGTGAATTAACCAAATTAACCGACCAAAACGGAGATGGTTCCGCCGACCATTATCAAAACATAGCTAATTGGGAATTAGAAGGAAATTATCACGAATATTCCTACGGCCCCGTTTTTGATGCTCAGGACAATATGTATCTCACCTTCAATGTAGCCTGGGTGGGTTTTGGTGAAGCTAAATTATCAAAATGGAGAGGTTGGATGGTAAAAGTTTCTCCTGACGGAACCTTATCTCCCGTTGCTTCTGGCTTAAGATCTCCGGCTGGTGTTATGATGAATAGCGCAGGTGATATTTTTTATACTGAAAATCAAGGGGATTGGGTAGGTTCAGGTAGAATTACCCATTTGGAAAAAGGTGATTTTGCAGGTCACGCAAGTAGTCTGGTATGGTCAAATGAGCCTGGTTCACCCATGACCACTCAAATTGCTGATGTGCCTGACAACAGTGAGCCTATGTACAAAGCAGCTGAAAAAGTAAAAAATCTGAAATTACCCGCTGTTTGGTATCCTCACACCTTGATGGGCATTTCCACCGCTGATATGATTGAAGATGTTAATGGAAATATGGGTCCCTTTTTCAAAGGTCAATATTTTGTCTCTGATCAGGGACATTCGAAGGTGATGCGCATGATGCTGGAGAAAGTAAATGGTCAATATCAAGGCATTTGTTTCCCTTTCCGTGAGGGCTGGCAATCTGGTTTACTTCGATTGTCCTGGGGAAATGATGGTTCCATGTTTGGTGGAATGACCTCAAGAGGATGGGGTTCTACTGGTAAAGATTTATTCGGCCTGCAAAGGATGTTATGGAGTGGAGAAACGCCTTTCGAAATGGCTGAAGTACACGCTATGTCCGATGGATTTGAAATCACTTTTACTAAACCTGTTGATGTTTCCACTGCAGTTCAAGCAGCAAATTATGATATCAATAGCTTTAATTACCAATATCACCACTTTTATGGTAGCCCTGTTATTGAAAATAAAACCCACGCAATCAAAGCAATCCTGATTTCTGATGATCATACAAAAGTGCGTTTAGTACTTGATGAAGCCAGACGGTTCTATATTCATGAAATTAAACCTAAAGGAGTTAAAGCCGCAAATGGAGAGTTACTTTTACACGACGTGGGCTATTACACCCTCAATAATATTCCAGCAGGAATGACGGCAGATTTGTCAAAAAATAAAATGGCAGTAGTCGCTCCCCCTCCTGCTGAAAGTCACCAACATACTGTCCCAATGGAGACAACAGCGGAACCCGCAACAAAGAAAAACAGCAAAAACAGTAATAAACACCTAACAACCATGCCTTCCGATTGGGCAGCTCCCGATAAAACTCTGGTTATAGGTACTGTTCCAGGTATGAAATATGATGTAACAGAACTAGAGGTTAAGGCAGGAACTAAGGTGAAACTTACTTTCAATAACTTAGATGACGACATGACCCATAATCTGGTGATCGTTGAGCCTGGTACCGCTGACGAAGTTGGCTTGGCTGCTTTCTCCCTGGGTGTGAAAGCTTCTCAGATGAGTTATGTACCTAACAGCAATAAAGTACTTTTTCATACTACCCTACTACAACCGGAAGCATCACAGACCATTTACTTTGTGGCACCCTCTAAACCAGGCGAATATTCTTTTGTATGCACCTATCCTGGTCATCATACTTTAATGAGAGGGATATTAAAGGTGGTGAAATAATGATTTTGTCGTTTTGATATTTTTAAAAAAGGGATCAGGACTATACCTGTTCCCTTTTTTTATAGGTGGAAACAATCTATAATTTGATGGAAAACAAATAAATCGTGAAATATCCCCTTCAGGTATTGGCAATCCAACCTAAAAATAAATTAACTTGGCATATTAAAATGATTTGGGCGTTTTGATTCTCTTAGTTAACGCTTATTTCTCTACTTCAAATCAATGAATAAGCTCATGATTTCACATTTCATAAAAATTATATTACTCATCTCTCTGTTTATTTTTAGCTCCTCCACTGTATCTATTGATTGGAAAGCCTCTTTAAATCAACCCAATATTATTTTTTTCCTGGTAGATGATATGGGTTGGCAGGATACATCTGTTCCCTTTTGGTCTGAAAAAACGCCGTTAAATCTGCTTTACCAAACGCCGAATATGGAAAAAATGGCCGCAGAAGGGATGAAATTTACCCAGGCTTATGCCAGTAGTGTGTGCTCTCCTACCCGGGTTAGCCTTATGACGGGTATGAATGCGGCAAGACACCGGGTTACCAACTGGACCTTGAAACGAAATATCTCTGAAGATCACGCAGATGATGTTTTGAAAATGCCTGTCTGGAATATGAACGGATTACAACCAGTAGATA
>JBMLQR010000256.1:0-3188 GCA_049241465.1 Saprospiraceae bacterium | reverse complement strand
GATGATGTTTTGAAAATGCCTGTCTGGAATATGAACGGATTACAACCAGTAGATAGCATTGAAAATGCGGTTCATGCCACTACCTTACCTCAAATTCTAAAACAAAATGGCTATTTCACTATCCATTGCGGGAAAGCGCATTGGGGTGCTATGAATACGCCAGGTGCCAATCCCCTGAATCTGGGATTCGACCTGAATATTGCAGGGCATGCTGCAGGGGCCCCCGGAAGCTATCAGGGAGAAAAGAATTTTGGAAATAAAAACGGAGATAAACAAACGCTACCCTGGGGTGTTCCCGGCTTAGGCAAATATCATGGTGACACCATAAATCTGACCGAAGTATTAACCCTGGAAGCTATTTCTGCTATCAAACAGGCTCAAAAAGTTAATAAACCCTTTTTCCTGAATATGTCGCATTATGCCGTGCATACGCCCTTGGAAGCTGATGCCAGGTTTTACAAAAAGTATAAAAATATGGGATTAGAGGAACCCGAGGCGCGCTTCGCTTCCATGGTTGAAGGTATGGATAAAAGCCTTGGCGATCTCATGGCTTACCTAAAAAATAATGATTTAGACAAAAACACCCTTATTGTTTTTATGTCTGATAATGGTTCCTTAAGTGCTTCTGCAAGAGGGGGAACCCTGCACAGTCATAATAAACCATTAAAAAGTGGTAAAGGCTCGGCTTATGAAGGGGGCATCAGAGAACCCATGATGGTTAAATGGCCTGGAAAAGTTAAACCCGGCTCTGTTTGTAACCAACCCATTATCGCAGAAGATTTTTTTTCAACCCTCTTAGACCTGGCTGGCGTCAAAAAAATAAATACCGTTCAAATAATAGATGGCGTGAGCTTCGCTCCTTATCTATTCCAAAAATCGAAGATTCAAAAAGATAGAACGTTCGTCTGGCATTATCCGAACAAATGGGGACCAACCGGACCTGGTATTGGAACAACCAGTACCATCCGCCATGGTAACTGGAAGTTAATTTATTGGTATAAAGACGGAAAGAAGGAACTTTACCGATTAGATGAAGATCTGAGTGAAAACAATGACTTAGCTGATAAATACCCTGAAAAAGTGGACGAATTATCCGCTTTACTCGCGGAGTACCTAAGGAAAGTAAGCGCAGACAGACCCCTATTTAAACAAACAAATCAAGCCGCTCCATGGCCTGATGAAATTTAAAACTACATCCCTTTAATTAATATCGATATGAACCATTACATGTATTATTTAACTATTCTGTTAGCTGTTTTTATGATTTTTGCAGGCATTATGCATTTCGTAAAGCCCCGTTTCTACAATCGGTTTATTCCAGATTTTATTCCAAAGTTGTTTGCTAACTATTTGGCTGGCATTATTGAAGTTTTGCTGGGTATTGGACTTCTTATCCCCCAATATCAACAGATGGCGGGAAAAGGTATGTTCTATTTAATGTTATTTTTCTTACCCATCCATGTTTTAGATGTATTCAAAGAAAAACCGGCGATAGGAAGCAAGAAACTGGCTATTATTAGAATCCCTGTCCAATTTATCTTAATCTACTGGACCTGGCATTTAAGTAAATAGATAAAAAGGTTATGACTATTTTTATGAAAGTGATTTAAAAATGTCATAACCTTCTTAATTACATATAATTATATCAATTAATATGCTCTGAATCTACATAACCATAAGCCTTATTCAGTTCAAAAACAGATTCAGCGGTAAAGTCATTGTTATGAATGAGCGCTAATTGACCTTCTAAAAGCTTTCTTTTGGTAGGTAATAATTGAATATTTCTTTCCCTGATTTTTTGGGCTATATCATTACTGCTTTCACCATAAAGACCTAAGGTATCGAGCACCTCCTCCATCTGAATAATAACAGCCATAATTTGGTTAGGTATCCACGAAGTTATGGGTGTTCCACCTGTAGCTTTAGCATACTTGGTATTTGACATGATATATTTTTGGACGAATTGCCAGTGACCATTTCTAAAATGATAAATTTCCTCCAAAATTCCAATAAGGAAACAAAGGGAATCTACATCGTTCCTTTCTTTTAAAAGACCCAACAATCCCTTTGGATGAATTTTTTCCATCGTTTCAGAAAGATCGGAGAAAAAATTTTGAACGCAAACAGGTCTGTAAGCTCTCAGATCAAGTAAATATTTCGTTAATTCATTTTGAGGATAATGAAAAATGACCCCCGAAAAAATGTCTTGCATTGGAATAATATCATCCTGGGCACCAGTTTGTCCTCTGAAAGCTTTTGGTTCGTCCCAAACACCTTCATAGATTACTCCTGGACCGAAAATTTCCTCATTCCCTTTAACACCCATGATAAAAATCCTGAAATCGTTATAGTGTTGCCATCTTGAAGCCTTCCACATCTCCTTTCTTCGCTCATTCATTTTTTTCATGGTCAGCCAATTGGCTTCCAAAAAATCATGAACCGGTTTATTTTCATCTTTGACAACTTCTAAAGTGCGCATAACAGAACCCACTAATTGGGGTGAAAATCTATTAATATCAACATGAAGCATAATAAACCCTACCTCATCCGATTGCCCTGAAAAACAGTTACACATGGTAATATTTTCCCAATTAAGATCTTTTTTGTTATCTAATTTCCTGTAGTTCCCTAAAGAATAGGCATAGTGATAATCGATCCAGGGAAAAACACCTAATTTATCAGCAACGTAACAAAAAGGTTGTGCGATATTTGACGGCAGCAAATTTCTAGCTTTTCCATAGGTACCATCCCGTCGGAATTGTTGAAAAGAAGGCTCCAACAGATAGGCGGAAGTTAAAAATCCATACGAACGGAAAAGAGCTTGAATGACAAAAAGATCATCCTCCTTTTTAATATCTTCCAGATGATTTTCAAGTGCTTCTATAGCCTTCATGATTTCACCTTCATGATGGAGCAATCCATGCTCACCATTCGGCAAAACTACAGGCATATCATCCAATATTTTTTGTACATCGGCGTAAGTAGAAGGTAGCGAAACGATTGGATCTTTTACGGGCAAAAAGCCATGTTCAGCGCATACGTCAAAAAAGCCATCCTTATAATGGTTCTGAAGTTTCATACATTTGGTATTTGGTTATTTGGCAAAATAGAGGGACAATATAGCATAAACATCGCCCAAATACAAATGATATATGGTTTTATGGTAAACTCAACTAACGCAAGTCAGG
>JBMLQR010000255.1:0-7848 GCA_049241465.1 Saprospiraceae bacterium | reverse complement strand
TCTTATCCACATTACCTGCCGAAGATTTCGGTATATGTAGATTCGATTCGTGTTACTTCCCTCTCAGTGAGCATGCTGAATTCTTTTTCTCTGGCTCTCTTGGATAAAACCCCTTGATTTTGCTCTAAAAATCTCACCAATACCGAAACCAATTTATCCGTCATTTCAAATTCCTCATCCATGTAGTCTTTAAAAGCATCATAATTTGCCAGATAATTAATTTCCTGAGGAAAAATGTTCTTTATAGTGTCCTCTACACAGTCAAATAAAAACTCAGCCTGTTTGGTAGCATCAAAGAATCGATAGTAGTCTTTGGTTTCGTTGGTCACTTTCACATTGTGATCCTTGGTTTCAACCCATTCAATGAGATCCAGAAGTGGTTTGGAATATGATTCTAAAACTTGCTGGTAATCATTGATATGGTTAAGAATGGAAGATGAAACAGGGAAAATTATACCCTGGTCGGCAAACTGCTTTTTTGCCAGGGTATGATGAATCAAATACCGGTGTATTCTTCCATTGCCATCTTCAAAGGGATGAATAAATACAAAGCCAAAGGCAATTATTGCCGCTGCCAATACTGCATGGATGTCATCTTTGATGAGCAACTGATTCACTTCAATCAAACCGTTTACAAGATCATCCAGGTCATCCGGTTTTGCTGAGATATGGCCAGGTATGGGCTCCCCAGATAATCTATCATGTTCACCAACAAATCCACCTTTTGTCCTTAATCCCATTTGAACAAATCGGTGATTTTCAATTACCAGATGCTGCAAGCGTATCAATTCTTCTTTGCTTAGGTCAATTAAACCTGCCTGGCCTATGGCTGAACCCCACCTGGCGGCTCTTTTACTCTTTGGGCTTTCCCCCTCGATGGTAAATGAAGCTTTTGAGTCTTTTAAAAGCAAAAAGGCGGATGCTCTTTGAATGATGTCTTTTCTAATCCCGGCAAGCTGCTTTCTATTCTCCTCTACATAGCTCTTCGATAAATGCTGTTCTATTTTTTCCGTTTTTCTGATTAGCGCGCAGAATTTATTTGTTCCTGGCAAATTGTTTAGTACCAAATGACGTGGCGATTTAATGCCCGAAACAGCAAATTGTAATTTGGTGTTAACTACAGGGACATAGCTTTTTTTGGTTATATCACTTTTACCAATAATCGGTGTTCCGGATACCCATTCCATGAGAAACCAAATCCTTCTGGAATACTGACCCAATGGCTGAATGTTTACCAACGCTAATAGCTCTTCACTACTCAACTTTTCCCGCAACTTTGTGAATACCAAAAGATTTACCCCTTCGTATTTAAGTGCAAATACAAGGTGATTATATAATGCTTCAATTTTAGAGATGCTGGTATTGTCTTGAGGCAAGTAGGCAGCAGAAAAAATTAGCCAGGATGACATTTTTACACTTCGGTATTTCACCGAAATCATGGCTTTCACTGCTGGTAATGGAATTTGGAGTGGTAACTTTTCAATGATTGCTGCGTATCCCACTATCCAGCCCGGATAAGGTTTTGCTATCCCTTGAATAATGGGCGCATCGTCCGAAAAATAGGCGCTATCAATCATTTTAAGTTATTTATAAGCGCAATCTAGGGAAATTTTGGGCGAAATTAAAATAAAATAAGCGCTAATTACCTCGCAGCTTCTTGATATGACCGTTTTTAGGTCAAATAACTTTAACCTAATTGAATTAATTTGTTGACACCATAAAACTATCTATTCCAACGCCTAAACCATTATTTTTCATCAACCTCACGCTTTGCTAAATCCTTTACAACATGGTGTTTAAACGCCAAATTGTGTCAAGTGGTGGTCAAGGTGTTTACTGAACATTGTGCTCCATTCTTGTGCGGTTAAAACACCAAATGAATGGGATTCTTTTCCGTCAAAATAAGTTTCTCCAAGTTGTTGTGTCTTGTTTAGTTAATCTTAAAAATTGTGATCCGGTTTGTCCATTCTTTTTGTACGGTTTTTGGCCAACGACTGAATTTTTTACAAATAGTACCAACATTAATTTTACAAAGCCATTTAGTTTTGGGTGAATATTTTCATATTCCAATTCGTAGGTAACATTGCAATGTGCCATCATTTTTGCTACATCCATTTTATCCCAGATTGGTTTTGAAGTCGGTGTTAATTTGTCGATTCGGCTTATAAATTCTGCCGTGTCTTGTTCATTAAATGAATTTTTTATTTGCTTTATTTTTTTAACATCATTTATCATCTAAAAATCGGAAGGAATAGGTATGTCCTTCTTGTAAATCCTGTGGGTCATTGTACAAGAGGCAAATGACAACCTTTCCGCGGCCCTCCCTGTGTATGGCAATCAGCCGGCAGTAGGCGTAATATCCCATCGCTATTTTGGGTGGAAACTGGTAGATTTTGCCGGAATCGCATTGATACCAGTCAAATAGCTCATCTTCACTTAATTCTCTGGCAGTAACCACGCTATTTTCTTCATTTTTACATATATGAAGCACCAAACGATAAACAGTCATGTCAGGAGGAAAATGACTGCTGGAGGTGTCGGGTAAAAACATATAACGAATTTCTCGCTTGTGTTTTCTATCCGAAAGAACTATATCCCAATGGGGTTCATCCTCCTTTTCGTTTTTGAAGAACGAGGTATTTCTGTATTCAGCGTCCAGGGGAAGTAATATCTCCCCGTTCAATTGAGCAATCTTATTTTTTACCGAATCCGGTAATACCACCTGACCTGCTGCATTCAGCGAAAAAAGAAGGATGAAAAGGGCGGGCAATAGAGGCATAGGGTATTCAACGCTTGAGGATCTTTTCTTTTATGGCAATGATCCGATGAGGGGCCGGCTGATATTGTGATAATGATCTTTTGACCAAATAGGGAATATCTATCTGCTCGAAATCATCGGTTTCTGTTGTATTTTCTTTCAAGGATTCTCCATCCTTTTGATCTTCTGACAGCTGGTCGGGGTGAAATTTTTCAATATTTGTCATAAGGTTAAAATCTTGCGCGTGAATTAGGTATCTTTTACAAATGTAGGGTATATTTATAGAATAATGCAAATGATTTTACTATGGAAAAAATACCAATCATCCTTTTGGAAAATAAAAAAGTAATATTAACGCCGCTGCTTGAAAGTGATTTTGAAAGATTGTTCGAGGTGGCTTCCGATAAAATGATTTGGGTACAGCATCCTAATCCGGATAGGTTTAAACGGGAAGTTTTTGAGAAGTATTTTGAAGGGGCCATCTTATCTGAAGGGGCTTATTTAATTTTAAATGCAGTTACAGGGGATGTTATTGGTTCCACCCGATTTTATGATTATGATGCTAAAGCCCGACTCATAAAAATTGGCTATACTTTTTTTTCAAGAGTTTGTTGGGGAAATCATTTTAATAAGGAAGTTAAATGGCTTATGCTACATTACGCCTTCAACTATGTTGATAGGGTTCATTTTGAGGTTGGTGCCCAAAATATCAGGTCCCAAAAAGCGATGGAGCGATTGGGTGCTGAAAAGATATTTGAACAAGAAGTTACCTATTATGGGGAGCTACCCAAACATAATTTCGTTTATGAAATGAAAAAAGGGCTTGGATAGCGTCCTTTATTGTGCACCAACCACTCTGTAAACTTTCCCATCCGCTTTGGTGAATATCAATAGCTCATCATTTTCGTCTAGACCGAGTCTTACATCAGGTTTATATTTCGGATGAATAGACAGGAAACTAAATGGTTGTTTGTCCAGCGTAAGGTCAAATTCAGTGATGGTAGATTGTGTGCCTAATTTTAGTTTATCGGCGTCAACAACAAAAAATCGTCCGTTTGTTACGTCACTAAAGATATATTTCCCTTGTAAAACCGGTATTTTCTTGCCTGTATAAACAAATCCACCAGAAATAGCTTTTCCCTCGTCATGGTCAAAATGTGCCACCGGATAAAGATAGGGTATAGGATCACCATCTGCAGGCAGGGGAAAAACCTGATCTATTTTTGCTTTTGGACGCACTACAAAAGTACCTTCCCTGTCCGGCCAGCCATAATTTCCGCCGGGAATGCCCAGGTTTAATTCCTCGCTATTAGATTGGCCAATATCTGTTATCAACATTTTACCTTTGGGTGTCCAAATAATCCTGTTTGGATTTCTAAAGCCACGGCAATATATTTCCTTACAAAGGTCAGTGTCTTTCGACTTTGCGAACGGATTATCAGCGGGGATACCGTATTGACCATTTTTACTATTTTTTCCTAAAGGATCTATCCGAATGACCGAACCCCAGATCCTGTTATTTCCCGTCGTTACATGAGTCCAACCTTCTCCGGCAGCACCGCCGTCGCCCACACCAACGTAGAGCATGCCATAATCTGCGGAACCTTTTATAGCGGTAGTATTGAAAGTACATTCCTGAACACCATGTATGGGTGTTGCCACATTTATCCGAAGTAAGGTTCTGTTTGTGACCTTAAATGGCAGACTATTGACATCCTGAATTTTCCACTCGGTTAAAACCCATTGAAGCGTCACTTTGATGGAATCCTCGAACGCAAAATCGGCCTTAGCAGTGGCAGGTGGTTCTGTATGTGTCGTATAAAGTAGTCCATTTGACTTAAAATCGGGATGAAAGGCAAAACTGCCGAAACCAGTAGCCAAGCCTGGCGCATGAATAAAAGCAGGTTTTTCACGAATCAAATCTATGGCCACTTCCCATTTATTATCCTTAAACTCATAGAGAAAACCGCGTAAATCCTGAATAAAAAGGCGGTTCGGCGTTCCAGGAAGGGTTCTCGATACATTTATTCTCGACAGCGGCGCTTTGGTAGCGGTTAAAGGCGAAGTAGAAACGTATGTCAGGTCAAGGGTAATGGGAGACTTAGCTATTTTAGTGGGAATAGGGTCGGTTAATGGGGCAATTCCATCAGAATAGGGAATGGCTTGAGCGCTTTTCTTTTGTTTACTGCCAATGTAAGATATAAGAGCATCTACCTCTGATTTTTTCAAATATTGAAAAGAGGGCATGATCTGTTTATAATCTTCATACAGTTGCTTTGCCCTGGGATCTCCTTTTTCAATTAATGCACCTGCATTGACAATCATGTTTTTTATCCAGTCAGCAGGCGCCGCTGACATGACAGTGCCCAGTTCAGGGCCAATGACCCGTTGGGAAAAATTATGACAAGACGAACAAAGGGCATCAAAAAGTGCTTGACCTTTGGCCAATGATTTTGGAGATACAACCTTTCCGGCATTCGTTTGCGAAAAGGAGGAAAAAGTCAGAAAAGTCAGGCAGAAAATGAATATGCCTGACATTAAGTTTATAGGTGTTCGCTTCATAATGCAAATTAATCATTTTTCTAAAAGTAAGAAATAGAAATTATATATACTTATTTATCTTTGAAGTTGAATGAATCTAAAGAAAATGAAAAAGGAAAAATTTATTTTCTGGACAGCGACCATCATAATCGCTTTATTTGAAGGAGTAATGCCAGCATTGACTTCACAAACAGAACTGGCTAAAGAAGGAATCAGACATTTAGGTTATCCTGAATATTTTGGAAATGCATTGGTTGTTTTTAAGATTTTAGGCGTATTGGCCTTGGTAATTCCTCAAATTCCAAAAAGAGTTAAAGAATGGGCTTATGCTGGTTTTGCTTTTGACTTTATTTTTGCAAGCATAAGTCACGGAGCTGTGGACGGAATGAATGTACAAACTTTTTTTCCAATGCTTGTTTTAGGAATATTGGCCGTTTCTTATGTTTATTATCACAAATTAAATTGAAGTAAAGAGTAATCTAAAGAATGTTCCCAGGTATAATTACTTATATTAAAAGAGCAATGAAACTTGTGAAATTTTCCTGTGAAATATCTTTTGCCCACGGTATAAAATGCAATCTATCAAGCGGATCCCCTAAGTATAATCTCCCCTGGGATAAGTTTAGACTTAACTTCCTGGTTTCCAGAAATAATTTGTTCAATGATTAATCGTGCAGCTTCTTCCCCAATAATTCTGGTTCTTGTATCAAAAGTACTTAATTCAGGTTCCACTATTTGTCCGGTAAATTCATTTCCGAATCCAAAAACATTTATTTCTTCTGGGATTTTAATACTTTTCTTTTTTAATAGTCGTATAATCTGAGCGGCGCTTTTGTCTGAAATTGAAATGATACCATCTATTTTAGGATTAATTTTTAGCCAATCTTCCAATGCCTTTTCCACCGACTCCTGAAGAAAATCAACATGTGCCAATAACCTAATATCCAGATTAATTCCATGTTTTTCAAGGGACATTTGATATCCCTTGAATCTTTTTTGAGTGATAGAGAGATTTTTCGGACCTAAAAGCAAAGCGATTCGTCTACACCCTTTTTTTATCAAATAATCAGTAACCTTTTCGGCTCCTACTTCATCTTCAGCTAAAATTTGAGAAATGGGAAGTCCATTGGCAACGCGGTAAAATTGCACAATTGGTATGCGTTTACCGATATGAATCCGAATATGTTCAAAAGATGAAGTTTGAATGGAGTGACAAATCAATAATCCATCGATTAAATGATTCATTAATCCCTGAATATTGGCAATTTCTGTTTCGTGATTTTCATTCGAATTACAGATAATTACTCGATATCCCGCTTTTGAAGCAACTTCTTGAATGCCGCCTAACATGGTAGAAAATACCGTTGTATCTAAACTGGGAATAATAACACCCAGAGTGTGTGTTGACTTATTTACTAAACTTTGGGCGAGAATATTAGGCTGATAATTCATAGATTTAGCTAATTCTTTAATATATTCCCTGGTCTGAATATTTATATCAGGACGATTTTTTAAAGCTCTGGAAACGGTAGTAATCGATACGCCAGCTACCGATGCAATATCTTGCAGAGAAACTTGAGAAGCTGGCTTGTCAGGCAATAGATTGTTATCTTTTTGAACTTTTTTTATTATAAAATGATAAACACACGCTTTACAAAAGTATCGTTGTTTATTCCTTATAATTCCAGCTTTTAGAATACGTTCCATATTTTGGCACTTGGGGCACTTTACTCTGCTCATTAGCTTGTGAATTACTATCTTTTGTTGAAAAAAATACTCTTTTTCTATCTTAGGTTTATCGCAATATAATAAAAATAAACTTTAATACACGATTATATACATACCGTTATCCATTTTAAAATTAACTATCTATCGTTAACGTAAACGTTTACGTTAACGGTTTAAATTCTTCCATTCAAGGCTTTAACAAAATTTAATATCCTATTTAAACTCGATACATTTATAAAAACAAATACAATGAATGTAGGTATTCTCCCTTTGTCTGGGAGGTATTGAGTCTTTTTTTGAACCATGTATTGAGTGTAAAATGAAAAGTCCATTTTTACTATTAGTGCAAAATAATTTTAATGTATGAAGAATTTCTTTTCAACTATTTTTATTTTAATAGTAAGTGTAAGTAATATTCTTGCAGCTTTGGACAAAGGACAGGAGAAATCATATTTGAAACATGCTCTTACAGCAAAAAAGGATTTTGTAGATGAATCTGATTTGTTTAGTAATTTAAGGGCTCTTCCTAATATTATTATAAAAGGAACGGTCACAGATGAATTGGGAGAAAATCTTCCTGGGGTTAGTGTCACTTTAAAAGGTACAACACAAGGAGTTTCTACTGATATTGACGGGTCTTATTCCATTGTAGTACCCGATTCAAAAGCTATTTTGGTTTTTAGTTTTGTTGGATTTGTTACACAGGAGATAGAAATTGGAAATCAAACCCAATTAAATATAAGACTAAAAATAGATGATATTGCGCTTGATGAAGTGGTGGTAGTTGGATATAGTATTCAGAAAAAAGTAAATCTTACGGG
>JBMLQR010000254.1:0-6991 GCA_049241465.1 Saprospiraceae bacterium | reverse complement strand
AGATTGAAGTAAAATTAATTGCTTATGCAGACTATTTAAATGGGTTTTATTGTTCGGACACCATCACAAAATCTATTGAACCAGAATGGATTACCACATTTCATGCACCCAACGCCTTAGTACCATCAGCAAACAATCCAGAGATTCAAGTATTTAAGCCTGTGGGCATAGGCCTTGCTGCTTATGAAATGCAGATATATAGTCCCTGGGGGGAAAGAGTGTGGTATTCCAACAAATTAAACCTTGATGCACCCGCAGAGAGTTGGAATGGAAGTAAGAATAATATTGGCCCCATTCTTCCCCAGGGAGCTTATATCTGGCAGGCGGTGGTAACCTTTGTTAATGGAAAAAAGGAAATTTTTACGGGATCCGTTAGCATTTTGCGATAATTTTTGTTAATAAAGAAAAAAAAATGAAAAAAAAATCTATTGTAACGGGAAAATCGTATTTTTGACCACAGTTATAAGCAGTTTAAATTACTGATTATTAATATATTAAAATGAGTACCCCCCTTAAATTAATTTTATTGATCTTTGTTTTGGCATTGAGTATAATTCTATTCAGTGCTTGTGAGACCAAAGAGAGAGTGTCATCAACGAAAACACCGCAACAAAACGAGCTAAATATAACGGTTCCCTCGTTTGCGATGCTTGAAATTGTAGGATCGGAGAATGAGGTTGTGCCATCAAAATCTGACGTAGAATTAGACAAACCGAAAGTCATTGACGAAAATATTATACCCATTCAGAATACAAACGACTTGGTGTTTAAAGGTGGTGAAGCCCCTATTTCTTCAGATAAAATGGGAAATGGGTTTTCCATTTTGGTCTCATCCTCCAGATTGGAGGTGGGAGAACCGATAACATTTTATGTTAACACTAAATCAGCTTTAATCTGGCAGTTGGGAGATGGAACCACCAATACCGGCAAAAAAATATCGCATGTTTTCCAAAAACCCGGGCAGTATAAAATTGAGGCATACAATTCGGACAAAACCCAACGCAATCGTATTGAAATATTGGTTCTTTGCTCTTCAGAATATGTTTTAAATAAAATAAATAGTATTCAAAAGGCAGCTTATTCAGATGATGAAAAATGGCTGCTTAAAAGTATAGATGAATTTAAAAAATTATTTAGAACTAACTCGATGCTCATCGAGTTAAATCAAGCCAGTCAGGGAAAAAGCAACAGAAAATTCGCTACTATTGATTCGTTCATCGATTATTTTTTAGTAAGAACAGAGCAAAATAAGGAAAAAGGTTATATGGACTTATCCGTAATAAACGGGGTAAGACAAATGGAAACAGCCGCTGAAAGTTCATTATTATCAAAGATTACCTTATATGAATAGCCCCTCAATAAGACTATTCCTAGTATGGATTTCGATAGTCCACCTAAGTTCCTTGTCTATAAATGCTCAGGACGGTATTTATAAAAATGGGAATAAATTCACGTTTGAAGCACCTAAATTAAACAATGTTCCTGTTGGACATACAGCAGAATCTTGGAGTATAAAAAGGCAGGAAATAGAAGAATCTTTAAATGAAAAGAAACTGAGTTTCGGAAATTTAGCCTATGGAATGGCACAGGAGTTACATCAATGTTTTAGAATAATTAGTGATGATGAAAAGATTTTACGCCTAAAAGAAGCAGCTAAAAGACACGCATTAACTCTTTTTAAAGATGCCCGTGGAGAAATATCAGGAAGTACGCCATATTACGGCATGACTTTAGGAGAGAATGGGCAAATAAACGAAAGTTATCTGAACTTGGATTCTTATATGGATTTGTTAATTGAGAAACCTAAGGAGCAAACTGGAATTAATATTTGTTGGGCATTACCTAGTGAGGAATCTGGTAAAACCGTTGTTTTTAAATCTGCTGGGTTTTCAAGTCCCATTTATCTTCCAAATGGGCAAAAACACCCGGACAACTTGTTGTATGAAGTATATAGGGGATCTCTGCCAGTTCGGGAACGTATTGGGTTTCTACAAAACGGATTACCTGTTGAAAAGACAATATGTAAGGAAATGTTTTTTGAGCTACGCTGTTTTTTAGATCCTGAACCAAAATTAAGTCAAAGTGCGCCAGATAAATTCTATTGGCAAGTAACTTTTATAAGAATAAGTAAAGTCACAGACGAAAAGTTGTGTGAAAATCTGCCAGAAGTGGCCTGTACCCTACCCGATGTAACTATTTTGGCCTCTGATATCACACTGCTCGATACAACAAAGAATGATTTTACATTAAAATCGGCTACACCACCCAAAGCCTATAAACCAGTATCGCCATTTACCTATTTAGTACCTGGATTTGGTATCAGACATTTCCAGGCTATGAAAGAAAATAAACCCAACATTCCCATTTGGCCCATTGTAACGGGCGTATGGTTGGGAAGCGGTTTTTTTGCTGCAATAAGCAAAAGGCAATCCGATATTGATTACGCCATACATAAAAAAACTTTTTCGGTTACTGAAAATGAAACTGCTTATCTAAATGCGAACAAATGGCATCATCGAAGTTTGATAAGTGCTGCTGTAAGTGTAGGTATTTGGATACTAAATGATGCTCATATTTTTGTGAAAGATAAAAAAGCAAAACGAACCAGCCGGGAATTATTTTTGAATACCGTGCCATCACCAGCTATTGGATATCAAAAAAATGGCCAGTACCCATTTATAAATCAACCCGTAGCTGGTTACAGAATAAAATTCTAATCGATGAAAAAAGTACTTGTAGGAATACTGATGATTGGAATATGGATACCATCATGTGTTAAGTGGGATTTAGAAAAATTCCCATTGAATACATTTTCTCAAAATTACCCTATTTCTCCCTCCATTGACACGCAGTACGTTCACCAGTTTATTCAAATTACGGACGGCACCTTTAGAATTATTGGTACAAATACTAAACAGGAAATAAATCTCTTACAGGTAAGTGCCGACGGCAAATCTGCCAATCTTGCCATCTCTCCGGGGATAGGAAAAGCTGTAGATATACAAAATGGCATAGGCCAAAATGCCTTCGGCACCTTAGTACAACGAAAGGAAGGCATTACCTTTTTGCAATATGCTAATGGTGTGTCCCCCACCTTACAATCAGTAGTTAGTGGAGATTTATCTAAAAAATTCCCTCTCATTGAAAACGCTGAAGGGTATCATTGCACCACAACAAAAGATGGGCACTGGATTATAGCTGGAACTATGAAGCAATCAACACAGGATAATCGTTTATTCCTGAGTTCGTTAAAGGCAGGCGGTGTGTCAGATTGGATCCATACGTATGAAACTAATCTTCAACCCTTTGGTGTTTATTTACTAGACAATGGAACTTGTTTTTTACTCACCGGCAGGCCCAACGGAAATGCTCTTTTACTTAGGTTCACGAATAACGGAACGCTTACAATGTCAAAATCTTTACAAAATATTTATCTTTCGAAAGAAGGAGGAATCACGGGTAACGGAAAATCAATTTTTATAACTGCTGCACAAAAAACCTTAAAAGGATACAAAACCTCAGTAACTGCCTATTCATTAAATGGTGACAGAGAATGGGAATTTACAAAAGAATCTGATACCGGTATAAGCAAAGGCATAAAAATTCTTTGTGAAAAGGAAGGGCAAATCATTCTATTGGAAAGAGAAGGAATTATTTCAAATAACCAAAATTATAATCACAGGTTAATCAGGTTAAATGCCGCAGGAGAGTTCCTTTGGGAGAGCTCCTTTATACCTGAAAAACCAAATGAAAAAATAGTAGATCTGATTATTTCAAATGATTTTGGCTATGCTATGTTGGGTACAGATCCGACGGGTTACAAAATTATAAAAACAGATGTATTCGGTAAAATAAAACCCTGATTAATAGTGTAAAAGATTAATTTAAACTATCTTTGTGTTTAATTTACGTATTTTACTCCCAGTCAATTTAATTAATGTAGCTCATTCTTTTGTATGGCTGACGGGAATTCTTTGTTAAATGGCGATGTATTAATTATAACCTTTAGTAAACATACTAAAAGGATAAAATTGTACTATTATCATCATGAAGTTGATTTCAAAGAAGTAAAGAATCTTCCCATTGTAAAAAACATAGCTCAACTACAACCTATTATTTTTCAATTTATTGAAGATTTTTTAAGATCAAGGATAGAAATAGCTTTTGAACAATCCGACGCTCTTTTTAATTCAAAAAAATTATTAGGCAATATTCTTTTAATTGTAGATTCAAACATTACCCCATCGTTTAAAACAGAAATAGAAGATTTTTATCTCTGGATTTTAACCTCTCTCAAGGATAATGAATTTCACAAAATTTTTGTTGAAAAATCTTTTAAGAATCCCGAAACCAATAAATTTGAAAAGGTAATGGACACCCTTTTCGCTGATTATCATTTATCTGTTAGTTTGTTAGACGCTTGTTATCCTTCGACATTCAAAACAGACCAAATGACCAAATCAGGGGAAATTGATTTCAAAAAATTTGTCTTTTCCCAATTAGTTCTCAACGAAGTACTTCAGAAGTGCGGAACAGTTACCAAAGTTACCAAAGAAAATTTACTGAAAGAAGCTTTTAAAATAGCTGAAAACTTCATTACTTCTAAAGAAAAAACATGGAATGGTGAATTAAGCGTGGCCAATAAACCCATTGCCTTTCAATTAACCTCTCAAAAATTAGCATTAACTATTGCAGAAAAGGAAAAGACTATAAGAGAAAATAAAGCTCAATTACAGTTGGTCATTCCTTACAATGATATTAATCATTTATTTTCCTTATTGAATAACAGAAAGTTAAGCGTAGCCCTTTTTAAGGAAGCTTTAGATGAAAGTTTTGGGAAAGATTCATCTGAGGCTCTCCTGTTTTTTTTAAACTTGGGCGAAAAAATAAGTCCCAAAGAAACAGTATCCGCGAAAAATAGTAAAATATCCTCCCATAAAGAATTGATAATTGATGATTTTTTAGAGGTTGGAGGAGATGAAATTACCATTTTAGATAAATTAATTACAGGAAAACCCAAAAATGAATCAGTAACTATAAAAGAAAAACCCAATAGAAAATGGGTGTTGTTTGCGGCTCTTTTTATACTTGTTTTAACGGTAGTTTTTGCCATTCCTGCCATTGTTTCGCCACCCGTTCAATGCAATGGCACTCCCCTTTTGTTGGAAATGGTTAAAGGAAATACGCAACAAGTTAAAAAAATGGTATTGGCATGTGCTGATTATCGCAACCCTGAACAACAAGTGATTACTGTAAACCAACATGATTATACCAGTCCAATTATCCTTGCCATTGTAAATGGCGATGTAGATTTACTTGAATTTTTAAACGAAAAAGGTGAAATACCCTTAGACGTTCAGGAAAAAAATACAGCAAATCCAGCGCTAAAAGGTTGGTCTGCTCCATGGACCGCTGTGGCTTTTAATCAACCCAAAGTGTTAGACTATTTGATCGAACAGCGAGTTAACATGGATACACGCCAGGAAAAAAATGGCGAAACACCACTTATTCATGCTATCACCCTGAATAACAAATACCTGGTAAATAAACTACTTGATGCAGGTGCAGATCCTGATTTTTCAGACTCAAATGGAAGTACTCCTTTACTTTACACCCTTGCCTTAGATCTACCAGATTTAGCCAAAATACTTCTTTCTTATGGTGCTACTATTCCGCCATTTTTAACAAAAAATGATTTTAATTCACGTATCACCTCGGAGGAAATGAGAAAGGTGGTAAATGATTATGGTACCCATCTTTTCTCCTACTTAGACGCATTTCAAGCTAACAGTCCGTTCAATAGAAATACAAATGGCTCATTTATAAATGAAAATGAACACTTGGTTTTCAATGGTTCTCTATTCAGAATGTACCCTTTTGATCTATCACCTGAAGCAAACTATCAATTTTCTTGCTTTTTAGCTATACCAATGACAGATGAAAGTGGAGATTTCGGCGTTATTTTTTCCTCTTCAAAAAATAATAAATGGTCGATAACAATTAACGCTAAAGGTAGCTGGCAACTCAAAAACAATAAGGAAACTATTAAATCGGGCTCCATTGAATTGAAAAGAAATGTTAAAGACATAAGATTAAGAATAAAAAAAGACAAAAGCCAATTTGAGTTTAGGTTAAATGATAGTACCCTGTTAACAACCACATTACCCAAACCTACAGGAAATTATTTTGGTTTCCAGGTAGAAAACAACTACCAGGGAAGCCAATGGATTATTGAAAAATACAAATTAAAGGAATTCTAGATTCCCATTATATCTTTATTACCCGTTGTGTTTTTCCATAGCCTTCAATAAAATACATACCTCTTGGAAAAGAACTTACATCGATCATAATTTCTTCCTCAAAAGAAGATATTTCAACAGTCTTCAGTACTTTTCCATAAACATCCAGCACACGAATCAGATATAATTTAGCCTTTTGGTTATCCTTATTCCTATTTTTTAAAAATAGTAAATCATTACATGGATTAGGATAAACATCTAATAAACTTATACTTTGTAATGATTCCTTTACGCTATTCACACCACCAAAAGATACTTTAATGGTGTCCACCACAGAACACCCTGAAGCTACATTAAATACCTCCAGTGTATAAATACCCGGATCTTCTACCGTATATGTAGATTGAGTAGAACCATCAAACCAACGATACGAATAACCGGCTATGGGAGCTTTACCAATGACTATTTTCTGACCTGACAAAATAAAAGTATCTGCTGCAGGGTCAAAAGGAAATTTATCTGCGATGGAAAATTTCCAATCCAACGAATCTAAGCAACCAGAATTATCACTATAGCGGTAAGAAATAGCAAATTCACCTGACGTTAATGGTTTAAATCGATATAGCCCTATGTCTTTATTGACTGATTCCACTAAAGGTCCACTTCCATTTTTAAAAGAACCTCCCGTAGGTTTTACCTTAAATTCAATCCATTTATCACTTTTACAATAAGAAGAAATAAGGTTTTCAAAT
>JBMLQR010000253.1:0-6121 GCA_049241465.1 Saprospiraceae bacterium | reverse complement strand
AAACCACAATAGAACCATTTCTTGCAGCAGGACATCCAATATCAATAACAGAGGCATTCAAATCGACTTTTGTTGGAGCGGTAGCATTAATTTCTCTGGTTATGGTACAACCAAGTGGATCTGAAATTTTAACCTGATACATACCCGGAGCAGCATTCTGAAATAAAGAGGCACTGCTTACCAAATTACCATTTAGCAACCATTCATAAACAAAGGAAGTACTTCCGCTATTATTCCTAGCTGTCACCTCAAGAATACCATCTTTATTTGAAGGGCAGCTAACTACGAATCCATTATAATTAGAATTTGCCTTTACATTGGCAGTCAATATATTCTTAGCCTCTACATTATAAATCCTAACCACCTCGTTACCAGAAGCCTCTCCTACAATTACAGTATACACACCTGACATAACATCAACTAAGTCTTTTGAACTACTAATTGTGTCCCCTTTACTATTCAACCATCTAAATTTATAAGGTGTTTTACCACCTTGAACATCTAGAGTAACTGAACCATTGAGATCTTCCGGACAATCACTCTTTGTGATGGTAGGTTTTGCAGAAAAAGTATTTAAAAAGATAGGCGCTCCCTCAAAAGTACATCCGTTGGCATCCTTAATAGAAGGAACATAGCTACCTTCACAAAGACTGATTAATTGCAGACCCGTATTATTTGTATTCCAATTAACAGTATAAGCAGCTGTACCACCTGAAATAGATAGTACAATTCTGCCTGTACATCCACTTTCCTCACTATCGTGTTTTACAGTAGCTTCAACCGTAAAAGGAGTAGGCGTTGAAATAGTGAACGAGCCTTCTTTTTTGGTATTTATGGCATCCTCCACAACATAATTAATAACACCCCCTCTAAGATTTTCCAGATTAAGGATACCATTTGCTGTATTGAAAACCCGGCCATTTAAGGAGAGAGTTAGTTTATAAGGGCTTGTTCCGCCACTTATCATCACTTTTGCTTTACCCGTAGTATCTCTAGGACAAGAAACACCCGTAGTTGTAACGTCAATAGCCAGAGGCACCAATTTGTATTCAATATTAAAACAAGTATCTACAGGACAGGAAGAATTATCACTCACCTTCACGCAATATTTACCGGTGACCAATGTTTCAATGGTAGAGGTAGTTGCCCCATTATCCCATAAAAAGGTGTAAGGTGCAGTACCACCCAGTACTGAAAGAGATATTTGACCATTATTATTAGAAGGAGCCCCTGTAACATGAGTTATTGTTGGCGTCACCCTTGGTTTGCTTTGTTCTGTTAAAGTTACTGACAATGAAAGTGTTGCATTTTGTGCATCAGTAGCGGTCACTGAATAACTACCCGGACCTAATTTGTTGATATTTTGAACTGTTTGTCCATTACTCCATTTGTAAGAAAACGGAGCGACACCACCAGACAGTGACAATGTTACGGAACCTGTACTTGATCCCTCGCAAGGATTTACGACTACGGCAGGTGCAAATTGAAGTTTACGAACCATTCTAACGCAAATCTCTGCTCTACAAGATGATGTATCCCGAACTATCAGGCAATAATTACCTGTATCCAGATTTGATATATTCTTAGTCGTTGCTGTATATGCCCCAGGCCCGGTCCAATTATAGGTTACCAGGCCTTTTGTTCCCTGCACCGTCAAATCTATGGCCCCGTCGTTTCCATTATTTATATAAGTTGGTTGAACGGCTGAAATAGATATTCCATCTGTCTGTCCGACGGTAATAGAACGAGATAGTTGACATCCTGTTGCATCTGTTACTGTTACAATATAATTAGCAGGTGCCAGATTTGTTTGATTTGCCTGAGAGGGAAGACCTTTATCCCATAGATAGGAATAAGCTGTTTCACCGCCGGTAACTGTCAGCGCGATAGACCCAGAATTTCTACCTAAACAAATGGCATCCACCTTTTGAATAGAAAGACTAAGATTCGACTGTTTAACAACCTGTGGTGTTGATACTATAGCGCAACCCAATGCATCCGTAAGTGTTAATTGATAGGTTCCAAGAGGAACGCTTTTTAATTCCGGCAGAGCAGATAGCCCACCACTCCACGCATAAGCATAAGGTTTTTGTCCACCAGTAACCACTGCCTTCAAGGTACCTAATTCTTGATTTGCACAACCTGCATCCGTTTTAGATACCTGAGAAATCAGCGCAGTATCAGCACCTGTTACTACAAAAGTAGCAACAGCATTCAGAGGATTTCCAACATTGGTTACAGTTACAGTGTAAGTACCCTTTGCCACATTTTGTAAATCTTTTGATGTTGCCTGATTACTCCAAAGATAAGTAAAGGCGCCTGTACCTCCTGAAACCGAAATACTAATACCACCTGTGTTGGAACCAAAACAAGAAACTGCTTTAATGGTAGCGCCAGGTGCTATAACGGGTGGTACTAAGTTACCGGCACGAACGGTTCCCGGAATAAATTGATATGGTATCGCCGTTTCGTTTTTATCTAAAATTTCTGTAGTAGCCGTTGGGTCGTGAGCTACTCTGGATGAACCATTTTCACTTAAAATAAGAAAGCATAATTTAAAAATAACCGTATTGTTTGGCAATGATACACCAGCAACATTAGGGTCTAACCAGGAAAGTTTAATTATTCCTGGAAGATTTGTTCCCGTTCCTGGTAAGCCAAATTGCGATTCATTTAATCCAGCAAGATTAAAATCAGATAATGTATCAAATTTTAGTCTTATTGGATCATAAGACAGACTAAATTCGAGGCCAAGAATATCTTTAAAATTTAGAACAGAAACAGGCATACAAACTTTATCGCCAACAACACCTGTTGCATCACCGACTTTAACCGTAAAATCAGTCGTATTTACTAATCCTTCTATGAACACCTCGCCGTCTGTAAATCCTGGAGTAAGTTTATTTTGTACACTATCCAGGACTTCAAAATTGCTCTTATTAAAGCGAATGGGCACTGGACCTGCGCCTTGTGCAGTGAAACAAGCTTTAAAAAGAACCGTATTATTAGCTACTGAAATACCTTTGGTATCTGAACTGGTCCACGACATTCTGATATTTCCAGCGACATTGGATCCTTGTCCGGGTAAACCAAAAGAATTTATACTCAAACCTTGCAGTCCAAAGCGGGTAACCGAGTCAAAGCGTAATTGAGCAGCGTCATAAGTTAATGTAAATTGAGTCGCTGAAATTCTATTGAAATCTGTTGTGCTAATATCAATACATATAGGTTCATTGGCTTCAACAGCGCCACCAGTAACCTTAAAGTTAGGCCCGTTTACTGAAGCGCCACCACTACCTGGTTTGCCCAGAGTAATCGTACCTGATTGCGTTGTATATGGAAGAAGTAAATCAGAAGCGTTGATAATTTCACCCGTTGTAGGAATCGAAATAGAGGTATTTCCAGAAGAATCTCTCGCTGTAAAACATAGTTCAAACAGCGTAGTGCCATCGGCCAGCGTCGTCTTTTGACCTCTACTATCGAACCATCCTAAGATTAGTGATCCTGGTTTATTTAAGCCATCTCCTGGTTTTCCTATGGCTGATTCTTCAAAACCTCCGGGAGACAAAGTACTATTAAAATTCCGTACTGATTTGAAAAGTAGTTTAGTTGAATCGTAATTCATTTTAAATTGTAACCCAATGATATCTTTAAATCCCTCTATCTTAACGGGAACACAAACTTCGGAACCAAAACCGACAGAGGCATTTCCCACTAAAACCTTAAAATTATCAGAAATAGTTGTCCCGCCAGCACCTACTGTAATCTGACCTTGTCTACCTTCAAAAACAACTTCTCTGTTACTAGAATCTATAATTTCTGCAATAGCATCAAAAGTAATATTGGTTGTTCCATCTGTTTGTCGGGCTGCGAAACAAACCTGAAAGATCGAAAGATTATCTGCCAGGGTTACTCCTTTTGCTTCATTATCAAACCAGGAACATTTAATTTTTCCCAATGGATTTGCACCTCGTCCAGGCATACCAAATTGAACGGTATCGAGGCCAGGAACCTGAAAATTTCTCAATGAATTGAAGGTCAACAAGTTGGAATTATAATTCATGGTGAACTCCATACCGGCTATTTTAGTAAAGTTTTGAGTATTCACATTCAAACAAAAACTTTCCCCTTTCGCCACTGATTTATCTTCAATGTCCAATATTAAGTTACCAACATTACCAGTGGTACCCCCACCTGTACTTCCTCCGCCACCTGTGCTTCCTCCGCCGCCAGTACTTCCGCCACCACCTGTGCTTCCTCCGCCGGTACCTGCACCGCCTGCCCCAATGACGATTACAGGCTCGTTTACTGTACTGGGAACCAAAGCCTCTGCAAGATTTATGATTTCAATATTATTTACTCTAATAGTGTCTTGTGCATCAGCATTCACCGCAGTAAAGCAAACTTGAAACAAGGTACTTGCAGCAGGTATGGTGATTCCCTTTAATTGGTCATCAAACCAAGCCATATTAAGCTTAGCAGATTTGCCATCAGGTGACACAACATTATTAAAAGCACCAGACAAACCTGATGCTGCCGGATTAAATCCCTGCACCTTGCTATAGGTTAATTTTGATGGATTATAATTTAAGGATAGCTGAACGCCAATTAAGCTGGTAAAATTAGTTACCGTCACATTTGAGCAAAAGGCAGCACCTTTAGCCACTGTAGTATCTTTAATAGCTATGTTTAACGTTTGCGCGTTTAAGAAATGACTGAAAATTAAAAGCCCAAAAATAAGAACCTGGCTAATTGTTAACTTCATAAAAATCGGTTTTGGAATGAATGCTTAAATAAAAATGCAGCAAGAAAGCATCAATTTGCTGGCATATATATGATTTGTTGATTTGACTGAAAATTACCTTGTTTAATTTGCAAATTATAATAGCCCCTTGCTGGAAAATCAGAAACAGGCATTTGCAGAAATTGAGCACCAGAGCCAATTTTATTTAACCATCTTTTTATTACACTCCCTTTTATGTCAGTTAGGGTATATTCCACTGTACCTGGAACAGACGAAAACCAATTGACCGAAACTTCGCCAGAAGACACTGGGTTTGGATAAACTTTATCTATCCTTAACTGGTCTGAATCAATGCCTGCTGCAGAAGAAGTTGCTCCCATTTTTAGAACCACAAAACCATCCACATAGAATGCAGTTACCGCTTTGTAGGAGCTATCAGCCGTTTCTCTTATATTAGTAGGGGTATCAACAAAAGTAATAGGAGATTTAAGACCTCTTAAGCCTTTTACCTTAAAATAAAGAGAAAAAATTGATTTTTTATCTGGCAATGTCACCCCTTTCAACGACTCGTCAAACCATTGGAAGCTAAGTACTCCTTTAGATTTTGAAACTAAGCCAAAATGATCATCTAATTTTAGTGGCAACCCAAAATTTCCAACGCTATCTAAAACAAGTAGCGTTGAATCCCAGGCCACATTAAATTGTGTACCCACAATAAATTTGAAATTACTCACTTGAATATCAGCTTTATACACATCAACGTTTGGCATAATTGAATCTTTTGGCGCCCAATAAGAAACATTTTGCGCCACCATGTGATTCAGACCTATAAAACTCAATAATAAACCAACATACACAGATAACAACTTACTCATTTTCTAAATTTTAATTTAATACAATGAACCAAAACCACTACAAAATTAAGGAAATAAGTTAATAAATATGACCATTTTTGCGTCATTCAAATTTGACCATTTTTAGCATCCTTTTAAACTCTGCAGATTCTATGGTAAAATAATAGATACCCGGTGAATGAAAGGTATTTTTTTGAAAATCCAGCACATGTTCCCCGGCACTAAACCATTGATTTGACTCCTTGATTAATCTTCCGGTAACATCAGTAATACTCCATTTCACCAAACTTTGAGAAGGGATTTGAAACCAAACACTGGTAGATTCTGTAAAAGGATTTGGGAAATTTTGTTTTACTTCCGTAAAATCAATGGATTTACTTTTTTCTAACCAATCTAACTCTAAACGCAACAAACCACTATTTATATATGCCTCTGTAGACATAAATCTGGTATTTAAAGAAATGGCATCTTTTATAAAACCATCTTTTTTAGATTTTAGTACAATGGTGGTTAAAGCGGTATC
>JBMLQR010000252.1:0-21913 GCA_049241465.1 Saprospiraceae bacterium | reverse complement strand
AAATATGAATCAGCTCCTTTTCAAGTAACTTCTGCACGGCATAATCACAATTAACGCCTCTGATTCTTTCCAATTCCAATTTACTTACAGGTTGTTTATAAGCAATGATAGAGAGCGTTTCTAAGGAAGCCTTTGAAAGTTTTTTCCTTGTTTTATTCCTAAGAAATACATTTAAGGTACCATGAAAAGTAGGCTTAGTTAAAAACTGAAAACAGTTTCCCGATTGAATCAGTTCAAAAGAAAAAGAGTCATTCACAAAACGATTTGAAATTTCTTCAATTCTACTCATTACCTCCTCCTCTGAGAGTGCTAACCCAAACACCTCTTCCAAACAACCTTGAATATCCTCTATACTAATTGGCTGATCAGCTGCAAAAATCAGTGCTTCAATGTGTTGTGAAATATATTCCAATGTGAAAAATTTTAATTAAAAGGAATAGCAACGGAAAAGATTACTATTTTTTCCACCGCTTCCTTTACTTTGTTTATTATCACCATAAAATAAGGGAAGTTGCAACGCAAAATAAAAATCAGACCCAATATAGGACGATTTTGTCACCCAACTCTTTATATTATCTGAACCAATGGTCAATGGACCAGCCCGAAGTGCCAAACCTGTGGAAAACAGCTGTCTATTAGATAAAGTTAGAGGTATTTTGACGGCCCAAAAACCTGATTCCCAGGAGGGCATTACCATAACGGTTTCTATGGATTGAATATTTTTAATAGCCTTCAGAAGAGGAATATTTGCAAAAGAAGAGATAAAGAAAGAGTTCCCAACGGAGAAGCCACCTTGAAAATTGAACGATGTTGGCAGCAACATATTAAAATTACTTCCTGATACACCTGCCAATGAACTACCCAAAATATCTGTACTGAGCAAATTTCCCGCTTGAATTACATTTCCTTTCAATATGGCATTTATATAATCGGAACCATCATGCAAAGAAACACCGGTAGAGGTTATTTTATACGTCGTAGTATTTGAATTAAAACTAATATATCCAATATCGTTTAGAGCAGCACCAACAAACCACCTACCTTCCCCCTCCGCCAAACGAACGCCAATATCTAATCCCATTCCAAAACCATTCAATGATTTTCTAATACCACCATTTAGGGGATTTCTAGACCAAACGGAGAAACCCATATCGCCATCCACATTAGATAAATTAAAATTATTATTTGGTCGTTGAGAAATATTCAGCTCCGATTTACTGTCAACAAAAGCAGACATCATCGGCAAAATAAACTTCACGGCAGTGCCCACAGAAAGGATATTAAAGCCAACTATTTTTTTGATATTCAGGGTAAGAGGAATTTCAGCATATACGGCGCCACTCAAATTAAAAGGGCCTATCGGATAGGTAGAAAATAAGCCTTGTGCTGCATGAGTAAAAGGTATCATTCCTGGCGGAATCTTAAAAGCACCTATATTTCCTTTCACCCGAAATCCTAATCCAACGGAAAAATTTTCATTTATGGCCACTACTGCGGAAGGACCTTCCAATACAAAAGAGCCATAAACCCAATGATTTTTCAACGTATCCTGAAAAAAACCTTCCAACGTGTCTGGGGTGCCAGTAAATTTGCCAGGATATTTGACCCTACCCTGTGGATAGTTTATAACCAGCCCGTTTTGTCGGGGAAGTAACTGAAATACATTAGCATTTCTAACCCCTAACATATTATTGCTTGCAAAAACGCCACCTTGAATCAAATTGAATGCAGTACCTTCAGGTGCGGCTGCAGGATTAAGCATCATCTGATAAAGGTTGGTATATTTCCCCATCCTCAGACCTTGTTGGAACTGCCCCAAAACAAGATTCACAAAAAGACACGAACTAATCAGGAAAAACAGGGTCTTTTTCATAAATAATATGGTATTGAGTACAATATCCAAAAAAAACAAGGAAAAGGCAAATTTTTACAAGCTAAACCAAATAATTAAACTCTTTAAGATTTTATTCTTTTACTATTCGGGTTGAGTGAAGCATCTCCAGCTTCCATCCATTTTCTGTTAAAATGGCCGTTGCGCTTTCTAACCAATGAGCCTTTCTACTGATTTTATTATCCGATGAGAATGTAGCATAGTTTTGGTAAGCAATCCATGCCATTTTGTTTGCGATTTTAATTTCAATAACCTCAATGGTATTCATTCGTTTTAGATTCGGTTTCCGAAGCATGGCATTATCCAAATAATTTTTAATAGAATCGTTATTCCATACTTCTCCATTTTCCAAAAGCAGGAAGTCTTTAGTGTAGTATTTATCAATGTTTTTAGCATCTAATTTAGACCATATTTCGTCAAAAGATTCAATGATTAAATTTTTAATACGTGTTTTATCGGTTTCATTTGAAACTTGACCGAAGGATATCGTTGTAAAAAACATCATCAAAATGATGAAGTTAAGTCTTTTCATTTTTGCTATTTTTAAAATACTGCTAACTAATCAACATTAAATATTTGGAATACTACCTATATCGCCTTACTAGGTACAGGTATCAATATTTTGACAACCAATGAATTAGTCTATCAGGCCAATAATCCGTTGTAGTTTTATTATTCAGACCAAATCCATGGCCACCTTCCGGATAGAGATGCATTTCTACCTTTAAACCGTGTGAAATAGCGGATTGGTAATATAAAATACTATTTTGAACTGAAACGGTTTTATCATCAGCTGCATGGACAAGAAAAGCGGGAGGCGTATTAGCAGTTATTTGCTTTTCAGGAGAAAACGCATTAATCAACGTTGAATCTGGTTTTTCTCCGAGTAAATTACGTCTGGATCCAGCGTGCATGAATGGTTCTGTAAAAGCAATCACTGGATAAATAAGAATACTAAAATCGGGTCTTCCGGAAATATTATCCGTGGGAATATCAACCATATTTTTATCAAATAAAGTGGATGTGGTAGCTGCTAAATGTCCACCGGCAGAAAAGCCCATAACCCCTATCCTGTTCTTATTTAATTTCCACTCATCTGACTTAGTTCTGATATACCTGATTCCTTCCAGTGCATCTCTTAAGGGTGCCAGATGCTTTTGAGTACAATACTTGTCATTTGGAATCCTATATCTGAGTATAATTGCTGTAATCCCATGTTTATTTAAAAATTTAGCCACATCAATACCTTCGTGATCAAAAGCAGTGCCTGAATATCCACCGCCCGGTAGAACCAGTACTGCCTGACCATTTGCATTTTCAGGTTGAAACAAAGTAAGGATCGGAACAGATGTTTTCCGAAAAAAGCGGATACCATTAGGTCTGGTTTCTATCTCTTCCTGATTCTCTGCTGGCAGGGAATAAGGTATGTTTCCAGTGTATAATGGAAATTCCTTTTGACCTGAAAGCGATACATGAGAGAGTAAGCTACCAATCATAAATAAAAATAGGGGCCTTATAATCATGGTTTATTCAATTTGCGTATTTATATTCATGAAAAATACGAAAAATGCAGCACCAAATCCTATTATTACTATATTTTATTGTCCCTAATTTATTTCCCAACCAAATTACAGGACAGGAAAAAGAATCTTTTTTAGTTGTTTTAGGTGTTGCTCAAGATGGAGGTTTTCCTCAGGCAGGCTGCAAAAAATCGTGTTGTGAAAAAAGTTGGACTAATCTAAACAAAAGGGAATATGTAAGTTGTGTTGCCTGGGTTGACCCAATTCGAAAAAAATATTGGTTATTTGATGCTACACCTGATATGCCTGAACAAATGCATTATTTATCGGAGAAATATAACGTCGAACTGGCTGGTATTTTTCTTACGCATGCGCACATAGGACATTATACCGGACTCACGCATTTGGGTAGAGAAGTTATGGGAACGAAAAATATTCCCGTTTTTGCGCTTCCGCGAATGCAAAAATATTTAACTGAACATGGCCCCTGGAAACAATTAGTGGAATTAAAAAATATTCAATTAATCCCTCTGGAAGCAGATGTGCCCATTCAAATAGCCGATTGGTTTGAAGTAACGGCCATTAAAGTACCTCACAGGGATGAATTTTCTGAAACAGCAGGTTTTATTGTCAAAGGCAATGTAAAATCCTTCTTTTATTTACCCGATATCGATAAATGGGAGAAATGGGATCGTTCGATTGAAAAATATATAAGCGAAACGAATTACTCTTTCTTAGATGGCACTTTTTATAATGCCATGGAATTACCCGGTAGAAATATGTCTGAAATACCCCACCCTTTTATCATTGAAAGTATGGAAAGATGGAAAGATTTACCCCTCATCGAAAAAAATAAAATCCACTTTATTCATTTGAATCATACCAACCCCCTACTCCAAAATGATCACCCCTATAAAAAAAATCTTCTCCTGTCTGGATACAACATTGCAAAAATGGGAGATATCTATTATGATCGGTGATGGAGATGATGATTTGGCATTGACAGGCAAGAGACATGTGAATCCGCTGGATTCATGAAACAGGTAAGAATGTGATACCCCGTAGGGATACCCAATGGACATAATCCCGGAGGGATTACACGTCTATAGCTTTTTGTGAAACATCCCGATGCCACAACAAAATCATTGCATGTGAAACATCCCCAATGGCACAACAAAAACATTGCATGTGAAACATCCCCAATGGCAAAATGCGACCATTGCATGTGGAACATCCCAATGGCATAATGCAATCATTGCATGTGAAACATCCCCAATGGCAAAATGCGACCATTGCATGTGAAACATCCCGATACCATATTGCGATTGTGATTAATCAACGGTTCTGATGGTGGTAGATTCCTGGATCCAACAACCGACGTAAAATTTTTCACCTGTTTTCAGACCACGAATAAAAACATCTTCTTTATTGGGCATAAAGCGGGTATATTGATTAATCATTTTATTTGCTTCAGCGGCAAACGAGGGATCGATATTTCTGGCTTTGACCCAGGCATCGACAGCTACCCAAACGACTACCTGACTTTCCCAACCTCTGCCAGGCCCGCAAAGAGGGCCACTGGAGGCATACATTCTTCCGACAAGAATATAAGGCTCTCCCCAGTTTGGTCTTGCTGCGGCGGCCTCTAAAGCCAATTGCCTTGCCTTCGTAAAATTTTTCTTATGAACATAATACACCTTCGCAGCCAGAAGTATAAGTTCGCCCTTTTTTTTCACATCCTCTACTTCCTTCGAGGCTTTCAGGAAACCCTCTATAGCACAAGAGTAGTCCGCATCTCTCAGGCAAATGTAAGCTAGTTCTGCGGGACCCTTTTCCGGGGCACATTTTTCATTTCCTTTTTGAATTAACGCGGCAAATTTCTCTTCTACATCAGAACATCCTGCAAATTTTAACCTGCTATAAACTTCTCTGATAACTTCACAATCGTCAGAAGCTGCTAAAAACTGCGGATAATATTTATCCATAAAATAGTTACAATCGTAAAAACCTTTCACTGTTTCGAAAACCTCCATTCTGAGTGGCAAATATTCTTCAATAACTTTCCATCGCACGCAGGAGGAGCCTTCGCATTCTGCTAAACCCTTTTTTAGTCTGTTAGACAAAGCTAACGAATACTTTCTTGCCTCCTCCAAAGGTATTTCATTTGAAAAATACAAATCGACCAGCAGAGAAGTGAATGGATTCAGCACAAAATCGGGGACTTCTTCCCCATCAAGATCCCACGCTTTTTTAAAAAGGTCATAAATCTCTTTTTTTGAAGCTCGGTTTTTATACGTAAAAAACAAATCAAAACCTTTCCGGGCGGGTACATAACCACCTGCTGGATAACATTCTTCGATTCTGTCATACAAAGCAAATATTTTATTTATCCACTCTTCTTTTTTCAGAGAATCCTTCTCTAGTTCTAAAAAATGTTCATAAAAGCGAATACCATCTGAAAGGACTGTATTTCTTTTACCATCAGCGGCGGGCGCCAATTCATAAACCTTTACCCAGTATTCATACGCCTGACTCCAATCGGTATCTTTTAAAAAATCTCTGTAAAGGACAAAACTTCTCAACGCCTCCTGTGGATTCTCCGACTGATCAAAAGTGGCACAAAATCCTTTAGGTCTCTCCACTTTAGGCAAGGTATCAGTGACGGGTGCACTTTCCGTGGTAGTGACCACCTTCATTTTAGGTGAGCAACTTAAAAAGGCTGTTAATAATAACAGATAAGAAAAAAAGCTAAGGAACTTCATAGGAAAAGATTTAAAAGTAAAGGCCTTGTCCCGAAAGAGGAACAAGGCCTTTCGGCAAACCTAGTAAATGGGTTTGAAATTAATTATATCTGAGCGTAACCGTTTCGCCTATCCAACAACCTGTTGATACTCTGGCACCTTCTGCAATACCTCTCATGTGCGCCTCATCCTTTGGAGGAATCGATGCACCATAAAGAGATATTTTTTTAGAAGCTTCGGCAGATACCTCTGAATCGATATTTCTTGCCTGCGCATATTTTTCTATGGCAGCAAGAACTGCTAATCCTCTTGTGTACCCATCGGAGCCACAATTTCTACTGGTAGAAGCGTACATATCGCCAATTAAGAGATATGGCCTACCCCAATTTGACTTCAAGGAAGCAGCTTTGCGTGCATTTTCCCTTGCCGGACCGTAAGATTTTAACTGACGGAACTGAATAGACGCAATACCGAGGTAATAATCAGCTTTTTTGCTATCATCTGTTTCACTGGTAATGGCCTCCTGATATTTAGCAATAGCCTGACTAAAATTTCCTTCCTCATAAAGCTTTCTTGCGGCCATTCCAGGATTTTTAGCTAGAAAATCCTCTTGCATAGCCGCGTTCATGTTAGCCGCTTTAGCTTCGTACTTAGTCTTTAACTCCACCATGATGGGGTCAGTATCAGCACAACCTTGTGTCTTTAACTTATTGAAAGTATAGCGAATGGTAGCTAAATCTTCTGGATTTTCCTGATAAGCCGGAACCAATTTTGCTTTAAAATAGTCACAATCGAATATTTTACCTTCAACTTCAGCCAGGGGCACCTCCATTCTTGCATACGAGGCCTCATAATATTGGCCATATTTCTCATTATTAGAAATATTGAAGTCAGCAATTTCCTGTGATTTCTCTATTAAGTATCTTGCATCAGCCTGGGTCATCAAATTATTTTTGAACATATAATTTACCACTAGACCAATAGGCTCCAAAATAATATATTCAGCAGAGTTACCCGCTTTTTCAATAGCATTTTTGAATGCTGCTGCTGTTTCTGCACTATAACCATAAGAAGGCATATAGAACATATCAAATGCCTTTCTGCTTAAAGCATACCCAATTTCCTTTGGATAACAAGCCGCCATTTGGTCATAAAGAGAAAGAATAAGTTTATCAGCGGCCAATTTAGCTGCATCATCTGTTGATTTCTCTTTCTTAGCCTTCATTATTTCTACGCCATCCACGTAATGATTTGCTCTTTGTCCATCGGCCATTGGGGCAATTTCGTAAGCTTTTAGCCAATTATCATAGATAATACCGAATGATACATCATCTAATTTAGCCAAATCGGCGGCTGTTTTACCTTTTACCATCTGCCTGTAAAGTACGTGAGCCTCTTTGGCTTCCGTTTCCCGAGGGTTGCCCACCCAAGAATTACACTGGGCATTAGCATTATTAAACAAAGTAAGTAAGAGGAGTAGTGGAAGAACTCCATGAGATAGAACCTTCATAATTAGTTAAATTTACGTTTGTAAAACCAGGTGTTGTCGTTTAGTGAAAATCCAGCTGTTAGTTGGATGTAAGTTTCTCTTAGTGCGTCTTTCAGGCCAAAACGACCTACTTCTAAAGATAAATCTACAAAAGAAGGAGTTTGCCGGGGAACCACTATGGGAAGGCCTAATCCCATGGTAAAGCCATATTGAAGTAGAGATTTTCCATTTACTGTTCGAGGGTCTGTTCCATAAAATGCGCCTAATCTGTAACTCATACGCCTGCTATATTTATTATAAGAAGCGTACTCTGGAATCAATTCACCTCCAAATCTAAAGAAATAATTATCAAAAAGTTTATCTGATTTTGCAGTCAACTCATAATTGGACCATTTTCCAACGGTATATTCTGCACTGATCCTAAGTTTATTAAACCTTTCGAAAGTAAGCCCCATACCAAATTCCATGGGAAGCTGTCCTGTTTGAATATTATCAAATTCTCTTAAAATGGTATCAATTATAGTAGTGGTTAAATACAATTCTCTCCTATAAAAACGACTGGCATTGGTCTGTACAGAACCTCCCATGGTGTAAGTACCCGAAATGAGGAGCCTTTTATAATCTGAAATTGATTTATCCTTATCCTTTTTCTTACCAAAATCAATAGCTGCCTGAAACCCAGCTTTTAATCGAAGCCCCCTTAAACTAATATCATCTGCTAATTCAGTTCCATAGGCGATAGACGAAGAATCTAATTGCAACCGTCGCGAATTAGTTATTTTACCAAATAAATAAGCTGTTTCTAAGCCCACAGCGATACTTTTATACCTAAAGCCATTTGACCAGGCAAGTTTATAAGTACCCCCAGTTCCTTTCAACGTATTGGTTGCTGTACCGAAACCTGGGTCTTCAATGGTAGATTTCACATCGTAACCTACATAAGTATAAGGCACTAAGGTGAAGGCCATGCCAATTCCAGAGGTAGGCTGTTGTCTTTCCAACGATTCATTAATAGGGTTCCGCAGGGGAAAACCAAGACTTAAATACTGGATATTTCCACTCCAGGCGTCATCCCTATCTCCTTTACCGTTATCCAGGATATTATACTTAGAAAATATACCTCCTTCAAAAGCCGTAACTCTCAAGAAACCGAGAGAGGCTGGATTTTGCGGATTGAGATGCGTGGGATCGTTATACCCGACGCCAATTCCCCCCATACCAGCTGCTGCTGCAAAATATCCCGGATAATAGTTACCTATACCTAACCGGGAATAGGGCGAGTTATATTTGGGAATAATACTCGACGTGGACTGTCCAGCTAGCTGTAAAGCTCCCAGGAACGATAGTCCAATGACTAGAAGCCATACTTTATTGTTTAATTTAGCCATTTGAGCCACAACGTTTATTTTATATAAAGATGCTAAAAATTGCCATTTAGTTGGTTTGAGGAATTAATGCCTGAAATGTCTAATTCCCGTTATCACCATTGCCATATTATGTGCATCACAAAAATCTATACTTTCCTGATCTTTTACTGATCCACCTGGTTGAATCACCGCTTTAATACCTGCCCGTTCAGCCACTTCCACACAATCGGGAAATGGAAAAAAGGCATCCGAAGCCATCACTGCACCATTCAAATCAAACCCATATTTTTTTCCCTTAACCACCGCTTGTTCCAATGCATCAATTCTCGATGTCTGACCACAACCCATGCTTAAAAGCTGATTGTCTTTAGCCAGCACAATAACGTTTGATTTCAGGTGTTTACAACATTTTGCCGCAAACATCATATCTCTCCACTGATTTTCCGTAGGTTCCAGCGTTGTCGCTACTTTACAAATCTCCCTTCCTTCCGTTATAACGTCATTTTCCTGAACAATCACGCCGTTTAACAAAGATTTAACGCTAATGTTTCGAATTTTATGTTTTTTTAACTTTAGTAAAATTCTGTTTTTCTTTTTACTCAAAAAATTTAATGCGTCTTCAGCAAAGTCCGGCGCAATTAAAACTTCGTAAAAAAGCTGATCTATCTCCACCGCGGTAGCCATATCAATAGGCACGTTTGAAATAAAAATACCTCCAAAGGCAGAAACAGGATCGGCAGCTAAGGCAGCCAGCCAAGCTTCTTTGATGGTTGATCTGGTGGCCACACCGCAAGGATTGGTATGCTTTAGAATGACCATCGTTGGCCCGTCCTTTTCAAACTCAGAAATCAGCCCAACGGCAGCGTCTATATCTGTTAAATTATTAAAAGATAGTTCTTTTCCTGCTAATTTTTCGAACATATCATCAAAATCTCCGTAAAAAACAGCTTTTTGATGTGGATTTTCACCATAACGTAGATTTACCTTATTATTTTCAGTAAGGCGCAGAGATTCTGAAAAGGTTTCATCTCCTTGAAAGTAGGCATAAATAGCTGCATCATACTGTGAAGTAACACCAAAAGCAGCCCTGGCAAATGATAAACGCTCAGCAAGAGTTGTTGACCCAGCATTTTTTTCTAAAGCCTCTACTAAAGGTTTATAGGATAATTTCGATGGAATAACCACCACATCATTGAAATTTTTAGCAGCAGCTCTGATCAAAGAAATTCCTCCAATATCAATTTTTTCAATGATTTCTGCTTCACCTGCACCTGAAGCAACCGTTTCCTCAAACGGATATAAATCTACCACTACTACATCAAAAGGGTGAATATCCATTTCATTTAATTCCGATAAATGTCCTTCTTCGCGTCGGGCAAGAATGCCGCCAAAAACTTTTGGATGGAGTGTTTTAACTCTTCCATCAAGAATAGAAGGATATCCCGTTAGTGATTCAACCGTTACAACTGGAATGCCCAGGTTTTCCAGATAAGCTTGAGTACCCCCCGTTGAATATATTTCCACACCGTAATGATGCAGCAACTTAGCCAATGGTTCTAAACCATCTTTAGAGTAAACGGAGATTAACGCACGGGAAATTGGAATTAAAGACATAATGGTTGTGATAAAAAGAAAATTTTCGCAAACTTAGTTATAAAATTGAATTAATTGATAAATAATGTGGAAACAAAATTTTGGATATGAACATAAGCAACAAACATTATAGCATTCCTTTATTAAAACAATTTCTACAACGTGGTTCATACAACTGTTTTTCCCCCACCAACACCTTATCTTCTACGTCAACCAGTCGATAAGAATGGGAGGCTAATTGTCCGCAATGGGGACAAATGGCATGCACCTTAGTAATGTATTCAGCGGTAGCTAAAAGGGCGGGAATAGGTTCAAAAGGAACCCCTTTATAATCCATGTCCAGCCCGGCAACTATCACTCTAATACCTCTATTGGCCAATTCTTTACAGACAAAGACAAGTTCGTTGTCAAAAAACTGAGCCTCATCAATCCCAACGACCTCCTTTTCTTCCACTAAAGAAAGAATATCCATCGCACGATGCACCACAATAGAAGGGATTTGATTTGCATCATGAGAGACTACTTCATTGATAGCGTATCTGTTGTCTGTAGCAGGCTTGAAAATTTCAACCTTTAGATTTGCAATCCGAGCCCTTTTCAAACGCCTGATTAACTCCTCTGTTTTGCCTGAAAACATTCCTCCACATATTACTTCAATCCATCCCTTAGGATTACCTGTTATGTAGGGCTCAATAAACATATTATCCTTTTTTGATTAAAATATTAGTCAAATGATAAATTTTATTAATTTTCATTGTCTAATTTCCATTTGGGAAGTTAAAATTAGATATTTGTGCGTTATAAACAAATCAACTTTAGGATAGATGTAAAGAATATTTGCTAAAGTCAACCTGAAAATGTATCATGGACAAGGAAAAAGCACGCGTGTTGATACACAAAATAAATGCGCTCTATAAAAATATCGATGCGAATACACCTGGCGTTTCCCCCCTGGAAAGAGACCTGATGCTAAGCTATTTAAGGCAGTTTTACGAAACCATCGCATTGAGCCAAAGTCAAAATAAAGCGCCTGTTAAGGAAGTGCAACCAGAGAAGGAGGTAAAACCTATAAAAGAGGTACAGCCCGAAAAGGAAATCCAACGGGTGAAGGAGGTACAACCTGTTAGGGAAATTCAGTCGGTGAACGAAGTGAAAAGAGAAACGGGCTTATTAGGTCGCGAACGAGGGGTAGCCAATTTTGAACCTGAAAAAAAAATAGTCGAACCAGTAGCCCCGGCAATAACCCCTCAACCTGCTGACCCCTTATCAGATAACGAGTTAACCCATTTGTTTATATGGCAAGAACCTAGTAATTTAGCCGAAAGATTAGCTAGTCAAGCAATTACTAATTTAAGTTTTTCCACGTTTAGTATGAATGAACGGCTTTTGTACACCAATGATTTATTTGGAAAAAATAGTGCAGAAATGGAAGAGGCGGTAAAGATGATCAATAATTTTACTCACTTTGACCAGGCAAAAGTATTTTTACTGAATATTGGCCGTCAACATGATTGGCATAAAGAGGAAAGAAAAGAAGCAGCAAAATCATTTATCAATACGGTTCGCCGACGATTCTTATAATTAAGCATAATTTAGAACTATGAAAAAAATTGGAGTATTTACTTCAGGAGGTGATGCACCAGGCATGAACGCTTGTATTCGCGCCGTAGTTAGGTCCGCATTGAAAAGAGGCCTCGAAGTAGCAGGAATCTATCGCGGTTATCAAGGTCTCATAGAAGGTGAAATTAAAAACATGGATTCACACTCCGTTTCTTCCATCATAAATACGGGAGGAACTATCCTGAGGTCTGCCAGAAGTAAAGATTTTATGACCCCCGAAGGTAGAAAACTGGCTTATCAAAATCTTAAAAGTGCAGGAATTGACGGTATCGTTGCTATCGGTGGTGACGGAACTTTTACAGGGGCAGATATTTTCATGAAGGAATTTCCTGATATTAAAATAGTAGGTTGTCCGGGTACTATCGACAACGATTTAGCGGGAACGGATCATACCATCGGTTTCGATACTGCTATTAATACGGCGATGGAAGCCATTGACAAAATTAAAGATACCGCCAATGCTCATGACCGATTATTCTTCGTAGAAGTGATGGGGCGCGATGCTGGTTATATTGCCATGGCCGCTGGTATTGCCACTGGTGCTGAAGCAGTATTGGTTCCAGAGCATAAGACAGATTTAGACGATTTGGTTAAGGTGCTGCAAAATGCTCACGATAGAAAAAAGAACTCCAGCATTGTGGTTGTTGCCGAAGGAGATGAGGCAGGAGGAGCTTATCAGATTTCTGATTACGTGAAATCTAAATTGGATATTTTTGAAATAAAAGTATCCATCTTAGGGCATATTCAACGAGGTGGCAGTCCCACTTGTTTAGAAAGAGTGCGGGCCAGTAGAATGGGTGTTGCCGCCACTGATGCGCTCCTTGAGGGTAGATCGGGCGTAATGATTGGCATTATAAATAACGAAATTGCTTACACCCCTTTTGAAAAGGCTATTAAAAAAGCAGGAGATATTTCACCTAAGTATTTAGATCTTATCAAAGATTTAAATTGATTATCAACACCCATTAATGAAGTCTAAAAAACCAAATTCCTTCTTTCAAAGTTTAAAAATAGCTACCCTGACGGTTTCAATCCTTTGGTCGGTTCATTTGGTTACCTTCCTGACTTACATTGATTTAGGTAATTTAGGTATATTTCCAAGAACCGATTTTGGGATAAAAGGTATATTATTTAGTCCGTGGATTCACGGTAATTGGTCTCACTTGATGTCCAATACCCCACCCCTTTTTGCCCTTATGACCCTCATTTTATTTTTCTACAGGAGAATATCATTTCCTGCCTTATTCCTTATTTACTTCCTAACGGGCAGCCTCGTTTGGTTATTCGGAAGACAGGTATTTCATATCGGCGCCAGTGGTGTTATTTACGGATTAGTAGCGTTTGTTTTTTGGTTAGGCATTTTCAGAAGAAATATTCGCTCTATCGCTCTGGCCATATTGGTCGGATTCTATTACGGATCGATGATTTTTGGCATTTTTCCTGGGCAGGAAGGTATCTCATGGGAAAGCCACTTGTTGGGTGCCATATCGGGAATGATAACCGCTTTTTTATTTAAAAATACTGAGGAGGAGGAAGATTATAAAGAACGGCAACGTAAAAAACTTTTCGAAAAGCAGGAAAAAGAATTCTTTTTACCTCGGGAAACTTTCGAGCGGCCTACGCAGAAAGATGGTTGGTTTCAAAACAGAACCTGATTTTTGCCCCGAGATATAATTGGTATATAGTAAGCCAAGATAATTAGGTAACAAAAATAATGCTCCTAATTATCTTGGAAATATCAATTTATGCCCTGAAAATGGCATAGCGTTCCTTATACAACTTTTGCAATTTCTTTCTTGCAAAAAATATTCTACTTTTGATTGTACCTAGTGGAGAACCTAACTCCTCCGCTATTTCCTCATATTTGTACCCGTCGAAAGCCATAAGGAACGGTCTTTTAAAATCTTCAGGTAAACCTTCAACCAGTACCATTAATTCGCTAAAAATAATGTCTGTTTCCCCAGCGTTAGGCTCATTAACTTCATTTGAATCCAAATAATAAGAATTGGGTGTTTGATCCACAATCATATTTCTTCGAATCTTTTTGCGGTAGTTATTTATAAAAATATTCCGCATTATGGTTACTGCCCACGCCTTAAAGTTGGTGCCCTCATTGAATTTATCTGCGTGCATAATAATTCGCAGGGCGGTATCCTGATACAAATCTTCTGCATCACTGGACGAGCCCGTTAATTTAAGAGCAAAGGCACGCAAGGAAGAACGAATAGCACCTAACTGAATCTGAATGGAAGAATTGGCAACTATTGTTTCTGTCATTGTTTTTATTTTTGCACAAATTTAGTCCAAAAACGCATTGAATGCAAATATATTTTTCAGTAATCTTTTAAACTGTCCAATTTATCGACATAAAATGACTTTTTTCTGACAAATGAATTAAAAATGTAAATTTTATTGTCATTCTTTAAACAATTAATTCCTTTCCTTTGTATTTGAATATGAACATTTAGCTTTCGACACCCTTTATATATGATCTTACCTTATTATGGAACAGCAAGATAACGATGTAACGAACGCTACTTTTCTGGCTTTAAATCTCCGTTTGCTAAGGAAAAAGTTTCAATGGAGTCAGGAGGAATTCGCCAACCGTGTTGGCCTGAACAGAGGGAACATTGCCTCTTATGAAAATGGCTCCACAGAGCCAAAAATATATAGTCTTTTAAAGATGTCCGAGCTTTTTCAAGTAAGCATTAAGGAACTGGTATTTGAAGACCTATCCAAAGGTTTACAAAGAGAAAATACTATTTTACCAGCCACCTTACCTGATATTGAAAATTTTTTATTTCGCGCCAAAGAATTAGAAGCTGTTTTTAAAGGTTTACACACTTGTTGTATGTTCAAAACTAAACAGTGGGGCGAGGAAGTTCCCCGCGATGTGCACATTCTGGTTATGCACTTCGAAGAACTTTATCAAGCGGCACAAACGATGCTGAAAGATCATCATAATCTGATAAGTAAAGTCCATAATTGTCCTCATAACGAAGAATAGTCTTCGGTTGGGACATCCCTTGCTGGTGTCCGATGGATTTGGAGGAAATGACTTTGGTGGAATATTTCCCGAATACATAATTTTGAATCAGGGTTTACATGATTTCAAGGATTACAGAGGACGTCTTTGTTTTGGGCGGGAGGGTCATTTGTAGAGGATTTCTTCACACACTTCTTTTCGCCGATGCGTTACGCAGCGGCGGGAGGCTAGGATATAAAGCATCATTTGTAATCACAGCGTTTGCGATACTATTTAATCTGGTACCTGTCGGGGAGAAGACGCGAAGCATCGCGTCTCTACAGGGGCGAATATTGATTATTCCTGATTTAGGTGTGATTATTGTGGTGTGGTCAATTTATACGTTTTTATCTGTGTAGATTTATCGCTATTCACCTCTGTGGTGGATAAAATAAAGCCATTTTTATATGGAACTAAGATGGGAAAGCCACTTAGGCGTTCCGCACTGGTATCTTTGATATGTTGAAGAAGACCTTTCTTTCCATTAGAATGGATCATCTGGAGAGATATTTTTGCTGATTTATTTTGGTTACTTATCCAACTTATTGCGACTTGTTTTTCATTCATCCAATGAATATCGACACGTCCCACCGGACCATTATTATCGATAACCACTGGTTTACCAAAAGTCCGACCGCCATCTTCTGAAAAAATAACCTTTACTTCTCCTTTTTTATTTTTTCCTGTAAACCAAGCGATAGCTAATTTATTTTTATTCGCAGAAATGGCAGGACCATTTACAGGACAGCCGGCAATCATCCATTCGTCGTTATAGATAGAGGAAGGTTCAGACCAGCCCCCATTTTCAAAACGAACAATACTGATGTCCCGAATCTCTCTTTCAGAACGATCTCTATAAACGACAACAGGTCCATTTTCCAACATGGCAGCAGCCGTCTGACAACAATCACAAATACGGGAATCCAACATCTTTTCATCCGAAACCATACCGCTGGTATCTATCAAAGCGGTATGTAAAGTCATCGTTCCATGGTGACCACCATGATCGTCTTTACTGTCATTGACTTCCTCTTCATGTCCTTTAGTCAGCCTGCCGTCTAACCAAAATGCCCTTATTTTTCCTACCTTTTCAGGTAATAGAGAAACAAATCCATGTTCTGCGGGGATACCATCCTGATGTAAAATGGTAGAAGGAGACCAATGTGAAAGACCAGGTTTATTTATGGAAATTCTGATGTCATAGTCAAAGGTGCCACTGGCGCTTTTCTGCAACCAATGCGCCAAAAGATAGTTTTCCTTTAGGCCAGGAAAACGGGTAAAGGAGGGAAAATCGGCCCAATTGACAAACCAATTATTACCTTGGGAAATAATATTTCCCGTCGTCCATTTGTCGTCCTCCAAAAGGGAATATTTTAATACGTCGGTTGAATCGTCCTGAAATTCAACCCAACTTAGCCAAACCTTTCCGTCATGGTCTTTAAAAAGATTAGGAACCGCACCCATTTTACCTGGCGACGGTAATTCCTCAACGATAAAAGGATTGTTATAAGTTTGGGCAAATCCAATCAAAGAAAGATAAAGATTTGCCCAAATAAAAAGAATTAAAAACCTTATTTTACTGCATTCTGTCATACAAGCAGCATCCTGGCAGTTTATCATACACATCCTTAGAAGCCTTGAACTCATCGGTGTCATGACCTACTGCAGCAATCTTTTTCTTAATATCAGATACAGAAACCTTATCTGCGTTGTATTTAACCACCATTTTTTTAGAGTCTGTGGACCAAACGGCTTCAACAACCCCTTCTAAACCTGAGGCAGCTTTTTCAACTCTTTTTTTACACATGCCGCAATTTCCAGCAACGGTGAAGCTCGCTTTTTTAGGAGGAGCAGCTGAAATGGTAGTATTTGCACCAAATAGAAAGGCTGCAAACAAAAAGGCAACAAACATCTTAATTTTCATATTCTTACTTTTTTGGTTAAATTTAATCCTTAATAACGGTAAAATCAATTTTATTGTTTGGTCAACTTTATTATTTGTAAAATAACGCAACCTACTTTTTTAAAAAACAATCAAAATGAAGCAACTTCAATTTAAAGTATGGGCCTTTTTGCTCACTTTTTTATGTTTCAATCTATCTTATGGTCAGGAAATTGACCTGAAAAGATTAAAAGGCATTTCACCGAGGAGTATAGGTCCGGCTGGTATGAGCGGTAGAATTACTGCCATTGAGGTCGATTTAGCTAATCCTCAGATTATTTATGCCGGTGCTGCATCGGGTGGATTATGGCGCTCAAATAACGGAGGAACCGCCTGGGAAAGTCTTTTCGATGAAATGGACAATCTGTCTATCGGGTCAATTGCCTTAAATCAAAAAAATCCGCTGGATATTTGGGTTGGAACGGGTGAAGGAAATCCCCGGAATTCTCAAAACATGGGAAAAGGTATTTACAGAAGCCGCGATGGTGGAAAAACGTGGAAATGTTTAGGTTTGGAAAATACCAAAACGATACACAGAATTATCATTCACCGCGACAACCCTGATATTGTTTATGTTGGGGCTCAAGGTTCCCCATTTGGTCCAAATCCGGAAAGAGGCGTTTTCAGAACAAAAGATGGCGGAAAAACATGGGAGAAAATTCTTTACGTGAACGACCAAACGGGTGTAGCTGATATGGTTGCAGACCCTAGTAATCCCAATAAAATATTGGTAGCTATGTGGGAATATGGCAGAAAACCATGGTTTTTTAATTCCGGTGGTCCTGGTTCTGGCCTGCATGTCACTTTTGACGGTGGCGATACCTGGTCTAAAAGAACCGATGCCGATGGTTTACCAAAAGGTCCGCTCGGTAGAATTGGATTGGCGATTGCCCGTTCAAAAACCAATATCATTTATGCTTTAGTGGAAGCTAAGGAAAATGGTCTATATAAATCGACCGATGGCGGTTTCAAATGGACCTTGGTTGGAAAAGGAGAAGGAGTTAGTGACCGACCATTTTACTATCACGAAATTTATGTGGATCCTAAAAATGAAAATAGGATTTACAATCTATTTTCACTTGTTACCCGAAGTGAAGACGGTGGAAAAACGTTCCAAACCCTCCTTCCTTACTATGGGGTGCACCCAGACCATCATGCTTTTTGGATCCACCCGGAAGACCCAAATTATTTAATAGATGGAAATGATGGTGGATTAAATATTTCAAGGGACATGGGAAAAACCTGGCGATTCATTGAAAATATTCCTGTAGGTCAGTTTTATCATGTCAATTATGATATGTCTATACCCTATAGAATTGGTGGTGGTATGCAAGATAATGGCTCTTGGGTAGGTCCGAGTTCCATTTGGCAACAAGGCAATATCAGGAATACCGATTGGCAGGAAATTTACTTCGGTGACGGCTTTGATGTGAGTTTTCATCCAACAGATGCAACCAAAGCTTATGCCATGTCACAGGGTGGAAATGTGGGCCAGGTACACTTGAATACAGGAAGAACACAGGGTATTAAACCAACCCATCCTAATCCGAAAATTGAATTGCGATATAATTGGAATGCTGCTTTTGCCCAAAATCCATTTGAACCTTGTGGACTATATTTTGGCAGTCAATTTGTGCACAAAAGCACTGATTGCGGTAAAACCTGGGAAATTATTTCGCCCGATCTTACCACAAATGATCCCATCAAACAAATGCAGGATTCTACCGGTGGTTTGACCATTGACAATACTGCCGCTGAAAATCATACTACTATTTTAGCTATTGCGCCAAGTCCTTTAGATAAAAATGTTATTTGGGTAGGCACTGACGATGGCAATTTACAACTAACCCGCGATGGTGGAAAAACGTGGACCAATCTTAGTGGATCTCTACCCGGTGTAAAAGCAGGTTCATGGATTCCATATATTGAGGTTTCAACTAAAAATGCAGGCGAAGTATTTGTCATTGTAAATGATTACCGGAGAAATGATTATCGCCCAATGGCTTTCAGAAGCAAGGATTTTGGCAAAACATTCATGGCCATCGTCACTGAAAAGCAGGTTCCTTGTTACACCTTATCTATTGTTCAGGATCCTGTAGCCAGCGATATGCTTTGGCTTGGCACCGACTGTGGTTTGTATTTGAGTATAGATGGCGGTAAAAACTGGAATAAATGGATGAATAATTATCCATCAGTTCCCACCATGGATATGAAAATACATTCTCGCGATCATGATTTGATTCTTGGCACTTTTGGTAGAGCTTTTTATATCCTTGACGATATCAGACCTTTAAGAGAAATAGCACAAACGGGAGGAAAAGTATTGGACAAAGCGCTTCGGGTATTCCCTGCACCAGACGCTTATCTGGCTAATTTCAAATCCTACGCTGGCTATCACTTCGCAGCTGATGGCATTTATGAGGGGCAAAATAAAGCCTCAGGTGCTATGTTAACCATTTGGAATAAAGTAGGGGCATCGAAAAATGCAGCAACGCCCGAAAAGGCTAAGATGGTAGTAAAAACTGAAAAAGGGGAAGTTATAAGAAAAATGTCTATGACGTTGGATACTGGAATGGTAAGAATATATTGGGATCTTAGAAAAAATGGCGTCGCCATGCCTTCTCGCCGTGAAGCCAAACCAGACGATGAATTACCAGTTGGTGGTTCCGTTTCTCCAGGTAATTATTGGTTTATTGTTACCTTAAACGGTCAATCTGATTCTACGATGGTAAAGGTATCAGGTGATCCTAGAGAAAATATTTCCATGTCTGACTATGCTGCGCAGGAAGCTGGATTCAAAGAATTGGATCAGTTAATGACCAAAGCTAATGCGGGTTTCACAAAGATACAGGATGCCAAAAAGGCTATAACGAGAGTAGAATCTGCCATACAACTCGTTGTGGACAGTACCAAAAAAGACTTAGTGAAACTGGGTAAATCTCTTACCGATTCACTGAATAATTTGGAGAAATTATACATGATGCCTGACGGCCTCAAGGGTATTCAAAGAAGCGCATCGAATATTCAGGGTAGTTTATCGGCCGTTCGCTCTACTATGAATACGTTTGTAGGTGAACCCACGCAAGCGGCAAAAAACAATCTGAACAAAGCGACCATTGAGGTAAATGAGGCCATTGAAAAAATCAATGCCTTTATGACGGGTCCTTTTGAAAATTACAAAAAGAAAGTGGAAGCACTTTCCTATTCGTTGTTTAAATAGGATAGGGTTTTAGATATCCGATAAAAAGGGGAGGGTAAAGTTTACCTTCCCCTTTTTGAATCAGGATTTACAGGATTCTTATGATTAATGATAACGTCGTTGGTTTGAGTGGGAAGATTGTTATTGTTTAGTGCTTTCATTTACAGGCCTTTCGCCGATGCGTAACGCATCGGCGAAAAGAAGGGCATAAAGTAAGCGTCTACGAATGACCATTGTACCCAGAACAAAGACGTCCTCTGTAATCCTGTAAATCCTGATTCAAAATTATTTACAGTAAACATTTCCAAAAACAACACCTCCCTAGCCAAATCAACTTCAAGTATGAATTCACAAAACCTTATCTTTGTAATGAATCAATAATTGTTTGCCCCTGAGGTCTTCTTTGTGACTTTGTTAAAATCAACCTAAAAATGGCTTGGAATATTATAAGAACCGAAGATGCGTATCATGCTGCTTTAAGCAGACTGGAAGAAGTATTTGATTGTAAAATAGGTGACGAACATTTTGACGAGGCTGAACTTTTAGTTATGTTAATTCACAAATATGAGCAGGAAAATGAACCTGTTTTCATAAATCCTAATCCCATTGAAGTCATAAAATATAAAATGCAAGAGAATGCCTTAAGAAATAAAGATCTGGTTGAAATTATAGGCAGCAAAAGCAAGGTTTCTGAAGTACTGAATAAAAAACGGAGACTTACGCTGGAAATGATTAGAAAACTAAGTAAAAACTTACATATTTCTACTGATTTATTGATTAATGAATATGAATTAATAGAGCATTAAATAGTGAGACCTACAACAAGAACAATTATTGTCTATTAAGCTTGGAAGAACTGTGTTTTATAGACCATTTCCTATGTAACCTGTTTTGAATCAGGATTTTCAGGATTTCAAGGATTAAAGGGAATATAGTTTAAATTCCTAAAACTTCCCAATAATGCAAAGTTTTAGGAATTTGAAGCCTATTTATTATGCTTTTTAACTATTTTTTTTATTCCATTCACCCATTGCCAATGCGTCTTCTATTTAAAATACATACGAATGCATATATCAAATTAATAACGAATGCCATTTGACCCGTCCTTAAAATCCAAGAAAATCCAAAAAGTTTTCTATATTTGCACTTTAAAATATCATGAAAATTTAAACTGATACTTTAAATATATGTGATTTTTAATACAAAAGAAATGCTATGTTTATAAGAAAGCAATTATTGGAAGGTTCGGGGAAGGAAAGTCTTTTTCTTTGGGGCGCTCGTCAAACAGGAAAAAGTACTTTATTAAAACAACTATTTCCTGACGCACTATGGTTTGACCTTTTGAAGTCGGATGTATATCGAAGGTATCAGAAAGAGCCCTCACAATTTCGCGAAGTAATTATCGCCAATACTACTTCAAGTATTGTTATAGTGGATGAAATTCAAAAAATACCCGAATTACTGGATGAAATACATTGGCTTATAGAAAATCATCAAGTGAGGTTTATATTAAGTGGTTCAAGTCC
>JBMLQR010000251.1:0-2399 GCA_049241465.1 Saprospiraceae bacterium | reverse complement strand
CATCATTTCGTTCTGGCCAGGCCTGTTGATGAAGGGAAACGTATTGGCTAAACTCATCTATGGAGGTAATCATTCCTCCCATCGCACCATAAATTCCATCGGCTAATAAGGGTTCAATTTTCCATTCTCCATCTATGAAACGGTAGCCCTGCGCTAATAATTCTGGTTTCACTTCTGAATACTCGTAGGTTGTATTCTGCATGCCAATAGGCCTAAGAATATTTTTTTGAATGTATTCATTATAGGGTAAACCAGAAACTTTATGAATAATATAACCGAGTATGGTGAATCCCAGATTACTATATTCATAAGAAACACCTGGCGTATTGGAAAAGGACAAGGTTTTACCTATAAGTTGTATCAGGTCTTCCTCAGAATCTGCTAACTGTCTGTCTCCCCATGGATTATCCTCTGGAAAACCAGCTAAATGATTCATACAATGTCTTATGCTAATGGGAGGCCCATCTGCTGTTAATTTTTGGTTTTTAATACCTGGCAGGTATTTTTCAATGGGGTCATCTAAGCTTAATTTCCCTTCATCTCTCAGTTTTAATATAGCTGCAGTAGTGAAACTTTTGGACATAGAGGCAATTCTGAATAATGTGGAAGAAGAGGCAGGTGTTTTATTTTCCAGGTTGGAAAACCCACCACTACCCTTAAAAATGAGTTGTCCGTCCACCACTATGCCGAAGGAATATCCTGGAAAATGATTTTTTACTGCATGGTCGCTGTACATTTTTTCTACCAGGGAAAAGGTGCTTTTTATTTTTTCAACCCTGTCTTTATCAACAAAGGAATTGGGAGAAAAAAACTCGGTTGTTTGACTTTGTACAACCAAAGAAAAACAAAGGAATAAGAAAATTAGATATTTCATTTTTTGCCATTTAAGTTATGGAAGATAATAATAATCAAAGTGTTTAAAAGTAAATAAGCTTTTTGATTAATACCAAAGCTAAGGTATATTTTAATTTTATTTAGAGAACTACCTATAATGAGGCGCATTTTAGTTAGATTTACCGACTTTTGTTATATTCGATAGTAAATAAACTCCAAAAAATCATGAAAAAGACGGTATTTTTCCTACTCATTACCCTTTTTATTTTACCAGTCTGTGCGTTTTATTTTGGTACGCCTCCCAATGATATTCAATGGGATATGATTAAAAATTCCTATTATATCGCAGGAGCTGTTATTTTATTCACTTTTACCGCAGGGCAGTTAACAGAAAATTATTCGCAGGTGGACAAACTATGGAGTATTGTGCCCGTTGTTTATGTTTGGTATATGGCTTATCTTGGTCAGTGGAATGACAGGATGTTAATTATGGCTATTTTAGTTACGCTCTGGGGGGTGAGACTTACTTATAATTTTGCCAGAAGGGGAGCGTATTCATGGAAATTTTGGGAAGGTGAAGAGGATTATCGCTGGGAAATATTGCGAAAAAAACCAGCATTTAAAAATCCTTTTGTTTGGACTCTTTTTAATTTGGGATTCATTTGTTTCTACCAGAATACTCTCATTTTTCTTATTACACTACCCGTAATTGCCGTATATGCTGAAAATGTAGCCGCGGTGGGAATGATTGATTACCTGCTTGCTTTCCTTTTTATGGCGGCCTTATTCATTGAATATATTGCTGATCAACAACAATACGATTATCAAACGGAAAAATATAATAGAATGTACACCGATCAAGATCTGGGGACATATGAAGACGGATTTGTATCAAATGGTTTATGGGCTTTTGTCAGACATCCTAATTATGCCGCGGAACAAGCTATATGGGTTATTTTGTATTTGTTCAGCGTCCATGCTACGGGTCAATGGTTTAATTGGTCTATCGGTGGCGCTATACTGTTAATTCTTTTATTCAGGGGTAGTGCCAATTTTTCAGAGGAAATTTCTGCGTCTAAATACCCAAAATACAAAGAATATCAGGAAAAAGTACCGCGTTTTTTACCGAATTTCCTTAAAAGGAAGTAATTAAAATCATCTTTTAACTATCATAATGCCCAAACTTATTGACAAAGATAAATTTTTGGATTTATCTGATTATGGCAGGTTTTTTGCAAAATTTATTTCCAGAGCTTCTCTTAATACAGGCATAACGCCTGTTCATCTTACTTTTCTGTTTGGTCTAAGCGGATTGCTCGCCATTTATTTTATCCTTACAGACCATTTTTATTTGGCTGCCTCCTTTATTATACTCAAATCAGTCATCGATGCAGCCGATGGAGAGTTAGCAAGAATGAGAAATAAACCTTCCTATGTGGGTAGATATTTGGATAGCATTTTTGATCTTATTTTAAATTTTTTGTTTTTAATGGTCTTCTATTGGAAATCTGATGTCTCCATTTTCATCATGCTCATTGCCTTTTTTAGTTTGCAAACCCAGGGTA
>JBMLQR010000250.1:1687-5403 GCA_049241465.1 Saprospiraceae bacterium | reverse complement strand
AAAAAAGAATTCTTAGCTGGTTATACTATATATTATGCTTTTAGGTTAATTTTACCTAAAAGGGTTTTGCGATATGGCTAATGTTAATATTGAGGAAAGTTGGAAAGAAGTTTTAGCGGAGGAATTTAATAAACCGTATTTTGAGGAAATAGTCTCCTTTATTAAGGATGAGAAACTAAAAGGTAAAATAATTTATCCTCCGGGAAATAAAATATTTGAGGCCTTTCGACTTACTCCTTTCCATAAGGTTAAGGTGGTGATTATTGGGCAAGATCCCTACCATAATCCCAATGAAGCTATGGGTTTAAGTTTTTCTGTTCCACAAGGGGTCAGAGTTCCGCCATCCCTTCAGAATATATTCAAAGAGTTATCTTCCGATTTGAATATGCCTATACCTAGTCATGGAGATTTAACGAAATGGGCGGAACAGGGCGTATTATTGTTAAATGCGTGCCTGACGGTGGAACATGGTGTTGCGGCATCCCATCAGGCCATTGGCTGGCAAACTTTTACTGATGTTGTTATTCAAAAGCTATCAAAACAAAAAAATGCCGTTGTCTTTATGCTTTGGGGAAACTATGCCAAAAGAAAACGCGATCTCATAGACCCAATGAAGCATTTAATATTAGAAGCTGCTCATCCTTCGCCTTTAGCCCGAGGTGCTTTCAATGGTAACAAACATTTTTCCCAAGCCAATACTTTTCTCGTTTTGAACGATCTTTCACCCATAGATTTTAATTTGATATAAATGGAAACTTACGGTTTTGTGCTTCTTTTTGCGATTCCCTTTTTTCTGATACTCATGATCATAGAATATGTCTATCAATGGAAAATAGGTGAAAAGTTTTCACCCTCCATGGATACTATTTCCAGTCTTAGTTCAGGACTAACCAATTCAATAAAAGATATTCTGGGCTTGAGTGTTTCTATTATTAGCTACGGATATTTGGTCGAACACCTTTCCCTGTTCCATATCGAATCATCCATTCCTGCCTTTATAATCACTTTTTTGGTATTGGATTTTCAGGGATATTGGACACATCGTTTTCAACATCGCATTAATATTCTCTGGAATAATCATATCATTCATCATAGTAGTGAGGAATTTAATCTGGCCTGTGCACTACGCCAAAGTATTTCTTCCTTTGTCAATTTATTTACTTTTTTCTTATTGCCTTGTGCTCTTTTAGGTGTTGAAACCCAAGTTATTGCAACGGTAGCTCCTTTACATTTATTTGCCCAGTTCTGGTACCATACCCGCTACATCAAAAAATTGGGCTGGTTGGAAAATATCATCGTTACGCCCGCTCACCATCGGGTCCATCATGCAATTAATCCTGTTTATATGGATAAAAATTTTAGTCAGATTTTTATTTTCTGGGATAAATGGTTTGGCACTTTTCAGGAGGAGTTAGAAAGTGAACCTGCGGTATATGGCGTTTCAAGACCAGTGAGAACGTGGAATCCCATTAAAATAAATTTCCAACATCTGCTGCTGCTGATTAAAGATGCTATCAGGACAAATAATTTTTGGGACAAACTCACTATCTGGTTTAGACCCACCGGCTGGAGACCAGACGATGTTAAGGATAAATATGCAGTAGAAAAGATAGAGGATGTCAATGATTATGAAAAATTTAACCCTCCGGCAGACCATCAGCTCATTTTATGGTCTTGGGCGCAATTTGCTTTTATTTTGCTGAATACCCTGTTCTTCTTTGGTAGCATCTCAAAAATTGGAACACCAAATATATTTTTTTATGGTTTGTACGCCTTTATTTCTATTTATGCCTACACAGAATTAATGGATAGAAATAAAAAAGCCATTTATTGGGAATCTATTCGTTTAGTTTTTGTGCTTCTCTTTTTATTTCAAACGGAGAGTTGGTTTGGCTTAGAAACGTTTATTCCTTTTGGAAATGAAATAATTATTCTTTTTAGTATTATTTCCTGGATGGGTTGTTTATACTTTAGCCTAAAAACACCCTCTAATTTATATCAGGAGAGTAAAAAATTGAGTTCGTTGCGATTAAGTTGATGGGTGCCGGTACCGCTTAAAATATCTTCTGCCAGTTGACTTTTCTTTTCTTGTAAATGCAGTATTTTCTCCTCAATACTTTCTCGGGTGATAAATTTTAACGCCATCACCGACTTTTCTTGTCCGATGCGATGAGCTCGTGCAATGGCTTGTTGTTCTGTTGAGGGATTCCACCATGGATCTAAAATAAAAACGTAGTCTGCTGCAGTCAGATTAAGTCCCGTTCCACCTGCTTTTATAGAAATGAAAAAAGCCTGCACCGTCGGGTTATTTTCAAATAACAATATCTGTTTTTGCCTTTCTTCTGATGTTAAAGAGCCTGTTAACCAGGCATAAGGGGTATTTGTCTGTTCAAAATAATCTTTGAAAATGCTTAAATGTTTAACAAAGGAACTAAAGAATAGCACTTTATGACCACTCTTTTTCACTTCTTCCCATTTTGCACAGATATCCTGAAATTTGCCACTTTCCTTAGTATAATCTTCATAAACCAGGACAGGATGATTTACTAATTGTCTTAATTTAGTAAGTGTTTGGAGCAATTCCATTCTAAAACGGGCATCATTTTCATTGAAATTTTCAAGTAAATAGTTTCTTGCCGCTGACTTTTCCTTTTCATATAATTTTTTCTGCTCGACAGACATTTCACTATAGAAAATCTGTGTTGTTAAAGGAGGTAAATCTTTTGCCACCTCCTCTTTCGTCCTTCTAAGTAAAAATGGACTTACCAGGCTTCGTAATTTTGCCTTTTTATCTTCATCACCAATGCGTTCTATGGGTAAAATGAATTCTTTCTTGAAAAAATTAAAATTCCCAAGTAAATCCGGATTGATAAATTGCATCTGTGACCATAAGTCCGATAAGGAATTCTCAATTGGCGTTCCACTCAAAGATATCTTATGGTTAGCCTCCAGTTCATTTATATTAATGAATGCAGCACTATCCTTATTCTTAATCTGTTGACTTTCATCTAATATGATATATTCGTAGGTCATTTGAGACAAAAGGGTAGCGTCCCTTATAACCGTTTGATAAGTCGTTAAAATGACATCATACCTTTTTAACAATCGGATATCCTTATGACGTTTATTCCCTGTGTGCTTATAGACAAATAAATTGGGAGCAAACCGGGAAAGTTCTTTTTCCCAGTTAAAAACCAAACTGGCAGGTAAAATGACCAGGGTATGTAAAGATTGAAGAAAACCGGCATCTTTTGCTGCGAATATATCCAGTTGCCTCCCTATATTATTTTTTTCAAATTCCTTTCCCTCCTCAATTTTTCTCTCTTTAGCGTACAATAAAACGGCAATGGTTTGCAGGGTTTTTCCCAAACCCATGTCGTCTGCCAAGCAAGCACCCAGATTATTATGATATAGTTCTGCCAGCCATTTATAACCAGTAAGTTGATATGGCCGCAGTTCTGCCTTTAAAAATCGGGGAAGTTGTATTTCTATCGTCTTAGTTAAAGAAGTTTCTGGCAAAGAAATATCAGCCTCCTGTAATAATGTATATTGGCTTTTATTAATTCGTAGTGACTGCTCGTCTGTCTTAGCAAATTGCGTAATATCTTTAAATTTATTCATCCATTCCAATGGAATCACAAAAACACTACCGTCGGGTAAAGGATAAAGCCTTTCATCTTTTCTAATGAAAGGAGCGAGAAGTCTGAATGAAAAAG
>JBMLQR010000250.1:0-1587 GCA_049241465.1 Saprospiraceae bacterium | reverse complement strand
TTTTACGGAACTTTTTGGAATTCGGACTTCATCTTTCTGTAAAAATGGCTTAACCATATTTCCATTGATTTGAGAAACCCTATACAAAACATAATCTACTAATAACCAGCCTGGATCATTTGAAATGGGCGTAACATCCTTGTCTTTTATACGCCATATAATCCCATTATTTGATAATCTCATTTGATAGGTTACCCCTAAATCGTCTCTATGAAAAGTCAGGTGAGGTTGCAAATAGGTGGTATCCAGTTTTACAATAAAATCTTTTACTAGTACCCTCCGATCGATAGCCCAGGTAAGGAAAAAATTATTTTTAACTAAAATAGTTAGAAATTCATCCATCCTTCTTTGCACAAATTGAATGATTTTAGGTTGCACAGCCTCATCAGTCATCAAGGCTTCCAGGGATTTAACTTTCTTTTTTGGGGGAGAATATTTTTTTTCCAGCTTATCGGGTAATAAATCATTTATTATCTGAAAAAGTCGGTTTTGTGATTCATTAATAGGTAATTTGAAACTTACCACAGTTTCCGGGGTAGCTTTTTGTTTAATATGGGCTAAATTCCCCAGTTTATCTTTGCTAACAATATAGGCGTTTGGCAAATACAAATTTGGTAAGATCTCCGCAATATTATAAACTATATCAACATTTCCTTCCAATTCCCTCAATTCATTCAACATGCAGGTCGAGCTTAAATAATTTTGAAATTTTTTGTGTCATTACGTAGGCGTGCCTTGGTACAGATTCATAGGATATACCCGCTAAATGAGGATTTAAAATGACATTTTCTGCCATTTTCAGATACTGGAAAGGGGGTGGTAAGGAAGAAATATCGAGCGCATTAAATGATTGCTCTTCATATTCTATAACATCCAATGCAGCCCCTTTGACCTTTCCTTCTTTCAAATGTTTAACTAATCCCTCCGTTTCTACAACGCCTCCCCGTGCCGTATTTATAAGGAATATGTCTTTTTTAAACTTCTTTAAATAGGCATAATCTATAAAATATTTGTTAGCCTCATTTAAGGGAATATGGATAGTTAAAATATCGGTTTCATTAAAAAATTCAGCTTCCTCAACTTGTTTAGTATATGAAGGAACGGTTATCTCATGAGAAATATCCCGTATCAATATATCCACCTCGAATCCTGCCAATCTTTGTGCGACCGCACGGCCCATATTACCAAATCCCAGTATTCCCACTTTTTTACCTTTTAGTTCTATGGCTCTATTGGCATTCCGGTCCCATATATTTTGACTAACTTCCCGATCTGCTTTCCCCAATTTATTTAGCATCATCAACAGAAGACCGAGGGTATGTTCAGCCACAGTATCTTTGCTGGCTTCAGGTGTGGTAAAAATGGTTACCTTATTTTTTCTTGCACTTTCCTCGTCAATATGTTCAATACCTACACCCAATCTGCCAATAAATAAGAGATGAGGAGCAGCCTCGAAAAAGGTAGCGTCAAGTGTCCAGCGACTTCTAAGGATCACACCTTGATATTTATATAATTCCGATTGAAGTGAAGCGAAAGTCGATTGAGTATCCAGGGTAACCGTAAATCCATGCTCAGTTAAAAAATGAG
>JBMLQR010000249.1:0-1939 GCA_049241465.1 Saprospiraceae bacterium | reverse complement strand
AAAAGTGACAAACCAGAAAAATCAGAAATTTTAAAAGCAAAAGCTGTAAAAGATAAATATTTTGAAACAAAAAAGTAAGAGTATGCAAACCACAAGTTTCAATGAAGTTTTAGACATTCACATAGGCAAACGTGGAACTAAAAAAAGGGAAAAATTTGAACAAGAGTTAAGAATTGAACTTTTAGGAGATGCTATAAAAAAAGCTAGAAAGGCCAAAAATCTAACACAGGAACAACTTGGTGAACTTGTTGGTGTGCAAAAGGCACAAATATCAAAAGTGGAGAATTCAGCAACCGATGCAAGATTTGCAACCATCCTTAAAATATTCGATGCTTTAGATGCAAAAGTGAAATTTAGTGTAGAAATCGACGAACAAAAATTAATGATTAGTGAATAAAAAAGGCCGGATCATAACAATGGCTTTGATGATAGATTCCCTATCGCTTCATCCATTACATAGCCTTGAATGTTATGCAAAAGGCTGAAAAAAATATTTTACTATAATATATTAACACACCTCAATTTTCGGTAGACTATTTTATCGAGAGTATAAAGAATACACAGAATCCTTATTTGAACAGATAAATAACCTCGAATTCGAAAATATACCCGCTATTTTAAAATATAGTTTCAATAGAGATAAACACTGTATTCCGTAAAAAAGCAATAATTTCGGATTTGATTCCGAAAAAAAAGCAATAATTTCGGATTTGATTCCGAAATTCCCGTTATTTGTTGTTTCTTAAAATAAGTAAAAATGATTGAGCGAATTTTAGAGAAGCAAATTCTTGCTAAAATAAATAAAAAGAAGGCAATTATTCTCATGGGGCCGAGACAGGTAGGTAAAACGACCTTGTTAAAATCCCTTTTTGAAAAATCCACAGAAATAATCTGGTTGAATGGTGATGAACCAGATATTCAATCCATTTTTGAAAATATTTCGTCAAAGAGGTTAGAAGCAATAATAGGTAATAAAAAAATGATAATTATTGATGAAGCTCAGCGGATTCCTGAAATAGGTTTAAAGATGAAGCTTATAACAGATCAGCTGTTAAATGTTCAGTTAATTGCAACTGCAAGCTCTGCATTTGAATTATCAAATAAATTAAATGAACCCTTAACAGGTCGCAAGTGGGAATTTAAAATGTATCCCATTTCATTTCAAGAAATGGTAAATCATCATGGTTTATTAAATGAAATTAGATTATTACCTCACCGTTTGATTTATGGTTTTTATCCTGATGTGGTCAATCATCCGGGAAATGAAAAAGAAATTTTAAAGCAATTGTCAGATAGCTATTTATACAAGGATCTTTTAATGATTGATCAAATTAAAAAGCCATCTGCACTTGTAAAATTGTTACAAGCATTGGCTTTGCAGATAGGTTCACAAGTATCTTATCATGAACTGGCTCAAATATGTGGATTAGATGGGAAAACGATTGAAAAATACATGATGTTATTGGAGCAATCATATATTATTTTCAGATTAACCTCATTCAGTAGAAATCAGAGAAATGAATTGAAAAAAAGCAGGAAAGTTTATTTTTTTGATAATGGAATTAGAAATTCGCTCATTGCCAATTTTGAGCAAATTGAAAACAGAACAGATATTGGGGCATTATGGGAAAACTTTTTAGTTTCCGAGCGAGTAAAATATTTAGCCTATCAGCAAAAATGGGTAAATAATTGGTACTGGCGTACGACAGAACAGCAAGAAATAGATTATGTAGAAGAGGAAAATGGACAATTATCTGCGTATGAATTTAAATGGAATCCGAAGGCAAAAGGGTCCATTCCAAATTCTTTCAAAAAGACTTATCCAACTGCCACTATAAATATTATTCACCGGGAAAATTTCGAACAATTTTTAGGTGTAAAAGGGTAAGGTAGAGACTTCGACTCTTTAGAAAAGCTTAGAATAAAAGGAATTAATTCG
>JBMLQR010000248.1:32688-38106 GCA_049241465.1 Saprospiraceae bacterium | reverse complement strand
GTGTTATACCCACTTTCATAACAGGTTTGTGAAATGGATTTGTTCTCATCCTGTAATATTTTACAGGCATTTCCAATGCGTATTTCTTTTACAAAATCGGAAAAAGTCTTATTGGTCCTACTTTTGAAATACCTGCAGAACGCCGCTTCTGTCATGTTGGAAAGGCTTGCTACGGTGGACAAATTAATGTTTTCTTTAAAGTGCTTCAATACATATTCGTGAACTATTCGCATCCTTTCCGTTTCAGATATTTTATGCGTATTTGTGTAATTTGAACTGGAAATATAATGATAATCATTGGTTACAGATAGTTTGTGTAGTATGTTTAGGAGTTTTGAAATCCCTTCAAATCCAGTTAATCCCAATAATTCGTTTAAATCTCTCACCATTTCTGCACCCAATGTACCCGTGATATCAAGACCTCGCTCACTATTTTTTAAAAAGCTTTTGATGTCAAACATTTCAGGTTTTTCAAAAAAATCATTGCCTAGAAAATCTTCCTTGAAATATACTACAATTCCTTCTGTTTGAAGTTGAGATTCTTTCTCAAAATAGTTACGGTCACTTCGCCATAGATGGGGCATGTTTGGACCCAAAAATACCGTGTCTCCTTCTTCGAAATGTCTTATATCGTCTCCTATAAATCTTGTTCCTGTCCCTTTTATAACGGTGAATAATTGATAATGCGGATGAAAATGCCAATTTGGATCAAAAAAGGGTTCCTGTAGTTTTTTTACAAGATAAGATTGATTCAGACTTTCTATTGATTTTTCTAAAAGTGGCTTCATTTTAACTAAATATTGATAATATTATGTAGAATAATCGGAATAAACATCAAAATACAGTAAATATTGGTAAAAAAAAACGTATTTTGATTAATTATTAGAACTTATATTTGAATAAAAAAAATGAAGATTGGGATGAATCTCCTGCTTTGGGGAACAGAAATAAACGATTCTCTTTTTCCTGTGCTCGAGCAGATTAAATCTATAGGTTTTGATGGCGTTGAGGTTCCCATTTTTAATTTGAATAGTCAGGATTGGCATATCTGGCGAGATAAACTAGATGAACTAGGGCTGGAAAGACTTGCTGTGGCCATTAATGGCCCCGATGCAAATCCCTTAAGTTCCTCTTCTGAAATGAGAAAACACGCCCTCGAAAATAATCTAAAAGCTATTGACTGTGCTGAAATAATAGGTGCGAAATACCTTTCCGGTCCATTTCATTCCGCTTTGGGTGTTTTTTCCGGTAAACCTGCAACCAAAGAGGAATGGCAATTTGGCATTAATCATATACGTACCCTCGCTGATTATGCCGCTGAAAAGGATATTACGCTGGGGGTAGAATATCTAAATCGATTTGAATCATACCTTTTTACCTGTACAGATGAAATGTTGAGATTTGTGGAAGAGGTGAATCATCCTCATTGTAATATTATGTTTGATACCTTTCATGCAAATATTGAAGAAAAAAATATTGAAAATGCCATTAAATTGTGTGCAAATCATCTGATTCATGTACAACTATCTGAAAATGATAGAGGTACTCTTGGAAAAGGACATATTGATTTTGAATCCATTATTAAAACCCTGGTTGATATCAATTATCAGGGAATGGTCAGTATCGAGGCCTTTAGTATGAAACTGGCAGCAGCAAATATTTGGCGAAAAACCTTTGATTCTGAGGAACAACTTATGTCCGACAGTTTGACCTATCTTAAAAAATTTATTCATTAGAAATACCCGAAAATCACCTGAAACATTTTACATTTTTAAAACCCTTATCCTTGATTTTATGAAAAAAATTAACATTGCGATTGTAGGTCTTGGCTTTGGATCGGAATTCATACCCATTTATCAACGACACCCGCACGCTAATATGTATGCCATTTGTCAGCGAAATAAGGAAAATCTGAATAAATTGGGCGATGCGTTCCAGATTGAAAAAAGGTATGACGATTATGACGAATTGTTGAAGGATCCTCAAATTGACGCCGTTCATATTAATTCTCCTATTCCAAATCATGCGGAACAAACTATTAAAGCCTTAAAAGCTGGTAAACATGTCGCTTGTACCGTTCCAATGGCTACCTCCGTGGAAGATTGTATGGAAATTGTCAAATTGTCCAAAGCAACTGGGAAAAAGTATATGATGATGGAAACAGTCGTCTATAGCAGGGAGTTTTTGTTTGTCAAGGATTTATACGAAAAAGGCGAATTGGGTAAAATTCAATTTCTAAAAGCTTCCCATCAACAGGATATGGATGGCTGGCCCGATTATTGGCCTGGCCTTCCGCCCATGCATTACGCTACCCATTGCGTTGGGCCCGTGGCAGGTTTATTAAAATTAGAAGCGGACTATGTGTCTTGTTTCGGTTCAGGAACGATCAGAAAGGAACTTGCCGATATTCATCATTCCCCTTTTTCTGTGGAATCGGCACATATTAAGTTTAAAGACAGCGATTTAAGTGCTTATGTGTATCGCTCTCTTTTTGACCTGGCTCGTCAGTATAGGGAAAGCTTTGAGGTTTATGGCACGAAAAAATCGTTTGAATGGCCTCTTATCGAAGGGGAGGATGCGGTAATTCATACTGCGAAAAGGGAGGAGCATGAAATTCCGGAAAGAGTTCAAGTACCCGATTTTGCCCATTTGTTACCTGAGGAAATACAGAATTTTACTACCCAGGGTGTCTATGATATGGCTGAAAATACCCACCTTAGTTTTACCCAGGGCGCTGGTCACGGCGGTTCCCATCCCCATCTGGTGCATGAATTTTTAATGGCCTTGATTGAAGACAGAGATCCATTCCCCAATGCATGGGAATCAGCGAACTGGACTTCCGTCGGTATCCTCGCCCATGAATCAGCTATGCGTGGTGGGGAAATCATTAAATTACCCGATTTTAAAGCAGCCTTTTCCTGATGTTTAAAATGTCTTGAACCAACAATGTTTTTACTTGTCAAATAACATTTTTATGAAAAAAATATTCTTTCTCGCACTGGTTTTGTCTGCCTTTACCGCAATGGGTCAGTCTGCAAGACGCTTAGAAATCCTGTTCCTGGGCGATAATGGCCACCATAAACCAATGGAACGTTTGCCTTCTATCATGGCAGCCTTGGGTGATAAAGGGGTGAATTTCACCTATACCGATCAATTAGAAGATTTGACATTAAAAAATCTTAATAAATATGACGCCTTACTCATTTTTGCCAATTGGGATAGTATTCCCCCGCATTTAGAAAAGGATTTATTAGCTTATGTCTCAAGTGGAAAAGGCATTTTACCCATCCATTGTGCTTCCTATTGTTTTAGGAATTCAGCCGAATATGTTAAAATGGTGGGTGGGCAATTCTGGAGACATACCATGGACTCCATTGAGGCAAAAATTATCCAACCCGATCATTTTATCATGAAAGGCCTCCGTCCATTTAAGGTTGTCGATGAAACTTATTTGCATGATCACCTTCAGGACGATAATAATGTCCTGGCGGAACGGGAAATTAAAGCTGATCAGTTTAAAGATAAACCCGGTGCCAAAACGGAACCTTATACCTGGACTCGTCAATATGGGAAAGGGCGTGTTTTTTATACCGCTTATGGTCATGATGAACGCACCTGGCAAAACACTGATTTTCAGGAACTGATCTATCGGGGTATCCTTTGGGCAGTGAATGACGACGCAAAAGCGGCTCATGCTGCCTTAAAACCAGCTCCTTTTGTATATCGGGAGGCTAAATTACCTAATTATGAGAAAAGGGAGGGTACTCAATACAGACAAGATCCGCTTTCTCCGGAAGAGAGTAGAAAACATATTCAGGTGCCAATGGATTTTAATATGGAATTATTTGCCGCTGAACCTGATGTAGTGCATCCTATCGCTTTTTCCTGGGATGAAAAGGGGAGGATGTTCGTTCTCATTACCAAAGATTATCCCAATGAAAGAAAGGATGCCGGAGGAAGCGATTATATACTGATTTGTGAAGACACGAATAAAGACGGAAAAGCAGACAAATTTACCCGCTTTGCCGATGGATTAAGTATTCCAACAGGTATGGTTTTTAGTAATGGCGGTCTCGTCGTTTGTCAGGCGCCTGATATGATTTTTCTAAAAGATACTGACGGCGATGATAAGGCAGATGTGAAAAAAGTCTTGTTTACTGGCTTTGGTACCTTTGACACCCATGCTGGTCCATCAAATCTGCATTACGGGTTCGATAATTGGCTTTGGGGCGCTATTGGGTACTCCGGATTTAAAGGGGTAGTGGGTGAAAGTAAGGATACTATCCGGTTTGCTCAGGGCTTTTTCCGCTTTAAACCCGATGGAAGTAAACTTGAATTTATGACCAATACGTCCAATAATACCTGGGGCTTGGGCTTCAATGAAACGGGGGATGTTTTCGGATCTACCGCAAATAACGCTCATGGTTGGTATATGGCTATTCCAAATCATTATTATCCGTCTGCTTATGGTATAGATAATGGAAGTAGAAGTACCGATACCCATAAGGATATGAAAACCATTACGCCAAAAGTAAGGCAAGTGGATGTTTTTGGTGGTTATACCGCCGCAGCTGGTCATAATGTTTATACTGCCCGCTCATTTCCTAAAAAATATTGGAACAATATAGCCTTCGTAGCTGAACCTACCGGGCACGTTCTACATCAAAATATTTTAACAAAAAAAGGAACTAATTTTAATGATACGGAAGGATTTAATCTGATGGCAGGTGCCGACGAATGGTTTTCTCCTGTTTTTGCTGAGGTGGGGCCCGATGGTGCCGTTTGGGTCGCAGATTGGTATAGCTTTATCATTCAACATAATCCAAAACCTGACGGATTTATTATGGGTCAGGGAAATGCGTACGAAACCGAATTAAGGGATTATACCCATGGTCGTATTTACCGCGTGCAGCACAATGACGCCCCTGCTTATTCACCTCTTTCGCTGTCAATGAATAACACAAAAGAGTTGGTGCAGGCATTGAAAAATACAAATATGTTTTGGAGAAGCCATGCCCAACGTTTATTGGTAGAGAGAAATAATAAGGATATTGTTCCTGATTTATTGGCCTTGGTTAACGATTTTTCAGTAGATGAAATTGGAATTAATGCCCCGGCTATTCATGCGCTTTGGGTGTTGCATGGACTAAATGCCATAGAGGGAAATGTTATGGATGCCTTGCTTAAAGCATTGAAACATCCTTGCCATGGGGTTCGAAAAACCATTTTACAAATGCTGCCCGCTACCAGTGAAATGGCGAATTATCTTATAGATAATAAATTAATGGAAGATAAGGAACCGCTCGTAGTCCTGAACACGTTATTGGCTTTAAGTAAAATGCCGTTAGATGAAAAATCTAAATCTTTTGTCCTCAATGCATTGGAAAATTCTAAGGACATTGACGATCGTTGGATTCC
>JBMLQR010000248.1:28650-32588 GCA_049241465.1 Saprospiraceae bacterium | reverse complement strand
TTGAAGTGACAAATCAGGGGGATGCTGCGGTACAAAAGGGAGTAGTTTTACCCCTTAATATTCGTTTTTCAGGAAAGGGACAAGTTATTGATTTGGTGAGTCAAGTGCATGCTGAAGGAGTAAAACCAGGCGAAACGGTTACCATTACTAAGAATACCAATGGTCCATGGTCTGGCAATATTTCATTTGCCGGGGAATTTGCCGGTGATTATAATATTTCTGTAAGTGTCGATAAGGATAATTCAATACCGGAAAGTCTGGAAAATAATAATGCCCTGACTAAAAAGGTTTCTTTCGTTCTGGCACAGACGATGCCTCAGTTTGTTTTAGCAAAAAGTGTGAAATCTCATGCATCTTTAGCTGACATAAATACGGTGATTGCTTATTTGCAGAAAGCAAAAAAATTAGATGCCAATGGGTTCGATGCCATATTGAAAGCCGTTAGTGAAGGATGGAATTATAGGAAAAAAACGGTGGTTCCAAAGGAGTCAATTCCTTTTTTAAATGAGTTGCTTGCCTCTGTTTCAGGAGTAAATAAAGATCGGTTAACAAGACTAATGCAAGCCTGGGATATATTGAAAAAGGAGGAGATGAATGATCCTAATGTGCAGATTGTTAAAATTAAATCCCTAAGGGAAATGATGCAATATGACCTGAAATCCTTTACAGTTTCTGCTGGTAAAACGGTGGAGATCGTATTCGAAAATCCTGATGCTATGCAACATAATTTGGTCATAGGAAAACCTAAATCGTTGGAAAAAATAGGAAAGGCAGCGGATAAGATGATTACCGATCCAAATGGCGCTACTAATAATTATGTTCCTGAAATGCCGGAAATTCTTTTTGCAACCGCTCTGGTTAATCCAGATCAAACGGTCAGATTAAGATTTACAGCACCTTTGAAACCAGGGGATTATCCATATATATGTACCTTTCCAGGACATTGGCGATTGATGAACGGTGTTATGACGGTTAAATAAATAAATTACTCCAAGGAAAAATTAAAATTTTTTGGCTGACAAATTAATTGTTCTTTTGTTAAAAGGGCTTCAATTTCGATTGAGCCCTTTTTCAATAGTTTTCATGCCAGGAAAATACCTCATTCACAATCTTTTCTTTTTCTTTTTCTATGTGGTTAATGAGTGAAAGGGAAATGGGTCCATGCTTCTTCCCTTTGAGCCATATTAATTGCCAGGTTGAAGTAATAGGTAAACCCGGTAATGGAATGATATGAAGCTCGTTATTTAATAACTCTCTTTTTATACCAATTAATGGCATAATGGAAAAACCAAATCCAGCAAGAATGGCCTGTTTTACCGCTTCATTTGATGTCAGTTCCATTTTTTTCGTTACTCTAATATCATTTCGCTCAATAAAATTTTCCATAATTTTCCTGGTTCCAGAACCTTGCTCTCTATAAATTAAAGGTAAATTTTTAAAGAAATCTTTCAAAGATTGCTCCTTTTCCAGGTGGATTTTGTTTTTTCCAACAAAAAATAACTTATTTTGAAGTATATCCAATTGATCTGTCTGTATGGTTTTTGGTAATAAAGAAACCAAGGCAAAGTCAACCTCATTGGAATTCAAACTATCAACTACTTTATTTTTATTGGTAACATCCATAATTAGTTCAATGCCAGGATGCATTGTTAAAAAGGAAGATAAAAAATAGGGTAAAATATATTTACCAGTTGAAACCGTTGAAATGGTTAACCGCCCGGATAATTGTCCCCTATAGGCCATAGTTTTAAAATTAATAGCCTGTACCTGCTCTAAAATATTTTCAACTGACTCAGCCACTTCACGTCCAAAGGCCGTAATGTAAATTTTTCTACCAATAACCTCGGTTAATGGTATATCAAACTGTTCTTGAAAGTTTTTAAGTTGTATAGAAACAGCAGGTTGGGTAAGATGTAATTCTTCAGCAGCCTTTGTCACGCTCTGGGTTTGCACTATTTTAAGAAAAATCTGCAATTGATTGAGAGTATAATTCATAAATATTGTTTATGTAAATGATTGTAAATATAAATAAAAAATTATGAATTAAAACTAACAAATTTGCATGAAATAAAAAACAATAAAAATGACTAAGTTAACAATTAAATTTTATTTGGCTTTAATGCTATTCATATTCCTGTTTATCGCTGCGTTTTTTACCAAAGACGTTATACAGACAAATCTGCTCGCTTCCATCGCATTTCTCTTGTTTGTCACAGGGGTAAGAAATTTTAGTCGACAAACTGTTAAAAAACAGGAATAAATGTTTGAAGGAAGACGCCTTGTAATCGCCACAAAACATGGAAAGGAAGAAGTTCTTGCACCTATATTAGAAAGGGAATTGGGGGTACATTGTATTACATTACCAACATTTGATTCTGATCTATTTGGCACTTTTTCAGGTGAGGTGGAACGATTAGACGATGCCATGCTCACAGCCAGATTAAAATGTGAGAAGGCCATGGAAATGGCGCAATGCGATTTAGCTATTGCCAGCGAAGGTTCTTTCGGAAGCCATCCTTCATTTTACTTCCTTCCCTCTGATGATGAAGTTATTTTGCTGGTGGATAAAAAACTGGATGCCTCCTTTTCGGCCAGGGAATTAAGTATCGATACTAATTTTAATGGCGCAGAAATTTCTAGCTATGAAGAACTCGCCGACTTCGCTAATAGGTCAAAATTTCCATCTCATGGACTAATTTTGAGAAAATCAAAATCCAGCGGAGAAAATATAATCAAAGGAATAACAGATTGGCCTGTTTTGAAAGAATCTTATGATAAACTTATTAAAAGTAATTCTTCCCTTTTTGTTGAAACGGATATGAGGGCTATGTTCAATCCGACGAGAATGAAGGTCATATCAATAGCAGCTGAAAGGTTGGTTGCTAATTTGAGATTAACTTGTCCTTCCTGTCATTTTCCCGGATTTTCCATTGTCAAAATAAAGGAAGGTTTACCCTGCGAACTATGCCATTTTCCTACCCGATCTATTATGAGTCATATTTACACTTGTCAAAAATGTTTGGAAACAAAAGAAATCTTATATCCAAATCAGAAAATGGCAGAGGATCCTGCCTTTTGTGATTATTGTAATCCTTAAATTTTGAGCTTACAAACATTTATTCAAAAGAAACAAAAAAAATGAATTTCAATTTACTAGCTGAAAATTTGACTAACCCTGCCTTACTTTTTTTCGTGTTAGGCGTATTGGCAACCTATTTAAAGAGTGATTTAGAAATTCCACCCAATTCATCTAAATTTATTTCTCTCTATCTGCTCATTTCCATTGGATTTAAAGGTGGGCAAGAATTATCACATGAGACCTTTTCCACGAATATTCTTTGGTCCATGGTATTCGGTATATTTATTTCCATATTCATACCATTTTATACCTTTTTTATACTTAGACGAAAGTTAAATATCTTTGATTCTGGTGCTATTGCTGCGGCTTATGGTTCAGTAAGTGCAGTGACTTTTGTTACAGCAACCACCTATTTGGAATCTGAGCAACTTCTATTGCACGGTTACATGGTGGCCATTATGGCACTCATGGAGTCTCCAGCTATCATCATTGGATTAATACTTATAACTTTCTTTAATAAAGGACGAAAGAACGAAATTGATAAAAAATTTATCTTTAAACACGCCATGACCAATGGCAGTGTTCTTTTGATTTTAGGAAGTTTGCTCATAGGCTTTCTGGCAAATGCGAAGCAAGCAGAAGGGATTAAGCCCTTTACAAACGATCTGTTTAAAGGATTTTTGTCCATTTTTTTATTAGACATGGGTATTTCAAGTGGCAGAAAATTAAAATCCTTTTTTGAATTTGGCTGGTTCCCCGTATTATTTGCCGTATTTATTCCCCTATTAAACGGTTGTATTTTCGCTATTTTAAGCTCCTTTGTGACGTCCGAAATAAGCGACAGATTTATTTTTTCGGT
>JBMLQR010000248.1:10388-28550 GCA_049241465.1 Saprospiraceae bacterium | reverse complement strand
CTATTTTAAGCTCCTTTGTGACGTCCGAAATAAGCGACAGATTTATTTTTTCGGTACTCGCCGCCAGCGCTTCCTACATTGCAGTGCCAGCCGCCATGAAAGTAACCGTCCCCAAAGCAAATCCTGGTTTGTTTCTACCCATGGCCTTAGCCATCACATTTCCCGTTAACATTACCATAGGGTTACCCCTATATTTTTTCTTAGTACAACAATTTTAAAAAAAAACGTCCCGCTAGCACACCCCCGCTCGCCCCTGCGAAACACTGCGCAGAACACTGCAAACTCCGCGTTAAAAATGCGTCCCTTTTAGCACATCCCTGTTAGCACATCACCGCTCGCCACATACCCCCGCTCGCCCCTGCGAAACCCTGCGCAGAACACTGCAAACCCTGCGTTAAAAACACATCCCCGCTCGCACATCTCCGCGTTAAAAACACATCCCCGCTCGCACATCTCCGCTCGTCCCTGCGCAGAACACTGCAAACCCTACGTTAAAAACACATCCCCGCTCGCACATCCCTAATCCATCCTTTCATCAGATAATTGCCTTTCGTATAAATCTAAATAATACGGACTAATCTTCAATAACTCCTCATGGGTACCCGCATGAGCAACCTCCCCATCTTGAAAAACCAAAATCTTATCAAAATGTAAATTGACATAAATTCTATGCGAAATAATAATAGCCGTTTTACCCTTTAACGAAGACTGAAAATAATTAAGAATTTTATTTTCTGTATGGCTATCCACCGCAGACAAACAATCATCTAAAATAAGAATTTCAGGATTTTTCAACAACGCACGGGCAATCGAAACCCTTTGTTTTTGACCACCACTTAAGGTTATGCCCCTTTCGCCCAAAATAGTATTTAACCCATCAGGAAAGGTTTTAATTTCATCCGTGAGAGAAGCATCAAAAATAGCCCTTTCTATCTCAGCATCCGAAGCATCAGGCTTACCAAAAGTAATATTTTGCTTTAAACTATCTGAAAAAAGAAAAACATCTTGGGGAACATACCCAATTTGTTCGCGCAACCTGCCAAGATTCAACTCTTTAACAGGCACACCATCAAATAAAATTTCACCTTCTGATACATCATTCATTCTAAGTAATAACTCCGCAAAGGAAGATTTTCCCGATCCTGTTTTACCTATAATGGCTATTTTTTCTCCCGCTTTAATATGGAGTTGTATGTTTTTTAAAGCACAAATGCCCGTATCGGGATAAGTCAAACCCACATTATTAAAAATAATTTCACCGTTGAGTTTAAAATCCTCCATATTCCCCGAGAGAATAGAAGGCTTTGTCTGCATAAACTCGTTAATCCTTTTTTGACTTGCGGATGCTTGCTGAATAATCGACGCTATCCAGCCAATAGACGTTACAGGCCAGGTTAACATATTTACATAAATGACAAATTCCGCAATGTTGCCAGTAGAAATACTTCCATTAACGACTAAAGTACCTCCTGCATAGACCGTAATTAAGGTACTAATACCAATTAATAAGATCATTAGCGGATAAAACAAGGCATTAATTCTTGCCAAAGAAACAGATTGTTGATTGTACTGCTGACTTTGGGAAGTGAAAAATCCCAGCATAGAATTTTCCTGAGTATAAGCCTTAACTACTCTAATTCCAGCATAAACCTCTTGAGCCGTGTTGTTTAAAACGGCCAGTTGTTGTTGAATTTCCTCGCTTTTCTTGTGAATGAGATCGCTAACATAATAAATAGATATAGATAAAATAGGTAAAGGAATAAGGCAAAACAGGGTTAATTCAAGGCTAACATTAACCATGGCATAAATGACAAAAGCGAATAAGGAAACCAGATTTATTCCATAGAGAATGGCCGGTCCCAGATACATTCGCACCTTGTTTACATCTTCCGTGATTCTGGCCATCAAGTCACCCGTTTTATTCCTTTTGTAAAAGGCAAGATCCAGAATTTGATAATGTTCAAAGATTTCCTTTCGCATATCATATTCAATCAATCGAGACATAACAATAATGGTTTGCCTCATGAAATACATGAATAAGCCCATGAGGCCAGCAAAAAGAAGCACGAATATTCCGAAAATTAATAATTGCTTGCCAAGAATGGTCTCCAAGCTTTGTTGAAGATTTGATCCTTCAAAATTTCGATAAATACTTACGTTGTGAATCACCAGATCCAGAGCTTCCCTAATGGCCTGTGGTTGTAATACCCGGAAATAATTGGATAGAGAAACAAAAAAAATTCCCCCCAGAAAGTGCCAGCGATATTTCCAAAAAAAGTGATTTAAAACATATAAATGATTCATCTAATCTTTTTTATTTTGGAAATGAATGATGTGTTAAATAATAAAACCAGCCTCTAGGAGACTGGTTTTATGTGGAGATAATGGGATTCGAACCCATGACCCCTTGCATGCCATGCAAGTACTCTAGCCAACTGAGCTATACCCCCTCTTAATCTAAATGCGAAAATAAGTAATTTCGATAGATTTTCCAAAAAAATGGTAACTTTATTAACTAGATACATGTATTTTACAAAATATTGCAATAATTTGTAAAAAAAGCCGTAAATTGCAACATACAGTTTAAATATGGAAAGAATTACAGAAATGCCCTCAACTTACCGGCATTTGGAAAAAATGTCACTGAATGAGTTGTTGTTGAATATAAACAAGGAAGACAAGTTGGTTCCGGATGCGGTAGAAAAGTCCATTCCCCAAATTGAAAAATTAGTTCAGATTATTGTGCATAAAATGAAGGAGGGGGGTCGTTTATTCTACATAGGAGCAGGAACCTCTGGCAGATTGGGTGTTTTAGATGCTTCAGAATGTCCACCTACTTATGGCGTGCCGAAAGATTGGATAATAGGTATTATCGCCGGCGGAGATATAGCATTGAGAAATTCTGTGGAAGCTGCTGAGGACAGCCTTTCTCAGGCATGGAGTGACTTGAAAGCATTTGATATTGATGAGCTGGATGTAGTTGTTGGAATTGCTGCTTCAGGCACAACTCCTTATGTCATAGAAGGATTAAGAAAATGCAAAGAATACGGCATTCTGACTGGTTGTGTTACTTGTAATCCAGATTCTGAACTGGCTGCTGTTTCTGATTTTCCTGTTGAAATCGTAACCGGACCTGAATTTGTTACGGGTTCAACCCGTATGAAAGCAGGAACAGCACAAAAATTAGCATTAAATATGATAAGTACCTCTGTCATGATTCAATTGGGAAGAGTAATGGATAATAAAATGGTAGATATGCAATTAAGTAATGCCAAATTGATTGATAGGGGTGTTAAAATGATTGTAAAACAATTAAATATTCCTTATGATGTGGCTGCAAAACTTTTGCAAAAACACGGGAATGTCCGCAATGTTTTAAACGCTCATTCCCTCGATGTAACTATGAATTCCAGATGATTAAGCATACTGGAAAGAGCATCCTTATTGTGGAAAGTGGTGCTACTAAAGCTAATTGGGTACTTATTTCTAATGGGGTTAGCATCTTTAGTGAGAAATCTTCTGGCTTAAATCCCTATTTTCTTACAGATGAGGAAATGAAGAACCAGTTCCTTTTTATTAAAGATAAGCTCCCACAACCCCCACATTTAATTTACTTTTATAGCACGGGTTGTGGTGCTGAAGATCAGAAAATTAGAGTTTCAAAATTACTCGACCTTATTTTTAATCCATTTCAGCCCGCTGAGGTGGATACAGATATCGTTGCTGCCGCTCGTTCCATCGGATCTGAAAATAATGGATTGGTTGGTATCCTGGGCACAGGTTCTAACGCCTGTTTAATAAAAAATGGCAATATTGCGGCCATGGCTGGTGGTTTTGGATTTATTTTAGGTGACGAGGGAAGCGGTGCCGCTCTTGGATTAACATTGATACAAGGTTGGTTAAAGCAAGAATTACCCAACGAAATTCACTGGCTTGTAAAAAATGAATTGACCTTAAAAAAAGAGGATATATTTCAGGCCGTTTACAAAAATCCTTTTCCCAGCAGATATCTGGCACAATTTGCTGCTTTCTTTTACAAACATAAAGAACTATGTTGGATTAGAGAGGTTGTCAAACAACAATTTAACTTATTTATAAAAAGATATTTTTTGCACTTGATGAAGGAAAATCAAGATATCAAAGTTTATTTCATAGGTTCAGTCGCTTATTATTTTAGCGCAATAATGGAAGAGGTATTGGTAGAAAATAAGCTCCAACTGGGCGGTATTGTTAAAGATCCCATGGAGGGTTTAATTCAGTTTCACCTCAATAATTAAGTTTAGTTTTATTTGTTGCATTTTATAGTGCATAATTTGGCTATTTACTGCAAAAAGATGCAATAAATAGCCAAATAAGTATTGAATTTAATTTTTTATTCCTTATTATTGCATTAGTTTGAAACATTTATATTTTAGTACTAACCAATTAAATATTTAACTATGCTAAAAACTTCATTGTTTGCCGGTGCTGTACTGCTTGGTTTAGCAATATTACCTACATCATTATTCGCTCAGGAGAAAGTTAATCTGACAATCAAAGGTCAAGTTGTCGATGCACAAAATAATCCTTTGATAGGTGTTACCCTGGCTTTATCCGATTCGAGGAGTGGTGCTGTTACTGATGTAGATGGATCTTATACCTTAAATGTTTCCGTTTTACCTGGAAACTATTCGTTACAAGCAAGTTATGTTGGCTATAAATCTATGGCTATGGATTTATCAATAACATCAGATAAAAATTTACTGACGCAAAATTTCACCCTCTTTGAGGATGCCCTTGATTTGGACGAAATTGTAGTTACTGGTTCAACCCTTAAATCTTCCAGGCGTCAACTCGGGAATGCTATTAGTTCTGTTTCGGCTGACGAATTAGCAAAAACGGGTTCAGATAACCTAATATCCTCCTTGCAAGGAAAAGTTCCTGGCGCCCAGATTACCCAAACGTCCGGAGATCCTGCTGGAGGATTAAATATTAGGATTAGAGGGGTTAACTCAATTCGTGGAAACTCTGACCCTTTATATGTCATTGATGGCGTTATTGTTAGTAATACTACCAGTAATGTTTCTCAGGTTTCTGTATCTGCCGGTGCAGCTGACATGGGGACGAACAGATTGGCAGATATTAATCCAAAAGATATCGAAAGTATTAATATTATTAGTGGTGCAGCCGCAGCAGCAGTATATGGCTCAAGGGCTTCAAACGGGGTTGTTGTTATAACTACAAAGAGGGGTAGTGCAGGCAAGCCGGAAATTACTTTTGGTACAAGTGTGAATGTAAATCAACTAAGAAAAAAATTAGCCATCACTACCTTCGGTAAGCAATTTGGCTCGGTTGCACAAAGACTTCATATCATTAACCCTTTTACAGGTGGTCCAACCGTTACAACAAATGGTAGAAACCTGCCAACTGCATTAGTCGATGTTACACGCTATGATTATCAGGATCAGGTTTTTGGTGATGCGATGGGAACAGATAATTATCTGTCAATGTCTGGTGGAAAGGATAATACCAAGTATTACGCATCTCTATCCTATATGACGAATGGTGGAATTGTTAAAAATACTGATTTTACCAGATATGGATTAAGACTGAATTTAGATCAAGGCATTAAAGATTGGATGAAAATTAGTTTTGGACTACAATACAATAATAGTTTTTCTAATGAAAAACCAAATGGAAATTCTTTTTATAGTCCGGTAAATGCCATAAATATTACTAACAACATTTATGATATTACAAAACGTGACGCAAACGGAAATCTACAGGCAGTTGAACCCACCAGGGTAAACCCATTGTCAGTCATAGAAGATTTTGATATTACACAGGAGGTTAACAGAGCTATTTCTAATCTGACTTTTACCTTTTTTCCTATAAAGGGTTTGACCATTGATTATGTGTTAGGTGCAGATGTTTACAGCCAGACCGGGAAAACTTTTATTCCCGCTTATCCATATCCTGGGGTTAACGTGCTATATTTTGCAAATGGTTATGCAGCAAATGTTACTTCTAACTTTAGATTATTCAATAATGATATCAACGCAACCTATCAAACCGATTTTTCACCAGCTATCAGTTCTACCACTGCAGTAGGGTTCAATTATCAGTATAATAGAGCGGATAGATTATTTTCAGCAGGGGAAAACTTACTGCCTTCCATCTCCACGATAAATGGTTCTTCAGCGGTTACCAGTAGTTATGGACTGGATCAATACGCAATCAGTGGCTATTTCTTGCAACAAACCTTTGGTGTAAACAATAAATTATTCCTTACTTTAGCTGGTAGGGTTGATGGTTCAACAAAATTTTCAGTTGAACAAAGGAACCAATTTTATCCAAAACTTGGATTAAGTTACGTGCTTTCAGAAACTGATTTTTGGAAGAATAGCTTCCTGAAATCTATAAACTCTTTTAAATTAAGATCTTCCTGGGGAGAATCAGGTGGTTTAAATGCCATTGGTTCTTATGACAGATTCTATCAATTTAGTCCAGTAGTTAATCAAGGGCGCCAAACTTTTGTTCCAAGTTCTCAATTGGCAAATGCGAACATCAGACCGGAAAGAACACGCTCATTTGAAATAGGTGCCGATGCAAGTTTCTTCAATAATAAAGTGAGTTTATTAGCTACTTATTACAGAAATAACGTATTTGATCTGGTGGTAAATCGTTTATTGGCACCTACAGAAGGAGGTAGAAGCATAGTGGATAATGTAGGTGAATTGGAAAATAGAGGGGTCGAATTAGCTCTTGGCTTAAATTTGGTTCAAAAGAAGGACTTTAACTGGGATTTGAATTTTATTTATAGCCGGAATATTGGTAAGGTGGTAAGTGCAGGAAGTCCTTTGGTCGCTATTAATACTGCTACAGGTGCTCCGATTTTTCTGGTACAAGGTGAAGCTCCCAGTATTTTCTTTGGAACTTATTATGCGAGAAATGCAGATGGCACCTTACTTATGGATGCAAGAGGTTTACCTCAACCAGAAAAAGGTACTGCCCTGCCGTTTAAAGCAGGATCAGATATTCCGGCAGGTTCTTATGTTTATGCCGGCACGCTTTATACACCAAAAAGAGATGCATCAGGCCAACCCACAGGTACTGCCCTAAGAAAAATTATTGGAGATCCAAATCCCGATTTTATGGCTTCTTTTGGGAGTACCTTGAGATATAAAAGGTTAAATTTCTCCTTCTTGCTCGATGGTGTTTTTGGTGTTGATGTATTTAATGCCGACAGAAGAACTCGTCAAGGAGTGGGCATTGGCGATTACGCAGAGAGAGAAATGAAGGGGGAGTTGGTAAGAGGTTATGTATGGGCCATTTATCCTATAGAAGAATGGCGAGTTGACCCAGGTCAATATATTAAAATTAGAGAGGTTTCTTTAAGTTATAATTTACCTAGTCCTGTGAAGGGGATTAGTGATTTGAATTTAGCATTGATCGGCAGAAATTTATTCTCTTTTGATAAGTATGATGGCTTTGATCCTGAGACGAATGCAGGAGGGAACAGCGATTTATTCAGAGGAGTTGATTTTGGTAATGTACCTATTCCAAGAACTTTTCAATTGAGTTTGACTGCCAAATTTTAACCAATTATTAATCATTAATGCTTTTTACCAATGCGAAATAATTTAATTTTAATTCTATTTATTATCCTATCTGTTTTCCTGCCATCTTGTGAAAAGGAATATTTTAATCCCAGTGCAGCAGGTGAGGTTCAGGTGGTTTCCAGTGTGGATGGTTTGACAGCACTTGCGAATGGTTTGCAATTTACCTATTCGGTTGGTCGTCTTTCACCTGTCTATAATACTATCACAGCAAGCGGTTTTACAACGGGTGAACTTGCCATTTTAAATGCTGGAAATGCTTCTGAAAATTTTTTGAGTCTGGGAGGTACGTTTGTCGATGGAGGAAATAGTATTGTCAGTGCCCTTTGGGAACAAAACCATTTAGTTAAGGCAAATGCAGAAATACTGCTTAAAAATGCTGCTAATTTCGGAGACCCAGCTTTTCAAAGTGCTGCCATTGCTTATGGTTCCATTTTTAAAGCGCTTAGCTTGGGAAATTTAGCTACTTATTTTCAACAAGCTCCTATTCAAGTTACTGCAAAGGCTTCCTTTCAAACCAGAGAGGCTCTGCTTACAGAGGCAATTACCACGTTAAATACTGCAAAATCAAAGGTTCAGGCAACAGCGCCTTCTTCCTCATTTTTAAATAAAACGGTGGGGGGATTAGATATTCTAAACACGATTAATGCATTGATTGCCAGATATAGTCTGATGAATGGTAAATGGGATGATGCGCTAACTGCAGCCAATGCAGTAAATCTTAAAGCAAAATCTGTTTTTCGTTATGATGATATTGCAAGGAATCCCATTTTTGATGTTGCTTTGAGCAATGTAAATGTTTTTCAACCTATTGATGCTAATTTAGGACTGAAAGGAGATTTAATTCCTTCCCAGGACGATAAAAGAGTGTTGTTCTACCTGAGAAGCAAAACCCCAAGTGCTACAGGTATTTTTTCAGGTACAGGTTTTTTTACTGCTAATAAAACTGAAATTCCTGTTTTTATTCCCGGTGAAATTATGTTGATAAAGGCTGAAGCTTTAGCAAGAAAAAATCAACTTTCTGAGGCAAAAGTAGAATTGGATAAAGTGCTCACAAAAAAAGCAAGTGAAGATATTTTTGCTATTGGAGCTGATTTACCAGCTTATTCGGGTGCTTTAACTCAAGAGGCTCTCCTAAAAGAAATTTATAGAAATCGCTGTATCGAATTATATATGTCAGGTTTGAAATTGGAAGACAGTCGTCGTTTTCTAAGACCTGGACCAGGCGCTTCAGGGGCTGAAAGAACAAGAAATTTCTATCCTTATCCAAATAATGAGAGAGATAATAACCCTAATACACCAGCAGATCCTGCTATCTAACCATTAATTATTTTTTATTTGCTGGCAATCTATTCCCAAAAAAAGAGTAGATTGCCTTTTTTTTATTCCTTTTGTCATGTTGAAAAAAGAAAGATTATCACTGATTTTGCGTGAAGTTAATATACACAATAAAGTAATTCTCTCTGATTTAAGTCAGAAATTATCCGTTTCGGAAGACACTATCAGAAGGGATTTGCAGGAACTTGCCGACGATGATAAGTTGATTAAAGTTAGAGGTGGTGCACTCAGTAAGTCATATCAAGCTTATTCTTACAGAGAAAATGAAATTTATGCCTATCAGGAGAAAACTATTATCGCTAAAAAGGCTATTAGTATGCTCAAGGACGATATGTTGGTGCTGATTTCAGGCGGGTCAACAAATTTAGAAATTGCCAGAATTCTTCCTCCCGAGCTGCGCGTAACTTTTGTTACCGTTAGCTTGTCAACGGCCATGCAATTAATGGAACATCCTAATAGTGAAACCTTATTTATTGGGGGAAATCTCTCGAAAAGTGCAAAAATTGCCGTTGGTGGTGAAGTTATTCAGCATTTAGGTGAAATACGACCCGATATTTGCTTTTTGGGCGTGAATGGCATTGATGCTAAAGAGGGGCTGACGGAGCTTGAAATGGAGATTGTTACCGTTAAAAGAGCTATGATAAAAGCATCAAGGAAGGTTTACGCCTTAGCTATTGCTGAAAAATTAAATTCTGTAAGAAAAATGAGAGTTTGTAATCTTTCAGAAATTGACGGTATTATCACGGAACTTAATCCGCAGAATCCTATCCTTGCGCCCTATCATAATCTAAAAATTCAAATTATTTAATGATTCAATTTGGGTCAACGTCAATGACAAATCTTACCGAGGAAAAAGATTTATTATTTTTGAGCAATTGTTGTGCACCCAAAAGCATGACCTTCGCCTCTTGTAATTTACTATTCCCATTATCCAGTTTCAATAAAAAATCGATGAGATAGTTATTTCTTACCCGGCCAATATAAGGAACGGCAGGACCTTTTAATCGGTTGCCAAAAATAGGAAATAAATAGTCTTTTAAAGAGTTTGCTGCCTGGTTAACGGTATCAGGATCAACATGTTTCAGAGAAATACGGATTAGCCTTTTAAATGGCGGATATTGAAATTGCTCTCTTTCACTCAATTCCCTTTCATAGTACCTTTCTGTTTCATTTTCCAGAATATCGATGAGAACGGGACTGGAAATATTCATGGATTGAATGTAAACCTGACCTTGGCGCGCTCTTCTTCCCGCCCTTCCACTTACCTGAGTCATTAATTGAAAAGCTCTTTCCCCGGCTCTGAAATCGGGATATTGCATTAATTGGTCAGCACTCAAAATACCAACCATGCCAACATTTGCAAAATCTAATCCTTTTGTAACCATCTGTGTGCCAATCAAAATATCCAATTCTCCTTCCTCAAATTCCTGAATTAATCGGTTATGTGCAAATTTAGATTTTACAGTATCCATGTCCATACGGGCTATTCTGGCCTCAGGTAAAATTACTTGTAATTCGGCTTCAATTTTTTCTGTCCCAAATCCTTGAAGAAGTATTTCTTTACTTCCACAGGCGGGACATTGGGTTGGAGCAGGGGTATAATATCCGCAATAGTGACATTTTAATCCTTGTCTCGATTTATGATAGGTTAAACTAACATCGCAATGGATACATTCTGAGTGCCAGCCACAAGTGGTACAACGTAGGGTAGGGGCAAAGCCTCTCCGATTTTGGAATAAAATGATTTGCTCCTTATTGGTTAGCCGCTCCCGCATTGCCTCAAGGATTGTTTCAGAAAACTCCTGAATCATTCTTTTATTTTTCTTTTCCTCCACCAGATTTATCATCGTTACTTTTGGAAGAATGGTGCCACCATACCGCTCATCGAGTTTTACCCAACCATATTTGCCTGTTTTACTATGATAATAGGATTCCAAAGAAGGTGTTGCCGTTCCTAAAATTACAGGAGATTTCCAGATATGGGCTAAATAAATGGCGGCATCGCGACCCTGATATCTGGGATTTGGTTCATTTTGTTTGTAAGAAGGATCATGCTCTTCATCCACGATGATTAATTTCAGATTGGAAAATGGCAGAAACAGAGAAGATCTTGCGCCAACCAATAATGGTTTTCCATCTTTCACCTGCTGCCAGCTTTCAACCCGCTGCTTGTCTGTTAATCTGGAATGGTAAACAAGTACTTTGTCGTGAAAAACAGCTTGTAATCTACTGGTAACCTGGTTTGACAGGGCAATTTCCGGCAGAAGGTACAAAACCTGTCCACCCTGACTAATTACCTCATGCATAAATTTCATGTAAATCTGCGTTTTCCCACTTCCTGTAATACCTTGCAATAAAACTACCTTATTTTCCTGGTGAAAATCCTGAATAGCTTGATAGGCTATCGCTTGCTTGGGGGTTAATTTTATTTCATTTTCAATTCCTTCATTCCATAAGGGTAAATTGTACAGAATTTCATCGACTTGTAAAATATTTTTTTTGACCAATGCTGAAAGAACCGAACCATCCATCCCTGACCTTTTCAATAACTCTTTTCGGGTAACCTGGCTTTTTTCATTTTTCAATTGGAAGTAGGTCAAAAGTAGTTTTTCCTGCTTGGGAGATTTACTTAATTTAGTGAAAAGGGGGCCAATGAACTCTTGTTTTGATGAATAGGGCTCCTGGAGGTTTACAAAAAAAACGGTGGGTGGTTTATAGGGGTCTTTGAGATCTTCCTTTATTTCAATAAATCCTTTTTCAATCAGATTTCTGATGACCGGATAAATGGTTTTGATGCCCAACATATCTTGTATGTCTTGAAGATGAAGATATTCTCTTCCTGAAAGGGCTTCAATAATTAGGTACTCCTTGTCGGGTAAAGAAAGAGGGTCAAAAGGTAATTGGGGGAGTAAAATGATTAACGATTCACTGGAAAGTTTCAGATTAGAAGGAAGAGCTGCCTGCATAATTTCACCCAGGCTACAGCAATAATAGGTGGACATCCAGGTCCAGAATTGTATCTGAAATACATTCACCAATGGTTTTTCGTCAATTAAACTCAATAGATATTTGGGTGTATGACCTTCTGGTTTTGTATTATTTATACTATAAATGATGGCAGCGTACCTCTTTTTTTTACCGAATTGGACTTCGACGCGCATTCCAATGGTAACCTTAGAAACCAATTCCTCCGGAACGGCATAAGTATATAGTCTATCTAGCGCTAAGGGTAAAATGACGGTGCAGTAGGTCAGGCTGCCAGCAATATGTAGGGAATCAGGCATGGTGATTTCCTCTTTCATCTTTTTTTTCCAAAAATACAATAACTAAGTTAAAATACGCTACCCGTCTTGTTTTCATAAATTATAACTTATCCCCTTTTTTTTAAACTTAAAAACCTTACATTTGAAGTAAGTAACCATTTATGCTTAAAGTTTATGAAAATGAATATTTCAACACCTGTTTTTGGACTTTTATCCTTCCTATTCCTCTTTTTTTCGTCTTGTACTGAAAAGGAGTTGGTAGCTCCAAGGGTTGATTCAACCATATATAATCAATTGCAAGGCAAATTGATGGATGCAAAGCCTGGAGATGTTATTGAAATACCCGCAGGAACTTTCTATTTTGACAGGCCTCTTTCATTAGAAGGTATTCCTGGAGTTACCATTCGTGGTGCGGGTAAATTGAATACTGTTATTTCCTTTTTAGGTCAAAAGGTAGGGGCAGAAGGTATAAGAATTATTGCTGATTCTGTGACACTTAGCGACCTTACCGTTCAGGATACAAAAGGCGATGCCATTAAAATTCAAGATGCCACCTCGGTTACCTTAAGAAATATTCGTACTACATGGACAGGCGGGCCAAAAGAATCAAATGGTGGCTATGGCATATATCCTGTGGCATGTAAAAATGTTTTAATCGAAGGTTGTGAGGCTTCTTATGCCTCTGATGCTGGTATTTATGTGGGACAATCAACTGATGTGATTGTTAGAAATTGTCATGCACACGGAAATGTGGCAGGTATCGAAATTGAAAACTGTAAGCATTCTGCCGTTTTTAATAACCTCGCAGAAGGGAATACAGGAGGTATTCTTGTTTTTGATTTGCCAGAATTACCCGCTGGAAATGGCTTCGATTGCAGAGTGTATAATAATGTTATCCGCAATAATAATTTAGCGAATTTTGCGCCAAAAGGAAATATCGTGGGTATCGTTCCCGCCGGTACTGGTATCATTCTCCTTGCAGCAAAATCAGTGACTATTTATGATAATCAAATCCTCGGGCATAAGACGATTGGAACAGCCATAGCAAGTTATGGGATTACCCAGAAGAAATATAAGGACATTAATTATAATCCCTACACTTACAATATTTCTCTGCGAAATAATATCTATAAAAGGTCAAAATCTTTCCCGGATTGGAGAAGTGATTTTGGTAAAATGGTGATTATGCTCTTCTGGGGGAAATCGCAGGATATCCTTTATGATGGTATCCTGAACCCCGAATGGTCAGGTAAAAATCCAATGTTTCTATGTATTGAACAAAATCAACCCGACCTGCGTTTCGCCAATATTGATGCCGGAAACGATTTCAATAAGGTAGTGACGGATATGTCCGTGCATATATGTAAAAAATAAAAAGGATAAAATGTCTGTTTTTCACAAAATATCTTTTCTCCTATTCCTTACTTTTGTGTTGTTTAACTGTGAACCAGAAAAGAATGGATCTTTGCCTGTTGAAAAGTCGTTTGCATGGGTTGATGTTCCTGTTCCAGAATCCATTAATACAAATATAGATAAATTTCCTCTTCCATCTTTGTCAGAATATGGATTTTTTGATTCTCCTTTAGCTTCTCTTCATCCTAGGGATATGGTGTTGCCTTATGAACCTATCACTTCCTTGTTTACCGATTATGCTTTTAAGAAAAGATTTGTTTGGATGCCAAAAGGTGCTGAAGCTCAAATAGATGCAGAAGGGGTCGTTCAATTTCCATTGGGTACTATTCTAATAAAACATTTTTATTATCCAGCTGACTTTTCTAATGAAAATGAAAAATGGGATATGATGGAAACCAGACTCCTAGTAAAGTCCGGAGAAGATTGGAAAGCCTATTCCTATGTATGGAATGAAGATGATTCTGACGCTTTTTATAATCCAGTGGGTGATATTTTAAACGCTGCTTTTGTTGATAAAAAGGGTTTGGCAAAGTCTGTGGATTATGCCGTTCCAAATAAAAATCAATGTAAAAGTTGTCATAATCGCGATAATATCATTAAGCCTTTAGGTCCTATCGTTCAGAATCTGGATAAAGACGTCATTTATCCAGATGGGAAAATGAATCAGGTCACAAAATGGCAATCAGTAGGTTATTTGGCAAAAGATTACACTAAAAAACCAAATCATAAACCCTTAGCTGATTGGCAGGATAAATCTAAATCGTTGGAAGAAAGATCTTTAGCTTATCTACAGGTCAATTGTGGACATTGTCATAGAGAAAATGGTAGCGCTCATACGACCGGTTTGTTTTTGTTGACTACTATGGAAGATAGGAAGAAATTGGGGATTTGTAAAACACCAGTGGCAGCTGGGAAAGGAGCGGGAAATTTAAAATTTGATATTCAACCGGGTCAACCTGAAGCTTCTATACTTTTATATAGGATGAAAAGTGAAGATCCTGGCGTTATGATGCCAGAACTAGGAAGAATGATAAAACATGAGGAGGGTATTCAGTTAATCAGCGACTGGATTGCCTCTATGCCAAATAACTGTGAAAAGGCTTTACAACCTGAGTTATGAACGAGTTAAAAAAGGTATTGATTCAACAAATTTTGGAAACTCAAGACGAAGGATTATTGAAAATGATGTTGGATATTCTGAAATTGAATGATGAACAGCCAGGGTATCATAATACAATGGAATCTACCTTTTTTAGCCCCGGCAATGGTGGAGATTCAGACATTCAAGAAAGTATTGATTCCTTTTTCAATCCTCAATATTCAAATAACGATAATTATTAATATGTACGAATATAAGTTTATAAGAATCAGGACAAGTATTTGGAGTGGTTTACCCAAACAGGATTATCGAAAGGTTGTCCAAGCTGAAACCAAGGAGGGCTGGAGATTAATTCAGATTTTAACTCCAACCGGTATTTCCATGTTACCTAGTTTTTATGAATTGATATTTGAACGCCTCAAAGCTGAATTTGTATGAAAAATATCTTTATTCTATCAAGTTTTTTATTATTATCGAGTGCTATTACAGGCCAAAATTTCGAAATATTAAGCCTCAAAGAGCAGGCAGAAGTCAGAGATTCGTGGTTGAAAGAACGTTTTAAACAAGTTACTCCCTCTCTGATGAGGAGAGAAGGGATTGATATGTGGTTGGTCATTTCAAGGGAATATAATGAGGATCCTGTTATGAAAACCATGCTGCCAGCCACCTGGCTTTCTGCCAGAAGAACTACTATGTTGGTTATGTATGATAATGGCAGAGAAATAGAAACGTATTCCGTCGCCAGGTATGATGTCGGTGAAATTTTTAAAAAATCATGGGATCCAGAAAAACAGCCCGATCAATGGAAAAGGTTAGCCGAAATTATTATAGAAAAAAATCCCAGGAAAATAGCTATAAATAAGTCAGCCAACTTTGGTCATGCAGATGGTATTTCTTCATTTCATCATGATAAATTGATGGAATCAATTCCTGCGAATTTTAAAAGTAGGGTAGTGTCGGCAGAAAAATTAGCTGTTGGCTGGCTGGAAAAACGAATTCCGGAGGAAATGGCAGCTTACCGCCACATCATGCGTATTGCTCATGAAATTATTGCGCAAGGTTTTTCGGAGGAAGTAATTACGCCAGGTGTTACTAAAACAGAAGACGTCGTATGGTGGTATCGTGAGAAAATTTCTTCCCTGGGTCTCTCCGCCTGGTTTCACCCAACCGTAGATGTTCAACGAGGAGAAGTTGATTCAAATGAGGCACAACGAGAATTTTCAAGAAGGCCTGATAACTCTATTATTCAACCGGGCGATCTGGTACATGTCGATTTTGGTATTTCCTATTTGGGATTACACACTGATACACAAGAGAATGCTTATATCTGTCGTATTGGAGAGCACGATGCACCACCTTATTTAAAAGAAGCCTTTGATCAGGGACTTAAATTAATGGATTTTTTAACCGATGCCTTTCAGGATGGTAAAACGGGGAATGAAGTGTTGAAAGAAGCTTTAACAAAAGCCGTAGCCGCTGGGTTGAAGCCTTCTATTTATAGTCATCCCATTGGTTTTCATGGACATGGCGCGGGTCCAACCATAGGGCTTTGGGATCAGCAGGGTGGGGTACCAATAACAGGCGATTATCAGATTACTCCTGGAACCGCCTATTCCATTGAATTAAATACACGTGTTTTTATACCTGAATGGAATAAAGAAATAAGAATGATGATGGAGGAAGATGCTTATTTCGATGGGAAAAAGGTTTCTTACATAGACGGTCGCCAGGTAAATTATTTTCTTATTCCAAGGCCTAAAAATACCTGGAAATAAATAAAAATGTTCACAAAAACCTGGCATTTATATAAGGATGCCTTTTCAGGTATTAACAAAGAGGTTTGGCTGCTTGCGTTGGTTTCACTTATCAATAGAAGTGGGACCATGGTCGTTCCCTTCCTCACCATTTATCTGAAAAGTAAAATGGGTTTCTCCTATCTGGAAATTGGCATTATAATGAGTGTATTCGGTGTGGGTTCCTTAATAGGGACTTATTCGGGTGGGAAATTAACCGATAAAATTGGATTTTATCCAGTGCTTTTTTGGTCCCTTTTTCTGGGTGGTCTGTCGTTTATACTTCTTGGATTCCTAACCTCTTTTCTGGCTTGGTGTATTGCAATCACTATTTTAGGGATGGTGGGGGAGGCGTTCAGGCCCGCCATTTACACTGGATTAGCTTCCTATTCGGAGGGAACGTATCAAACAAGAGGTACTTCTCTCATTCGATTAGCGGTAAATCTGGGTATTTCAGTAGGTCCAGCGATAGGTGGTTTTATTGCCTACAACATAGGATTTGCTGGCTTGTTTTGGGCAGATGGCCTTACTTGTATTGCCGCAGCTATCTTTATGCGGATTTTTATTCCATACAAAACGAATAAGACATCGAATCCTGTGGAAAATGTACCAGTCTTAGGATTATCTGCTTACAAAGATGTCAATTTTTTAATTTTTATTGGTTTCCTCGTTTTTACATCCTTAGGATTTATGCAATTTTTTCTGCTCATCCCCATGTATTATAAAGAGCATTTCATGCTTAATGAAAGTCAAATAGGGCTTCTTTTAGCGTTGAATGGAATGATGATTGTACTTTTTGAAATGCCACTGGTACATAAACTGGAAAATAAAATACCCAAATTATTACTTATCGCCCTAGGATCTGGCTTCCTTGGTTTATCTTTTCTCCTATTAATTCCCGGCTTTACAGGTTGGTGGGTTGCCGTTATTTCCCTGGTTATACTCACATTAGGGGAAATTTTTAATATGCCTTTTGCAAATTCCTTCGCAATGAATCAGGCGTCGGAAGGTCGAAGAGGGCAATATATGGCGTTATATGCAATGGCTTATTCTGTGGCTCATATCATTGCGCCGGGTTTAGGTTCCTTCTTTATTGAAAACTATGGATATTCAAGTCTATGGGCCTTAAATGGCTTTTTGTGCCTTGGTTCTATGGTAGGATTTTATTTTATGCAAAGACATCCACGTTTGAAATACATTTGATATGCTTGCCGACATTGGAAGTGACATAGAAAGGGCAAAAAACCATTTGATTGCCAACGAAATTATTGGTTTACCTACTGAAACAGTTTACGGATTAGCTGGAAACGGATTAAAGGCTGAGGTGGTGGCTAAAATTTTTGCCGTTAAAAACAGGCCTTTTTTTGATCCGCTGATATTACATATTGGTGATTATTCCCAACTAACTTCTCTGACTACAGAAGTACCTGAGCCTTTGAATGACTTAGTGAAAGCATTTTGGCCGGGGCCTCTTACTATTTTAGTACCCAAAAGGGTTAATATTCCGGATATTGTGACCTCCGGTTTACCCAGGGTAGCCGTAAGAATGCCCAATCACCCGCTTACCCTAGCTCTGCTTAATACTATCCCGTTTCCATTGGCGGCACCCAGTGCGAATCCATTTGGGTATATTAGCCCAACTACGCCTGAACACGTCG
>JBMLQR010000248.1:0-10288 GCA_049241465.1 Saprospiraceae bacterium | reverse complement strand
GCACCCAGTGCGAATCCATTTGGGTATATTAGCCCAACTACGCCTGAACACGTCGTTAAACAACTTGGAGTGAAAATACCCTTTGTTTTAGATGGCGGAAGATGTCAGATTGGCATAGAAAGTACCATTGTTGGCATGGAGATGGATGATTTAGTCATTTACCGTCTTGGAGGACTGAGTTTGGAAAATATTCGTTCCGTGTATAAAGGAAAAATTAAAATGAATGTATCATCTTCGAATCCTGAGTCACCGGGTATGATTTTAAGCCATTATGCGCCTAAAAAATCTCTGTTTTTAGGCGATAAAGAAAGCTTGCTTTCAATGGGGCAGCATAAGAACGCTGCCGTGTTGTGTTTTAAAGAAAAGTGGTCTGAAATAGATATTACTAATCAATGGGTTTTGTCAGAATCAGCTGATTATGAAGAATCTGCACACAGATTATTCTCCTTTTTAAGGGAAATGGACGAAGCGGATATCACTCATATTTTAGCAGAAAAATTGCCCGACGAAGGTCTTGGGATTGCTATTAATGATAGATTATATAGGGCATCTCAAAAATAGATGGTGCTTTTTAAACCCGAATGGCTTTTTTTTCGTTCTTAGATTATTAATTTTTAAAAACTCAAATTTTACAAAATGCGTAAAAATAATTTCATTTTGTCAGCAATCTTATCTGCTGCTATTTTTTGCCTTCCTTCTTTTCTTTCAGCACAAGCTAAACCTTCAAGCCCTGAATTATCTTCCTCTGCGAAGGTGGGTTCTACTGAGATTTCTATGAAATGGGGAGCTCCTTCAGTTAAAGGAAGAGCTATTTGGGGTGAATTAGTTCCTTATGACAAAATCTGGCGTACTGGTGCTAATAATGCTACCACTTTTACTGCTTCTAAAGACGTAAAAATTAATGGTAAAGCATTAGCTGCTGGTACTTATTCAGTTTTTACAATTCCTGGTAAAACAGAATGGACTTTGATTTTCAATAAGAAAGCAGAGCAGTGGGGCGCTTATGACTACAAGGATTCTGACGATGCGCTTAGAGTTACTGTCACCCCTAAAATGGTTGCAGATGTAACAGAACAGTTAACATTTACTGTAAATAAAAATGGTAAAGTTTCTTTCCAATGGGAAAAATTAACTTTTGATTTTACCGTTTCTTCTGCTAAATAATTAGGTTTATACCAGTTTAAAAAAAATAAGCGCTTGACATTAATTGTTTTGCGCTTATTTTTTTTGAATATTATGTTTACATTAGCTCCCAATTTGAAACTACTTATTACTTGTGATGAAAAAAGTTACTCCTCGATTCTTTACCCTAATTTGTTTATTATCCTTTTTTATTCAAGGTTGTCATAATAAGGAAGCTATCTTAAATAATCTTTCCCATAGATGGCTATTAGAAAAAGGTTTTAGAAATGAAAAAGAAACAGATTCTCTTGCTGGGTTATATTTTGATTTTGATACATCAGGAGAGGTTACAACCAATTTGAATGGTCAGGACGAAAGACTGACTTATAAACTAGATGGAGAAGATATTATAGAACTGGCCGGTACGGAAGGTGTATTTTTAAATATAATAGAATTATCAGAGACAAAACTTATTCTTCAAACTGATATTCAAGGTTATACGTTCAAGTTTGTGTTGCTAAAAGATAAATGATTTAATCTTCCAAAACCGTCGGCTGGTTTTTTAACAGGATATTCCTGATTATTCTATCCGCATGATCCCGGGTATTTTCAATAAATAGTTTACTGGTTTCCATACCGCCGCATACTACCCCTGCAATATAAACTCCTTTCAAGTTCGTCTCCAAGGTTGTTTCGTCAAAAGATGGCTTACAATGTATCTGGTTTTCAAAGGTCAGTCCCAAATGAGCCAAAAAATCAATGTTTGGTTGGTACCCTGTTAATGCAAGCACCCAATCATTGTCCAGGGAAATAGTTTCCTTGTCGGTTTTAATCAGCACCTTACCTGGTAAAATTTCGAGGACTTCACTATTGAAATATGCGGTAATACTGCCTTCCTTTATCCGGTTTTCTATATTGGGTTTTATCCAATATTTAACTCTTGGACTTATTTCATTGCCTCTGATGACCATAGTCACCTCCCCTCCTTTTTGCCATATTTCCAAGGCGGCGTCGCAGGCAGAATTTGCAGCACCAATAATAACGACTTTTTGATGGATGTAGCGGTGGGGATCATCATAATAATGCCTTACTTTTGACAGCTCCTCACCGGGTATGTTCATAAGGACAGGTTTGTCATAAAATCCAGTGGCAACCACTATGTTTTTACAATCATATTCGTCTTTAGTAGTTTTGACTTTATATTTAAGGTTAGCATTAGGATTATCAGTTGGAAAAATATCCTGTACAGCTTCATAAGTATGATAATTCAATTGAAAATGTTGAATCAACCTTCGGTAATATTCTAAAGATTCTTGTCTTGTCGGTTTATCATTATGGGAAACGAAGGGGATTTGACCTATTTCCAATAACCTGGATGTGGAAAAAAAAGTCATATTAACGGGAAAATGATATAATGAATTGGTGATGACACCTTTTTCTAAAATAAGGGCAGATAAATTTGCTTTTCCAGCCTCTATCGCGCAATTTATTCCAGTCGGACCTCCCCCGATAATTATTATATCCCAAATCTTTTTCAACGCCATTAATTTTTGTCAAATATAAAGATTTAGAAAAGAGAAAACGTCAATTTAAATATCTTTGCCTTCAAATAGTTTTCTAATGCACACCCTCGATGAACTTCAGTCACTTTACGCGACCTATTTAATTGAAAACAGCTACAAACAAACACCCATTTCGCTGTATGAACCTGTAAATTATATTTTAAGTCTCGGTGGAAAACGGCTCAGACCTTTATTTTCACTGATGGCTTTTGAGTTATATGACCATAAAATAGACAAAGCTCTTTGTATCGCTCATGCGGTAGAGGTTTTTCATAATTTTACTTTGGTTCATGACGATATTATGGATCAAGCTGAAATGAGGAGGGGAAAGCTAACGGTTCATTCTAAATATGGAGTGAATACTGGTATTCTTTCGGGAGATGTGATGTTGATTCTTGCCTACGAATCATTGCTCCGCTTTAAAGTTCCCGGCAGTATTCCCAGTCTGGTTCACATTTTCAACCAATTTGCCAGGGAGGTTTGTGAAGGTCAGGAAATGGATATGTTATTTGAATCATCGTCGGAAGTAACGCTTGCAGCGTATGAAAAAATGATTTCATTGAAAACGGCTGTTCTAATTGCCGGTGCATTAAAAATGGGGGCCATTGCCGCAGGTGCCACAGAAAGTGATGCCTTAAAATTATATGATTTTGGTCTTAATATCGGCGTAGCTTTCCAAATTCAGGATGATTATTTAGATACCTTCGGTTCACAAGCTCAAGTTGGCAAGCAAATAGGTGGGGACATCATTCAGAATAAAAAAACATTTCTTATACTTAAAGCCTTAGAATTAGGAAACCACCGTCAGAAACAAGATTTATTGGATCTATTTAATACGGAAAATGTCCTCACACCACAGGAAAAAGTAAAAAAGGTCACTGCTATATTAAACGAATTGAATATTCCCGACGAAGCTAAACGTAGAAAACAATATTACTTTGAAAAAGGGATGAAGTCTTTAGAGGAAGTTCAGGTTATGACAGAAAAAAAAGAATTATTAAGAAAAGTAGCTTTCCAGTTATTGGAAAGAGAAAATTAAGGGGAGAAAAGAGAAAAGGCTTATTTCTGAACTTTTTTTAGCCATTCAAACGTCGAAGAATCTGTAAAATAAACAGAATACCACCCTTGTTTTTCGTGTGGAGGATCGCCAATATAATCATCTCCCGCTTGCCAAAAAGTTTCTGGCTGTCGAGGTCTCCCTTCTCCGCCAATAGCCCAGAAATTCATTCCGCGATAAGGTGAATTTGGGTTTCCTAAGGTTGTTTCGTACAAGAATTGATAGAATTTATTCCTCATATTCACCTCTGCGCTGGCCTCATAACTTCCACCATCTCTTGCCAATCCAAATTCTTCTAATACGATAGGTTTAAGCACCATTTTTGATACCTCGGCATTTTTTTCCAAATAGGCTATTGATTTTCGTCTGGTAGTCTCAAAAGATTCATCAGGATTTTTAGGCGCATACCAACCCCAGTTTTCTGGCCACAGATGCACAGTTAGGTAATTTATATTTTTTAAAGCAGCTGTTTTCTTATAGGTTGACCCAACTAAATTATCCAAAATACCTTCATTTCCTATACAGATAAGATGATTTTCATCTAACTGTCGAATGAGATCACTGGATTTTTTTACCCATTTAAAATACTTTTTATCGTGACCAAATTCTCTCGGCTCATTGGCTAATTGCCAGGACATGATGGTTGGATCATTTACATAAGATACATTTGTGATGGTATTTTTTCTGGAAACTAATTTTTCAATCAGATCATTATATAATTTTGTCGCTTTGGGAAGGGTATAAAATCTTGCTGAAAACCGCATATATGCGTCCCAACTATGCTCTTCCGGATAAGGAATTTTTTCACCGGTAAACCAGGAAACATATTGAGCCATTCCGCCGGACCAGTAAAAGAAATTATTGAGGCACAAAACGCCTTTCATGTTCCTTTTACCCATTTCAGCCAGGACAAAGTCAAGTCCTACTAAAACATTTTCGTTCCAATCACCAACCGACTCCTGCAAGGTAGGGGTTATACGAAAAGGCTCCGTTTTCGGACCTTCACCTGATGCCATAAGTCTTACATTTAAAACTCCGGCTTCTTTTAAAAAATCCAGTTCCCTTACAATTCGTTCTTTTCCTTTTTGATCCATAGCTACGAAAGCAGCATACCAATAGTTAGCTCCTATGTAGGTATAAGCCTTGTCATTAAGGATGAAATCGCCTTTTTCTGTTTGAACAAAAGAAGACTTATCTATAGATTGTGACGTCAGATCAGTTAGGAAAAGAACGAAAAGAATAGGGAAAAAACGCATAAACTAGTTTTTTAAGAATACAACATTGAACTTAATCTCCAGAATATCGTCTGTTTTTACCAACATGAAGGATGGTCTCTCCACTTCAAACTCGGTCATAGAAACAGGAAAACCACCACTTACATTAATTTCTTTATCTGTCAATTTATAGTCAGCTTCAAAAGTAATATCTTTTGTTTTACCGTGAAAATTTAGTTTTCCACTTATTTTTAATTTTCCATCTTTTAACGGTTCGATAGCGGTGCTACCAAAAGTTACCTTGGGATATTTAATGGCGTCCAATACTTCCAATGCATGACCGTCTCTACTTGAATTAGCACTGTCGAAGTCAGCAACATTGGTGCTTACGGCCACTTTTCTAAATGTTTTTGTGTCGGCATCAAAAATGAGAAGACAATCCACCTTTTTGCTTGTTCCCGTCCAGGCATGTAAGGCATGATTGGCACTGTAGGAAAGGAACGATTTTGACTTATCAGCTCGTAAAGTCTGATCTGCCACTGTGGTAAAGGAGGAACTTATCATGAATCCTATGGCAAGGATTAAAAGAGAAATTATTTTCATGGTCTTATTTTTAAAATTTCATAACTAACATAGCCCCAAAAAAACTACCAAAAGCGGTAAAGGCAGTAGCCCTGTGAAGTGGCTTTATTTTGGGGTCTCCAGCACTATCAGCCAATAAATTGGTGGCAATCATAGCAGATAAGTGAATTACCGCCAAGGTTTTATGCATTTTAATACCATTTAAACCTTTTACTTGCCTATGTATAAGTGGGGGAGGGGTAAATAAACTGAGTCCAGCGGTGGTGAAATAGGTAATATTTACCGCAGTACCTAAGCCTTCATGAAGATCCTTTATTTTATAATCGCCGCTATATAATTTGGCGCCTACAATGCCTTGAGCAACCATTCCAGCCAAGGTAGCAAAACCTAATACCTGGTGGGTGACCAACATGCCACGACGTATTTTTAACTCCGTTTCACGTCCATGATCTGTTAATGGAGCTACCTTCAGTGTTCGCATTAATCCTTTTTCTCCCCACAACAATCGTTGGGTGAAAATCATACGTTTTGGAATCAATTCAACGGGTTCTTCACTTCCTAATTGAAGTAATAAGTCCAGGGAATCGGTTTGAGCACCTATATTTAGCGAAATGCAACAGGTTATTCCCAGATAAATTAAATATTTTTTCATCTCTTTATTTTTTATTACTAACGGGAATGTTAGAATATTGGTTGCCTTTTGGGATATACAATTTTTAAAATCCAAATCTTTATATTAAATTTAAGAAAAAGTAGCCAAACAATGAAAAGAAGAAAAGCTATCCAATACGTAAGTTCCATGTTAGGTCTTGCTATATCGAGCCCGACTTTATCTGCAATGAATAGATTTTCAGCCTTGGGTCTATCTTTTGAATATAAACCTAACCTTTTTTTGACCGCTGAACAATTTCATTTGTTGGATGAGTTAACCGAATTAATCATTCCCGAAACGAAAACACCAGGTGCAAAAGAGGCTAAAGTAGCCGCTTTCATAGATTTGGTTTTAGCTGATTGTTATGTTGAAAAGGATAAGAAAATATTCACAGATGGCTTGCAAAGTCTGTTAAACAGAAATTTTTTATCCCTTTCTACTGATATTCAAATAGCATTTCTTAAAACCTTGGAGAGTGAATCAATGGCCGCGAGAAGTACATCAAATGAAATTGATTTTTGGCGAATGTTAAAAGAATTAACCTTGTTGGGTTATTTTGGTTCTGAAGTAGGCATTAAAGCTTGCTTTGATTATCAACCTGTTCCTGGAAAATTAGAGAATGTAAGATGGGAAAAGGGTATGAAAATGATTGCTTATTAATAAATGTTAATTGGTATGGAAATTTTAAAAAATAAAGCCAATAAGTTTGACGCCATTGTTATCGGTTCAGGCATGACTGGAGGTATTGCAGCTAAAGAGTTGACAGAGAAGGGACTTAAAGTATTGGTAGTAGAAAGGGGTAGGGAAGTAAAACATGTGGAAGACTATGATACAGCAACGAAGGCTCCCTGGGAATTGCCACATAGAGATAAGTTAACCTTAAGGTCTGCTGAGGAACGATGGGCAAATAACAGGTTTAATAATATGGCAAAAGACGATTTGGAGCCTTTTATGACCAATGATAAGGAAAATCCATATCTTGAAAAACGTCCCTTCGATTGGATTCGTGCCTATCATACAGGTGGAAAATCAATGCATTGGGGCAGACAATCTTACCGCTGGAATGAAAATGATTTTGAGGCAAATGCAAAGGAAGGAGTCGGTATAGATTGGCCTATAAGGTATGCTGATTTAGCACCTTGGTACACTTATGTTGAAAAATTTGTCGGTATCAGTGGACAAAAGGAAAATTGGGATGTACTTCCCGACAGTCATTTTTTGCCACCTATGCCAATGAATGCACCTGAAAGATTTTTTAAGGAAAAGATGATGGAGAAAATGGGGCGTAAAGTAACTATCGGACGTATTGCAAATTTAACCAAACCTGAACCTCAACACTTGTCATTGGGAAGGTCTTCCTGCCAATATAGAAATAAATGTGCTCGTGGTTGTCCTTTTGGTGGCTATTACAGCTCTCTGGCAGGTGCTCTACCAGCCGCTGCTAAAACGGGAAATATGACAATCATTCATGATAGTATTGTCAAAGAAATTATTTTTGATGACCGTAGCCAAAAAGCCACCGGGGTTCGTATTATAAACGCGATTACCTCGGAAGTAATGGAATATTTTGCCAAAATTGTTTTTCTAAACGCCGGGGCAATGAATACCGCAGCTATTTTGTTGAATTCAACCTCTAATAGGTTTCCAACTGGATTGGGAAATGATAGCGATCAGGTGGGAAGAAATATTATGGATCACCAATTAGGTGTGGGTGCAAATGCAACTATTGATGGATTTTTAGAAGATTATGTGGTAGGTTCCAGGCCTAATGCTTTGTATATTCCCCGTTTCAGGAATTTAGGGTCTGATAAGGCAAAAAATTTCATGAGGGGATATGGTTATCAAGGTGGTGCCAGCAGAAAAGGATGGAATAGGGGAAATGGTATCCAAGGATTTGGTGCCGATTTCAAAGATGAACTTACCCAGCCAGGAGAATGGACCTTTGGTTTTGGTGGCTTTGGGGAAATTCTGCCAGACCCTACTAATAGAATGTTTTTGGATCCGGTTAAAAAAGATAAATGGGGTATTCCTCTGATCGTTTTTGATGCCTCCTTTAATGATAATGACCTTGCTATGAGAAAAGATATCATGGAAAATGCTATGGAAATGCTTGATGCAGCAGGTTTTAAGCAGGTGACAGGCTATAATAGAAAGGAAGTGCATATCGGTCTGGGTATTCATGAAATGGGGACAGCAAGAATGGGAAATGATCCTAAAACTTCGGTGATCAATAAATTTAATCAAATGCATGCTTGCAATAATGTTTTTGTCACAGATGGCGCTGCAATGACTTCTGCATCTTGTGTAAATCCCTCTCTAACCTATATGGCTTTGACCGCCAGAGCAGCTGATTACGCATACAAAAGACTAAAAAACAAGGAGATTTGATTTTTTTGACCTCTATTTATTTACTGTATTTTAAATTTTTACTACTGTTTTACTACTGCTTTTATACTATTTTTATACTGTTTCTATACGATTTCCGGTGGATTTATACTGAATTTAGTACACCTACATTTTCATGTAGATTAATTATCAGACATTTAAGTTTATATTTGTTTATTCAATAGTGAATCTTACTATTCAACATTAGTGAATAATTACTCCAAGTTAGAAAGGCTGCAATTTATTGTAGCCTTTTTTTATGGGGTGAAAATTCTTTTAAGCAAGGTATTTTAAAAGGTTTTTAAATAATTTTTTTTTAATTATGTATCCAATACCTTAGAAAACTTGCTTTAGTCTCCTATAAAATCAATAGGTTATGGTCAATATTGTAGCTTATTTTTAAATTTTAAAAATAGACTATAATTGATTTACCACATATAAATGTAGTAAATATATACTAGCTATTGTTTATTATTACAACTTAAATCGAGAGTAATAGTAACCTGCATCTTTCTTTTAAGGTGCAGGCCTTTTTTTTCTCTTTGATTTGACGAAGATTTAATGACAATAGTAATACTTTAAAAAGACTGCATCATCATGTAGTATCATAATTATTTATAATAAATTAAATTTGTTTCAAAATTACTTCCAGACACCTTTTAATGTTAACCCTACTGTAATGGGATGCGATTTTTTCGCATCCCATTTTTTATTAACATCTTTTGTTTTAATCTGTTAATTTTGATTGATATTAGCACGTTATATTATTTTAAATTACAAAAGATGCAACTTACTCAATCTCTTCTGGACTTTCTTTCAACCTTAGCTCAAAATAATCATCGTGAATGGTTTACCTTAAACAAGCCTGTTTTCCAAAAAGAACTTGCTCATTTCAAATTATTTTCTGATGAATTATACTTGAAAATGGAGTCCTTCGATCTATTGGAGGGAAAAAATGTGTTTAGAATATATCGGGATGTGCGTTTCTCCAAAGATAAATTACCCTATAAAACACATTTTAGTGTGGGTATTACCAGAGCTACTAAATGGAAAAGAGGAGGGTATTATTTGCATATCCAACCAGGTGAATCATTTATTGGAGGTGGTTTTTGGGATCCGGAACCAGCCGATGTGAAAAGAATCAGACAGGAATTAGCTGTAGATTCTTCTACCATAAAAAAAATAACGGAAGCACCTGATTTTAAGAAATTGTTTGGTGAACTGCAGGGAGAGAAACTGAAAACGGCGCCTCAATTATTTTCAAAAGATCACGAAAATATAGAATGGTTAAAATTTAAACAGTATCTCCTCATAAGGAAATTTTCCGATGATGAGGTATTGTCTAATCAATTTATAGAGGAAGCAGTTTATACTTTTAGTCAAATGTTACCATTTTTCAATTATTTTTCTGACATACTAACAACTGATGAAAATGGTACGCCATTACCAGGCTACTAAATTCTTCTAAAATTTAGTAAAGTTGTAACCAGGTAATAACAAGCCAAAGTAAGCCAAAGCTTAATAATAAAGAGAGATTTGCCAGCGTTCCAGCTATTTTTGCATCGAAACCAAGCTCGTCTGAAAATAGTAAAACGCTCATGCCTACCGGTAAAATCACCAATGCTATCAAAACACTGCTCATTAATGACTTAGGTAATAATAGGTAAATAGCTAAAATGGTTAAAAGACCTATACCATATCGAACGAATAATAC
>JBMLQR010000247.1:0-2490 GCA_049241465.1 Saprospiraceae bacterium | reverse complement strand
GAGCTTGATTATGATATTTTTCAAGATAAGGGTGGTGTAGCGCCCTCGTTACAATTCTTAACAAGTCTTTTTAACCAGGTTAGCACGCTTTTTTCAAACGACGGTGTGCAAATAAGGCTTTCTGGAGTGAAAATATGGGATATTCCCAGTCCCTATAACGGTTCCGATTCAGAGCAAATGCTTACCCAGTTTGGGGCAACAAGAACCTCATTTACCGGGGATATTGGACAGTTGATTTCCTATAAAACCAGTGGAGGGATCGCCTGGGTGCGCGGTGTTTGTTCACCTACCCGTTTTCGATTAAGTTTTGCCAGTATTGATGACTCCTTTCAAAATTTCCCAACGTATTCATGGAGTGTTTTTGTAATGGCGCACGAATTGGGTCATACCCTCGGTTCAAGTCATACGCATGCCTGCGTATGGAATGGCAATAATACGGCTATCGATGGTTGTTATTCTACGGAAGGTGGGTGTAATAGTTTTGGCTTACCCGCCGCTGGTGGAACGATTATGTCCTACTGTCATCTGAGAAGGGTAGGGATTAATTTTTCTCTTGGTTTTGGTGTTCAGCCTGGTAATGTTATTCGAAATACGATTGCTCAGGCTTCCTGTCTTACAAATTGTGAAGCTACTGATTTTACATTAGATGCATCCTCCCTGATTTTTAATTTTAAAGCGGCAGGAGGAAAAAGAATCCTCAATATTACTGGAAATGCAGAATGGAATATTTCAAAAAATAGTAGTTGGTTAACCTTAAGCCAAAATACAGGAATAGGTACCACGCAGATTGAATTAGTCTCATCTATTTATAATGGCCAGTTAAATAGAAATGATACCTTGTTTTTGACGGGCGCAGGAAAATTAATTAAAATAGCCGTCAACCAGGAGAAATTTATTGCAGCAGAATGTCCTACAGCCACTATCGGAGTAAATAATACTGTTTTTTGTGAAAATGCGAAGGTAATTTTTAATGCGAATACCCAAAATGTAGGAAGGTATAATCTACAATATTTATGGCAATCCAGGATAGACAGTCTCACCTGGAATACCGTATCTACAGGCATAGATAGTACCTATTCATTTATTTCACAGCCAGGTGGTGATTTCACCTATCGTTTTCAACTCAGTGCCCCAGGGGCCGATTGTCCATTAATCACTTCTGCACCTGCTACAGTAAGAGTTATTATTCAACCCCAGGTGTCCATAGAAACAACGGATTCAACGACCATCTGTTTAGGAAATGCCGTTACCTTAAAAGAGAAATTATTTTCGCCCTGGACATCTACATTGCTTCGAAGACAGTGGTTTAAAAGTGTAAATGGTATTGCCTGGGACAGTTTGCCTTCAGCGTCAGGAACAAATCTCGTTCTTTCGGGAAGTGAACCTACTTCTTCATTTTATCAACTCAGAGTTAGTGTCGATGGACCTTCATCATGCCAAACAGCCATTTCTCAGGCATTCAAAGTTGATATTTTAGATACTACTTTAGTCAATGTGGTTGCTAATGATTCTTTAATCTGTAAGGGCAAACCATTTCAAATCATTTCCATAGCTCCAACAGGAGGAAGTATTGGATTTGATTACCAATGGCAACAATTGAACAGTCAGACTCAAATATGGAGTAATATACCCGGTGCTAACTTATCGGCCTACAACAATAATAATCTGAATACAGGTTTTTATACCTTCAGACTAAAATATAAAAGGAAATTAGCTTCTTGTCCAGAGTTGATATCTAATCAATTACCGGTAAGGGTAGATACCATTCCTTCTGTTAAAGTGCTTTTCCCTTCTTCAAAATTATGCCCTGGGGAAAGTATTAGTTTAACTGCTACCTCGACGCCAAATCTGCCTGGTACTTATATATGGCAACAAAGTTCCAATGGAAATAATTGGAATAATGTGTCTGGATTTAATACGGAGGTTCTATCCTACCAAGCGCCTGCAGCGGGAAAATCTTATATCAGAGTGAGATTCTTACCCTCTAATTATGCCAATTGTGACTCTATCTATTCAAATATTGGCCTTATAGAATCAGATACTTCCAATTTGATTTCCCTGGTTTTATCTTCTCCAGCTGATACGCTTTGTTTAGGTGGTGCAAGTAAATTGACCTTGGTGCTAAAAAGTCTAACCAATTTACCTGATTCTATTACCTACAGATATGAAGTTAAAAGGGATACGGGTATATGGCAATTATTATCGGAAACCAGAGATACCTCTATTCTCTATACAACAAATGGGTTAGGGAATTATGCTTTCCGTGTTTCGATGGAGATTAAGGGAATAACTTGTAACAGACTATTCTCCAATGAAATAAAATGGAATGTCGGGGAAACATCAATAGTTATATTACCGTACAGAGAAATTAATTTGTGTTTTGGTAGTCCTTTTAATCTAACGCCGACGATAAATAGACCAGGATTTGGCCGTCTGGATTTTCAATGGCAGCAAAGAAAAGATTTTTCTGATTGGACAGATTTACCCGGT
>JBMLQR010000246.1:0-1831 GCA_049241465.1 Saprospiraceae bacterium | reverse complement strand
GATTTGAGCGGATGTGACATGTCCCATTCTTTATTAAATAAGGTGAACTTTAAGGAGGCAAAACTCAAAAACATCAATTTTGACTTTGCCAGAATTATTAAAGGTTGCTTTATAAAATCAAATCTGGAAAACGCAAATTTCAATAAGTGCTATGCAGAAGAAGCTGATTTTTGTGGTTCAGAATGCAAAAACGCAAATTTTTCAAATAGCGATCTGACCCGTGCCAATTTTGATATGGCAAATATTACAAAAGCAAATTTTTCTTCTGCCAACATGACAGGGATAAACCTCAATAACGCAAATCTATCAGATGCATTGATTTCTCCCGTTAAGGTAAATATTCAACCATCTGATAGAGTGTTTTCGAGTAATTAAATTGATTTACTTTTTCTGGAACAAGAAATAAGTGGCATATCCCATTTCAGCCAGTGGTATCGGTTTTGTATATCCCTTATATTACTTTGAGTCAATTGACTCAAACTATGGCCAAATCTATTATTAAAACAAAATCTATATAAACACTTGATATAAAAGTAAATGACTACGGATATAAAGATAAAACTTTTTTTACAATTAATTTTTTTATACCTTCGCAAAAAAAAGTATGTTACTTCTAATAGACCCAGATTTTTACAAAAACAGCGAAGAATTTTTTCAGTCCGATAATTTAAAATCTTATCTGATAGACGATTTATTTGAGTGCAATCTCGGGCTGAATGAAGCAAACTATGGAACTTTTTCCAAGGATGGAAATAGAGTTACCTATTTGAAATTAGGCTCGTTCATAGACGACGATAAAAATATGAATCTACCTATTCAAGATTATAACAAAAGAAATATTTTAGAGCCGGGTATTTTTGATGAAGATAGTTCAGAAACCAATGAAATAAATGAAAAGGATAAGACACCCGTACCCATAAAAAAGCTTCTACAACCTTCTGACTTTTTGATATCTATAAGGGGAAGGATCAAAGGATTCTCGATGCTACATACATTTGAATCCTTAGGTGAAAACGACAGATTAGTGTGTTCGAACCACTTTATTCACCTTAAGCCAAGAAATTATATAATTTCTGATATGTACATGCCCTACCTCCATCTTCTATTGGATATTCTTGTAAAACAAATTAACATGAATTTCAAAGAAAGTAAGGGAGGTAGTTCAACTAATAGCCTGAAAGTCGATGAGTTGAGAGAATATGGAATTAATCTTCATACAAACATTGAAGAGCAAAAAAAAGTATTTGAGGAATACGAAAAGCGTCACATTGAATTTCAACAAGCAAATTTACAATATGAAAGATTCATGAATCAGCTGTCAAATTCTTTATTAAATAACCACAAATGAGCCAAACAGATATAACCATCGATATAAAGAACATCGAACCTGAAGCTACTCTTTCCGTATGCCAGGACCTATTAAGCCAAATGAACAACAGGTCTTTACATCTTATTTGTGAGGCTACAACAAATCCTGATTCCACCTTTCAAAATTACATTATCCATGCCAAACTTGATGGAAATGCGGTATTTAAGCACAATTTGCCAAATTTAACCAAGGTTGTAAATGAAAAAAAAGAAGCCGGTACCTTATTCCCTGTTTACTACTTTAGCTTATTCCCCACCCTTACGGATGATGTCAAATTATCTTTTTTCATGCAAGATTTGGTAATCAACGCAAACGAGAATTATCTTAGAACAAGTCGGATAGCCATTATTCTGGACGACGAAAAGAATTCCTTGAGGATGAAAGGACTTTTAGCCGAAATTTTAGAGAAAAGAGATACGAAATTTCTAAGGGATATAACCATTTTTCATTTTATTGGTTTGG
>JBMLQR010000245.1:2462-5964 GCA_049241465.1 Saprospiraceae bacterium | reverse complement strand
TTTTCTTATAGAAATTTAACATTTACCTCTTACCAGATGGTCCAATTGTATATGGTTATGGGTGGCATCCCTTTTTATTTAAATGCCATAAAGGCCGGAAAAAGTGTCCATCAGATTATTGACGAATTATGTTTTGAGGAAGGTGGTTTATTAGCTGATGAATTTAAGCCGTTATATCATTCTCTTTTCAAAAATGCAGAGAATCATTTAGACATTGTTAAGGAACTGGTAAAGCACCACTATGGTATGGATAGAAAGCAACTTTCTGAAAAGACCAAAACGCCAAAAGGTGGCACATTCTCCAGAACTTTAGACAACCTGATTAACTGCGGCTTTATTATGATTGTTCCTCCCTTTGGGAAAAAATCTAAAAATACGATATATAAAGTGGTAGATTTCTACAGTATTTTTTTCCTGAAGTTTATCGATGGAAATACCTCATCGAGAAAAAATGTATGGCAAAGCTTGTCCAATAGCGCCCATTTCGACGCGTGGTCGGGTTATGCTTATGAAAACATCTGCCTGACCCATTTAAACGCGATTCACCATAGTTTAGGGATTTCTGGGGTATATACAAAAGTAAACTCCTGGAATTTTCCTGGAAATGAAGAAATGCCAGGTGCACAAGTAGATATGGTTATTGAACGAAATGATGGTATCATCCATTTATGTGAGGCAAAATTCACCACCAATGAATTTATAATTTCCAAAGAATATGCTGCCAGCTTAAGACAAAAGCGAACCATTTTCCAATACGTCACCCAGACTAAAAAGGCGGTTGTCACCACATTGCTAACAACTTACCCTGCCATTCAAAATAAGTATTATAAGGAAGAAATACACACCGAAGTATCTATGGACGTATTTTTCAGTAGTTGATAGAGTGGAAAATTATTTATTGAATACAATATTAATTCAATGTATAAATATATGTAATGCAATATTTTGTAAAATAAATAATAGGGGAAGAGATAGGGGAAATAGGGGTTCCCCTAGTTGTTTTAGGATAAATAAAAGTTTCGTATTAGATTCACCAAAACATAAATGATTTAGCCAGTTTTAAATCTTGTTATTTCCTATTGAACCTTAAAGCTCCAACAGATGAAAAGATATTCTAGTTTCTTTATTTCAACTGGATTAATTCTTGTATTATTCCTAAGTTATAGTTGTGGAAGGCAAGAAGCCCCTATAGATGTCTGGGATTCATTCAAGCCATTGGAAAAACCCATTAATTATTTAAATGCCTACTTTGATGATAATCAGAATAAAACAGACCTAACCGCAGAAGGTCAACAATCCATTTATATCGACTTTTCTGACGGATTAATCCAAGCATATAGTTCTAATCCAACAAACAAACAATTTATTGAAGCTATTTCTCAAAAGTTCGTGAACGATCAAAATAGTATTAGTTGGTTTGGATTAGGCAAAAAGAAATTCAACGGAATAGGGAATTTATCCTTTAGGGATTCTAAGGATTTATTCAATTTTGTTACAAATGAAACAAATTATAAAGATATAATGGCTCCTATCAAAGAGTCTTTAGAAAGAATTACTACCGGAAAAAATGACGCGATACTTATCACAGATTTTGAGGAATATTCACCTGACGGGAAAGAAGAATTATACGCTTATGCTAAAGATTCTTTTCTTGAATGGATTAAAGCAGGTAATAAAATCACATTTTTTTACAATAAATACCATGAGGTAAATAAGAAAACAAGGCTTGAATCAGATAAACACTTGTTTTTTGTGGTATTTACTTATGGTAACGTAACTGAAAAAAGTTTAATACACAATTTTAATAAAGCCATAGAAGGCAGAGGCTTTGATTATAAAATTTATGAATTAAATCCAGCATCAATATCTGTTAAAAATAATTATGAAGGATCAGATAAAAATGGCTTAACCAGCAAAGACCTCAATCAAGAGATAAAATATTTTTATAATGGTTTTCTAAAGCAAAATAAGCCTTTTGAATATTTAGAGTTCAATACCCCATGGGACGAGAATTTTGATAAGGAAGTCATTGAACCCTTTGTCATTGATTGTGAAAACTGTGACCAAGGTGTTTTCACGAGGAAAATATTCTTAAACCTCGGAAGCCAGGAAGCATTCAAAATAAATTCTTTTCGCGTCGATGTAAATGAAATCTCAAAAGATTTCACCCATTTTGCCAGATGTATGAAAGCTAAAAATATGAAAGTATCTTTTACCAAAGATGAAGGGGGTAATAAGGTTTGGGCGAAAGAATTAAGGGAAGATGAATTGGTAAATGAAATTTTTGAAAAAAATACAGATAAAATAAAAAGTGATTACATCTATTCACCAAATAAGGCAAGCTATCAGAAAGTAGAGGAATTGTTTGATTTAGACCCTATTTATAAAGAGCAAATAAAAAACAAACCCGAACAGGTTGAACTTAAGCTCATTTTGCATAAAAATTATTCTATTGAAAATATTCCTAATGCTGGTGGTTTATATAGAATTGATTTCATTATCAATGAAGTAGAAGAAAATATAAATAATACTTCATTAAATGATTTTAAATGGATTTCGGCCATTAATGCTCAAACAGGTGAGAATACTTCTTTATATGAATCATTGAGAAACGTACTGCAGGAATCTCAAATTCATCCTAAGGGAATTGTTTACACATTATTTTTAAAATTCCAAACTGAAAACTAAACTTAATTATCATGGTTACTTTAATTCCAGCCGTTGCTGTGGCTCTCGCAATATTACTTTTAGCAGCCATTATATCCATTTTAATTCAATTTGAGGGTGGTATAAACCCTAAAGATGATAATAAAAGAAGAATTGTATTTTGGGTATTTGCTATCCTCAATCCAATTATATATTGGTTGCTAGCCTATTTTTATTTAGCACCTGATCCAGAAGAAAGTCGAAGAGCTTATAATCGGTTTATAGAGGTTATACCGAGAGATATGTTAATTGGGGTTATTTCCTATATAATAGCAGGAATATTAATAAGTAAGTCAACTCTCATTATCAAGTTAGGTCATTGGTTTCCTAAAAAAAAGTAATAAGTAATAATCATGGAAGAAAAACTTTTTGTTATAGCCATTGGAGGTACCGGTATGAGATGCCTGGAATCTTTTGTTCATTTATGCGCCATTGGCATGTTTGATAATAAAGAAATTGAAATTCTTACTTTAGATACTGACCAGGCAAACGGAAATATGGGAAGGACCTGGAATTTAATTAATACTTATAATCAGGTAAAATCAGAAAATGGTCGTCAAAACGGTGGAACACCAAATACGAATACCTTTTTTTCTTCTAAATTAAATATATTTAAATTTTACATTAATTATTCAAGTGCCCAGCGAAATACTTATAAAAATATTTCTAAACTGGGAGAAGGGGACGAACGTACTAATAGGCATAATCAAATGATTTCCGACTTGTTTCTTGATAAAGAAACAGTTCAGGAATTCAATCTGGATCACGGCTACAGGGCACAAACGCATTTAGGCTC
>JBMLQR010000245.1:0-2362 GCA_049241465.1 Saprospiraceae bacterium | reverse complement strand
TTATTAACTGAATATTTTTCATTTAATAAACCCAATCAAAACCAATTATCGGAAAAAAAGAATAGCGTCATTGCGGACTCCTCTTTTTTTCCAATTAATAGTCAGGCCGCCTTACAATTTTATCAAAATGATCCTACTGTTCAATCTGTTTATAACAAGATGTATCATATTGGTTGGCCAGTGGAGAGTAAATCATTATTAGAAGAAAAGGATAATAATACCATTACTGGAGGAAGTACTCAGAAAAATAATTGCCATATTTTAGAACTCATGTGCGCAGCAGCTGCATTTGAATTTTTTAATACGGCAAACTACGAGAAAACAGATAAGATTGAATATTTATTCCGTGCAATTAAATATGAAAATGGCATTTTTGAACTGACTAGTGCCGATTTTGTAGGGAGCGAAAAAGGTGATTTATTTTTAAATAAAATAGGTGCTTTTTTATCCTTTGCACATATCGTTCTTTCGAAGAATGGAGGAGGAAATGGTTCACTTGGAACAAAAGGATTTATCACCCAGCTAGATAAAAATAATATAAAAGATTATAATACTATAACAGATGACGAGACCAAGCAAATTGATGAATATTTAAAAATGTTTGCCTACTCTTTTTCTTCTGAAAATTTATTTGTGCCAGGTTGGATTTATCAAATAAGAAATTCCATTTTACCTGGCAATTTTCTATTTAACAAGGATGCTTTTAAGGATTCTCTTAAAGAGTTAAGGAATTTGGATGTAGGTAATTTATTTTTGGATAACAAACATAACTGGAAATCATCTATAATAAAAAGTAGATATGATACCTTCATAACAAAACTAACAAAGGAAGGAAAGCCAGAATCAAATCAAAATGTGAATTCTACGAAAGAAAAATTTCTTGCCCATATTCATAACGGCATCATGATTTCACAAAATTTTATTAAAAAATAAAATTAAAGGACTATGACTAAACTTAAACCACTTGTTATAAAGGTTAATGAAAATAGTATTCCTAATGGAGATCCATATAAATGGAATAATATCAGTGAGCAAATAGAGTCATTTACCCGGGACATTATAACCCCTGACCTTAATATCTCAAATGATGGAAAAGCTAATGCAAATATTGCACCCATCGTTTCTGGTATGCCAACTATTTTTGCAAGAGCAAACCTGTTTAAACTTGCCATTGATCATCCAAAGGACTCAAATGGAACCTCCTCCGGTTTATTAGATTTCTATTCAACATTAGTTGACGAATGGAGAGGGCTGATTGCTTGTATTGCCCTTGATTATGCAAATATTGAGGTAGAACGAATTTATTTGACCTATTCAGACAATAAAAGGGTAAAGGATACGGGAAATATATATGAACCTAAAGGGGCTTTTGGTAATTTGTTGTTTGACAAAAAACCGCTTTGGTGTGAACAAAATCAAAATAATAACGAAGAGAATGAACCCTTTATAGACGTTATAACTTACAAAAAAAACGTTATAGGTGGTACATCGCCTGAATCTCTTTTATTTACAGCAGTTTCCTATAAATTGTCCGGAACTTCTTCGTTTTATTCAAGTTCAACGAATAGATTCAGAGATCCACTTCGATATGACATTTCCGACGATCAAGTATTGCAACTTTATGGCTATTTGAATAACTTGGTTCCTAAAATCAATACATTTAAAGAGTATTTCAATAAGCTTAGTAAAAAAATTCAACCCTCAACACAGAATATTACCACTAATCTTAGGAATTGGATAAGAGAAATTGAAAAGCATGCTAATGCTAAAAATATCAATCTAGAAAATGCCAGTGCACCACCCATTGATAAGTTTCTACCTCCTTTTGATATTTTGTTTAACCATAAAATCCAATTATTTGGTTCCGAGGGTTTAATTTATGATTATAAACCTGATTATAATCATTTCGAGTTTGACCCTAAAGATCTCTTATTGTCTGAGTCCGCTGTTATTGCACAATTTTCCTTTAGTTCAGATGTGAAGAAAAACATTGACAAACAGCCTATTTGTTGTTTACAAGCTGAGTCAAAAGACGGACAGAACAAATTTTACTTTGCCATTCCTTTAAGTCCTTTGGGGTTAAATGTTTTTGGAAAAAATATTGCATCGCTGGTTGGCGTTGAAGACCGAAATATTAACTCAAGATTAAAAGCAGTTTTTGATCCTAATCTGACTAAAAATAACTTGATGGTTACGCTAAATCTAAAAACCATCGATGGCAAGGAAAAAAAGTTAGATAGAGTTTATACTACCCATTCGTCGAAAATAGAGGGTCAGGATATTCTTATTTGGCCAAACTTTATATCCAAACAATGGAATCGTTACTTCATGTATTCCGAACTCCCGCACGAGATGCCTTCCA
>JBMLQR010000244.1:0-1654 GCA_049241465.1 Saprospiraceae bacterium | reverse complement strand
GAAGTTCGAGGCGTCACGTCTTCAACTCAGTCTATGTAGGTTTCTTTGAAAATATCCTTCACTTGCTTAATTGTTACTTCTGCCAGAAATCCTATCGTTTTTGTTACCCTACCCTTGTCTATGGCCCGAATTTGATCTATTACTATCCAATTTTCTTGTCCATCCAAATCAAAACGTACCCTTGTCGGATAGTTTCTTGATTGGGAGGTTACAGGACAAACGACAAGCGTGTCCAGATGTTTGTTCATTTCGTTTGGCGAAACAATAACACATGGGCGTTTTTTCTTAATTTCGCTACCCATAGTTGGGTCTAAATTAACAACTATAATGTCATATTGTAAAAAAGTTGGCATCGTTTAATCCCATTTTTCGTCATCAAATACACTATCTATAAGCAACTTGTCATCTCCGTTTTTATGCATTTCTGCAAAGGCATTTTCCCAGTTTTTTCGTGGTTCGGTAACCGGTTTTAGAATGATATAATCATTCTCCAAAACCAATTCTACCTTATTGGTAATTTGGTATTTATCTAAAAGGGTTTTACTTAATCTAATCCCTTTTGAGTTTCCAACCTGAACAATTGAAACCTGAATAGATATCATATTTTTACATTTATGTAGTTACAACGTAGTTACTACTCATTTTGTTTCACAACAACATCCTTAACCTAACATTATCTCCATCACTTCTTTAATATTTCCAAAACGATGATCTGTTTCATAAAAATAAAGGTCAGGGTTTACCTCATTTTCTTTCATGTATGCCCGAAGTTCATCAAAATTTAATAACTCATCTTCCGTTGCCAGATGAATGGCATATTTATTTCCCTTATAGTCCTTCAGATTTGTAAGGACAAAATGTTCAAACTCTTTGAGTTGATCCATATATTCGGATGTAAATATCCATTTTTCTCCGGTTTTAAAATTTTCCTGTACTGTATCCCTGGCGGGAAGTAAAGTGAGTGTAGGTCTCCAGCTGGGATTGATGGCATGTGCTACCACTCTGTCATCTCTGAATTTTGTTCGGAAATAGTTGGTGTAAAATCCTCCTAATGAGGTACCAACCACGAATACGCTTCCTGTCTGGTGTTCTTCAATGAGCCGGTTTATTTCATCTATTGCCTTTTTAGGTTCATAACTAAGCTGCGGTGCTATTAATTCATAATCAGCTTCCATCAGATGTTCTTCCAGATATGCTTTGATTTCCTCTGCTTTCTGACCTGGCCCAGAATTAAAGCCATGGAGTAAAATGATTCTATTATGCTTCATTGTTTAAAAATATTTAATTATCAATCAACAAGATAACCAAATTCAATTAAACGCTATTTCAGATTCAAGGAATTACTTTTAGGAACAAGAAGCACCTTTATTTTTGTGAAAGATATTTAATATTATGCCATTTTTCGAAATATATATTAAAATTGACCCTAATTGTCTTTTAAATTTAAAATTAGGGGGTTCACAAATAAATATTTACATTTACAAACCCTTTGCTTTAATTATGAAACGTTGATTGTACGCTGAAAATGCATCTTCCTAATTCAAATGAATTACCTGTAAATCGACCCAGATTCAAGTATTTTTATAATAAACAGCTATACTTTTTCAATGCTCAGAAGGTCAGTATGTCCACATCGGTCAGACAATCTTTTTGA
>JBMLQR010000243.1:0-1196 GCA_049241465.1 Saprospiraceae bacterium | reverse complement strand
TGGTTACAAAATACGACCAAAACGGGAAGTTATTATGTTTCCGGAAATTCTACCAAGATATCAAATGGTATTTTAGTGAATTGCCAGTTAGTCCGGTATTCCACCAATTGGGTATATGTGAGCACAACAGGTGTACCGTCATATCCGGTGGGACCATTTAATGGGGATGGAAATCCTAATCAGGCAGGAAATCAGAATGCGATTTATAAATATCCATTAAATCCAACGGAGAACAAAGGAACAAAAACAGCCTTAGGGCTGGGTACCGTTGGGGTATTTATCAATGGGGTAAGCATATTTGATTACAGGGATGGCGTTGGCTGGAACACCAGTACCAATGCCTTTTGTGGTGGACCAGGTAGAGCATCTTGCCCAGGAGGACCAACGGCTACCAACGCCTGGAATCGGGACGCCATTGTTTATGAGAGATTAGGTTTTGATTGTTCAAAAGGACACCCGGCAGGAACCAATTATCATCATCATCAGAATCCAAGTGCGTTCAAACTCGATTTAAAAGTAGTTTCCACGATTTGCAATTTATATGATGCAGACGGATTATACACGATTGACCCTAAAAAACATTCCCCGTTAATTGCTTTTGCGGCAGATGGCTTTCCCATTTATGGAGCTTATGGTTATGCCAATACCGATGGGACGGGTGGTATCACCCGCATGAAATCGGGTTATCAATTACGAAACATTACGGTAAGGACGCACCATGCCAACGGAACAGATGTTTCTGACGGGCCCGCTGTAAGCACAACATATCCATTGGGTACTTTTGCGGAAGACTATGTCTGGGTTTTAAATGCGACAGATAAAAGTTACCTGGATGTACATAACGGAAGATTTTGTGTGACCCCAGAGTATCCAAATGGCACTTATTGTTATTTCGCCACGGTGGATGCAAATCATAATTCGGCCTTTCCTTATATCATAGGACCAACTTATTATGGTGTAAAAACGGGTTCCTCGGTAACCAGTGTAACGGAAACCACGACCACTTATAAAAGCACCACAACCTCTGTAACAGACAATGAATTAAAAAAATTAGCCATAGAAGTATTCCCGAATCCTTCTCAAGATCTCATTGCCATACAGGTCAACGGATTAGTTCCCTCTGATCTGGAAGTTACCCTGCTGGATGCAAATGGAAGAAAGATTTACCAAACAGAAATAAGTAAGGGGCAAACCAT
>JBMLQR010000242.1:66258-72771 GCA_049241465.1 Saprospiraceae bacterium | reverse complement strand
TTAATCCATGTATGATTTTTAGACAGCCTTTTACTTTTGATAAAAAATTATCGAACTTTATCTTTTTAATTCATATCCATATTATGGAAAACATTCAGGACATCCTCGTCCTCTTCCATTTTTTCAATTAGATTCACTACGTCCTCCACTTGTTCATCGGTTAATGACTTTGTGTGACTTGGAATCCTGTAAAATTCTGATTGTTCTGGTTCAATTTGTTTGTTTTCCAACGCCTTTTGAAGTTTTCCAAAATCTTCGAACTCGGTGATCAGTACAATCTGGTCGTCTTCAATTTTTATTTCCTCTAAGCCATGATCGATTAATTCCAGTTCCAGTTCTTCTAAATCGAAACCAGAATTTTTAATTCTGAACACCCCTTTCCTATCGAACATAAAGCTAACAGAACCCGAAACACCAAGAGAACCACCGAATTTTGAGAAAACGTGTCTTATATTGGCAACGGTTCTATTCAAATTATTAGTAGCAGCCTCCACAACAATAGCCACCCCGTGAGAAGCATAACCTTCATAAACTACCTCATCATAACTTTCCGCTTCTTTGGACGTAGCTTTCTTAATAGCGTTTTCCACATTTACCTTAGGCATATTGGCAGCCTTAGCATTTTGAATGGCCATTCTAAGGCGAGAATTATATTCAGGATCTGCGCCACCACTTTTAATAGCGATAGCAATTTCCCGTCCAATTTTAGTGAAGGTTTTCGCCATATTGGCCCAACGCTTCATCTTTCTATTTTTTCTATACTCAAAGGCACGTCCCATATATAATTATTTAGGGTTGCAAAATAAGGAGAAATTTGTTCAATTTAAAATCCAAAATCTAATAATACAACTTTTACAACATTGTGACGATTAATTATGTAATAGTAATGTATTGACGTTAACTTTGCAGAGAAAAAAAATAATCACTATGAAAAGGATGTATATTTTGGCCATGGTTTTAATTGGCATTTCCATTTTTTTACTGTTTAATGCGGCAGAAGACATGAGCACTTATGCTACGTTTTCTGAAGCAATTCAGAATGAAAGCACGGTGAAAATTGCTGGTAATCTGTCCAAGGATAAAAAAATGGACTATAACCCGGAAAAAGATCCTAACTACTTTAGTTTTTTTATCAAAGATTCTAAAGGAATGGAAAAAAAAGTCATTTTATTTGCTGCAAAGCCTCAGGATTTTGAATTATCAGAACAAATCGTTGTCACGGGGCAGATGAAAGGGGAGGTTTTTTACGCTTCAGATTTGCTTATGAAGTGCCCGTCAAAGTATAAAGACGAAGAAATTTACATTAAAAGCGAAAAAAGGAGCTAATTATAATGGATCAAATCAACTATGTTGGAGAACATTTATGGGCAGGAAAACTTGGTCATTTTATTGTTCTCGCTACTTTTATTAGTAGTATTTTAAGTGCTGTTTCCTACTATTTCTTTGTGAAAAAAGAGGAAAAGGGATGGTTAATACTTGGCAGAAGTGCCTTTATCACTCATTCAATAGCTGTTTTTTCTGTGATTGGATTAATCTTTTTTATCATGATAAAAAAGTATTATGAATATCAGTATGTCTGGACGCACGTTTCTGACGAGCTTCCTATGCAATATATTTTTGCCGCTTTCTGGGAAGGTCAGGAAGGAAGTTTTCTGCTTTGGATGTTTTGGAATGCCATTTTAGGATTAATTATTCTTAGCAGAAGAAATCAGTGGGAAAGCTCTGTACTGGCTATTTTTGCCGTGATTCAAGCAGTTCTCAGCAGCATGATTTTAGGTGTTTACGTTGGCTGGGATACCTTTAGTATAAAACTGGGCAGTAGCCCCTTTCAGTTATTGAGAGATACGATGGATGCGCCCATTTTCGGGCAGGCAGATTATTTGGAACTCATTAAGGGTAACGGTTTAAATCCTCTTTTGCAAAATTATTGGATGACTATCCACCCTCCTACCCTTTTTCTTGGTTTTTCATCTACCCTGGTACCCTTCGCCTTTGCATTGGCAGGATTATGGGTGAAAGATCATCAAAACTGGCTAAAACCTGCTTTTCCCTGGGCATTGTTTAGTGCCGGTATCTTAGGTATTGGCATTTTAATGGGTGGCGCCTGGGCTTATGAAGCATTAAGCTTTGGTGGTTATTGGGCATGGGATCCAGTGGAGAATATGTCTCTGGTTCCCTGGTTGATTCTCATTGCAGGTATTCATACCCACCTAATAACTCAGAGTACGGGGCAATCTCTTAAGAGTACTTATTTCTTTTATTTGTTAAGTTTTGCCCTGGTGGTTTATTCCACCTTTTTGACCAGAAGTGGTATATTAGGAGAGACATCTGTACACGCCTTTACAGAAATGGGATTAGAAGCTCAACTTCTTTTCTTCTTAGGTATCGTTTTTGTTATCCCATTTTTATTGCTGTTATTAAGGTATAAAACGATTCCTACCCCTGAAAAAGAAGAGGCACTTAGCTCTAAGGAATTCTGGATTTTTATGGGTAGTTTGGTTCTTTTCTTTTCCAGTGTTTTGATAGCTGGCTCCACTTCTTTGCCTGTTTTTAACAAAATACGTCAAATTTTTGAACCTACCTATCTGGGAAGTGTCATTACAGACCCCATACCCCATTATAATAAGTATCAAATATGGATTGCCTTATTTGTGATTATACTTTCAAGTGCCGCCCAATATTTAAGATTCAGAGAAATAAACTGGGCAAAAAACAGAAATAAATTTCTGATCAATACGGGTATTCATCTTCTGATTAGTTTAGTTCTGTTCTACCCTTCTTATCAGTGGCTTCAACTTACTGCATGGCAATATAATCTGTTACTTTTTGCCAGTTTATACGGCGTCGTAGCAAATCTTGCGGTATTAGTATCTTACTTTCAAACCAAGACAAAATGGGTAAGTTCAGTCATCAGTCACACCGGCTTTGGTTTAATGATCATAGGCATTCTTTCATCGGGATTAAATCAGAAAATTATTTCAAATAATCCTTTCATAATGGATGGATTAATTGAGGGCGCAAGCGATGAAAGTCTTAGAAAAAACATCCTTATTTTTAAGGATGCTCCCATGCGAATGCAACAATATGAAGTTAATTATCAATCAGATAGCTTAGATAATTATACCCGTTCTTATACTTTAAAGTTTGTAGAACACAATAAGGACAACCAAAGGATTGATAGCTTTAACTTAAAGCCTACGGTTATTTATGATAAATCATTTACAAAAATAGCCGCCTCTAATCCTGCTACACACAGGTATTGGGACAGAGATATTTTCACTCACATTGCTTCATTACCACAAGTGGAAATGGACATGGAGTTAAGGAAGCAAAAGGAGGATAGTTTAAAATATAATGCGCTGAATATTTCTTTAAATAAGGCATTTGTCCATGCTGACACGCAATATATTGAAGACCAGGATACCCAAGTCGTCAGGAAATACAATATCTTAATAACCAATGTAGATTTCGCTCCAAGTCACCCGGAATATAAACCACAAAAAGGTGATCTTGCCATAGGGATTGACATGAAAATGGTTCGCGACGATGATGATAAGGTCATTTATGCAAAACCTGTTATTGTCCTTAGAGAAAATCTTTTATACAGTTATCCCGTTCAAATCAATGAGTGGAGCACCCGAATAAGATTACCCGAGCGTGTTTTTGAAGATTTATACACCTTTGAAGATGATTTAACATACAAAGCATTTAGACTGGGCGTAAATGAAAGTATGGTTCAAAATGAAAATGAGATTATTTTCGAAGGTTATGTCAGAAATCCAGTAACGCCTGACTATAAACCAGAAGAAGGAGACCTTGCCGTTGGTGCCAATTTGATGGTAAAGAGTAAGAGTGGAAAATCCTATAGAGTGATGCCTGTTTTTCTCATAAGAAAAGGAGAACCACTCAATGTAAAAGCGGAAATTCCAGCATTAGGCATTCACCTTCGTTTTCCATTATTGGATCCAAAGACGGAAAAGGCTGAAATTTCTTATGCTTTTTCACCAATGAAAAATAATCCTATTGCTATTGATTTCTCTACAGAAGCGCTCCGGTCTGATTATATCGTGCTTGAAGCCATTGAATTTCCAGGTATAAATTTATTCTGGGGAGGAAGTAGTTTAATGATGTTTGGGCTTTTATTAGGCATGGTGATTAAACTAACGAATAAAATCAAAGATTAATGAGATTACTGGCCAATATTCCTCATCCTTTATTAAAAATCAGCATTTTTACAAATGATAACCGATTCACCCTTAAGTTTGAATCGGGCTTGTATGAGCAGACTTACAAATTTAGAGATGGTGATGGATACGACAATGTGGACGCAATTATAAAATTAGTGACAGACCAGTTTTGTATCGATGTGCTACAATTGTTAAACTTGCAACATAAAATGAAATTAAGCCATACGTCTAATATTCATTCTTCAAATGAACCTGATTTTCCAGTTATAATCTAATATCGCGTGATAGAAGCAAAAGGAATTGTAAAAAATTATGGGAATTTACGCGTTTTAAAAGGGGTTGATATCCTTATAAAAAAAGGTGAAGTTGTCGCTATCACTGGTAAATCTGGTGCTGGAAAAAGTACACTACTTCATATACTTGGGACTTTAGATCAATCTGATGAAGGGACTATTTTATTTGAAGACAATGATATAAGTAAATACAACAACAAAGAGTTGGCTAAATTTCGAAATAGTGAGATTGGATTTATTTTCCAGTTTCACTATTTGCTGCCAGAATTTACCGCGCTTGAAAATGTATGTATTCCAGGATTTATTGCAAAAAGACCAGAAAATGAAGTAATTGAAGAAGCAAAAAAATTACTTGATTATCTGGGATTAACTGACCGGATGCAACATAAACCCGGGGCATTATCGGGTGGTGAACAGCAGAGAGTATCGGTTGCCAGAGCGTTAATAAATAAGCCTTCCGTAATTTTTGCAGATGAACCCAGCGGAAATTTGGATATCCAATCTTCCCAGGAGCTTCATTCTTTAATTTTCAGATTAAGAAATGATTTCAATCAGACCTTTGTTTTGGTTACGCACAATACTGATCTGGCAAAAATGAGCGATAGATGTCTGGAAATGAGAGATGGACAAATTTTAGTGTAGTATAAAGTATTTATGAACCATAGTGCCCTATTGATATTTGGATTACAAAACGATTTCTCTTCCCTTGGCAATGCTGCCGTCGAAGGATTTGAAAATATCTCAGATAAAATAGAAGCTATTTCATCTTTATGGACAAATTTGGTGGCAATAAATGAAAGCCACCCTGCTGATCATGTCAGTTTTGCTGCTTGTCATCCCTGGCGTAAACCTACTCAGGTGATTAAAATTGGAAATATCAGTCAATATTTGTGGCCTATTCACTGTGTCTCCGGTACAATGGGTGTTTTTAATCCTCCCTGGTTGAAAAGTAAAAATCCGTTTATAATTGAAAAAGGGAATAAAAAAGAAATAGATATTTTCAGTGCTTTTGATGTTTCAAATTTGGCCACACCCTCTCTACCAGAATATTTAAAAAATCACCAAATAACACACCTTTACTTTTCTGGTTTTCCCTTAGAATATGAGATTAAAGAAACCTGTATTGATGCGCTTCGTTTAGCATACAAAGTAACTTTAATAACAGATTGTATATTATCTTTAGACTTTAATAAACAACAGGGCATTTATGATGAATTGCTTGCGTTGGGTGCAAATATCATTCCTTATCCCGTTTAAATCATTAACATGCAAACATTAACTGACGCTACATCTGAAGTATTTATTTCACAGGAAGATAAATACGGCGCCCATAATTATCATCCCCTGCCCGTTGTTTTAAAAAAAGGAAAAGGGGTTTACGTATATGATGTGGAAGGCAAAAAATATTATGATTTTTTGTCAGCGTATTCAGCAGTTAATCAAGGACATTGTCATCCTAAAATCGTAGATGCACTCATAGAACAAAGTCAAAAACTGACCTTAACTTCAAGGGCATTCCACAATGACCAATTGGGACCTTATGAGGAATATATAACTAAATATTTTGGTTACGACCGGGTTCTACCTATGAATACGGGGGTTGAAGGTGGGGAGACGGCCATTAAACTTTGTAGAAGATGGGGATATGCTGTTAAAGGAATTGCAGAGAATCAAGCAAAAATCATTTTTGCCGAGGGCAATTTTTGGGGTAGAACACTAGGTGCTATTTCCTCTTCCACAGATGAATCAAGCAGAAAACAATTCGGACCATTTATGCCCGGCTATGTTATAGTCCCATACAATGATCTTTCAGCATTAGAAAAGGAGCTCCAAGACCCTAACGTAGCAGGATTCATGGTTGAACCGATACAAGGAGAGGCTGGCGTAGTCATTCCCGATGCCAATTATCTTAAAGACGCCTACGAGTTATGTAAGAAGCACAATGTACTATTTATCGCTGACGAAGTTCAAACTGGCATTGGACGAACAGGCGCTAAAATTTGTTGTGATCATTTTGGATTCAAACCCGATAT
>JBMLQR010000242.1:61500-66158 GCA_049241465.1 Saprospiraceae bacterium | reverse complement strand
CTTGGCAGTGTGCCTTTTGTTAAAGAAATCAGAGGCATGGGCTTATTGAATGCCATCGTTATTGATAAAGATGAAGATGCAGAAAAAGCTTTAAAAATATGTTTAAAAATGGCAGAAAACGGACTATTGGCTAAACCTACCCATGGACATATTATTCGTTTCGCCCCTCCATTAATCATAAATGAAAAGCAAATTAAAGAGGCTTGTTCCATCATTTCTGAGACTATTAAATCAGAATATTTTTAAAATATTTCCATTTTATACAATTTATTGGGTTTAAATTTCATTTAGCTTTTGAATCCTTTCATTACATTGATTCCAATTTAACCATTGCGTTTCAGCCTAAATATTTTTTCATGAAAAATAGCATTTTTGTCATTTTATTTTTAGGGGCCATTTCTCCCCTTTTTTGTCAAGAAAGTCCATTTCTCTACAATGTTCAAAATAAAGTAAACAAAGCGATAGAAAACTATCAAAATGGTTCTTACTCATTGGCGTACAACGTTTTAAATGAAGTATTATCAGAGGATCAGTTTGCCAGTGATCCACGTTGGAAAGAAATAAGGGTATTAGCCAAACAATATATGCTACAAAGTGCTATTGCACTGGAAAGACCCGATGCGGAACTAGCGGTAATTACCTATATTAAAGAAATAAGTCCCGATGTATCAGCACAGGCTTTAATTGTAAATCTGGCTGAATATTTTTACAATAAAAAAGAATTTGAAAAAGCATTAACCTATTATGCTAAAGTTTCACCTAATAGATTAAATAATTCTAATGCCGAATACCTGAATTTCCAAATTGGTTATTCCTATTTTGCCCTTGAAAAATGGAAAGAATCTATTACGGCGTTTAAAAAAGTAGTGTCCAATAAAGAAAGTAAATACTTTGGTCCGGGAAATTATTACCTAGGCATGGGCTATTTCAAAGAAAAAAACTACAAGGATGCGCTATCCTCTTTCAAAGCCATAGAGGATGTTAAAAATTATCAATATTTAATCCCTTATCAAATAGCTCAAATCTATTTTATTCAAAAAAATTATGATGAAGTTATTCGATTTGGTGTGCCTAAATATGAAGATTCCCAGATAAAAAACAAGAAGGAATTAGGACAATTAATTGGTCAGTCTTTGTTTGAAAAGAACGAATTTTCTAAAGCTTTACCCTATTTACAGGCTTATGCAGAGGGAAATACAAAACTAAAAGATGAAGAGTTATATCAATTAGGTTTTTGTCTTTATGATGCCAAAAAATATGGTGAAGCGGCAGAAAATTTATTGCCCCTAAGTGATGCTGAAAATATTTTAGGTCAAAATGCCCTATTCTATTTAGCTGATTGTTATTTGAAAACAAATAATTCTCAAGATGCCTTATTAGCTCTCGATGCGGCAGCCAGACTTAATTTTGATCCAATTATTCAACAGGAAGCATTGTTTAACCATGGCAAATTAGCTTATGAGCTTAAAAATGACCGGGAAGCATTGAATGATTTAAAGTTAATCCCAAAAGAATCTCCCCATTTTAGTGAAGCGCAGTCGATCATAAGTAAAGTATTACTTTCATTTCGGGATTATCAGGAAGCGGGTAAACTTCTTGTGGAAATGCAAAAAAAGAATGGTGGAAAAGAACTAAATGAGGCAAACCAAACGATTAACTTAAATTTAGGTATCCAATATCATCAAAAAAAAGATTTTAAACAGGCTCAATCCTATTTATTAAAATCATTGGAAACACCTGTTAAGCCAAATTTAGAAGCTATTTCCTTGTATTGGTTAGCTGACGTTTCCAATAGAGAAAAGAAATATGCTGAAAGTATAAGTTATTTAAACAGATATTTTTCCAAAGCTGACACAAAATTACCTGAAGAAACTTCTATTGTTTCTGCCAACTATTTACAAGGATATAATTTTCTGAGAAGTGAAAAAATGGACAATGCCTCTTCCTATTTCCAAAAAGTAGTTGATGCATTTGACAATAATAAAAAGAATTATGCCAGACCAGAAATCAATCAACGTATTTTAGGTGATGCAACCCTTCAACTTGCCAACGTATTTTTAGTTTCCAGAAATTATGAAAAGGCAAGTAGGTACTACAATGAAATCATTCAAAAGAATTATCCAGCCATTGACTACGCTATGTATCAAAAAGCAATTATTGAGGGATTTAAAGGAAATACCCTCGGTGAAATTACGCTTTTAGAGAGTTTAGTGAACAAATATCCTAAATCTGGCCTTGCAGATGATGCTTTATTGCTTATAGGCCAAATTAGTCAGGAAATAAATCAAACGCAACAGGCAATAAAAGCGTATGAGCGATTAGTTAGCCAATATAACAATACTTCTGAAAAAATTTGTGAAGCATTTAATGGATTAGGTACCAGTTATTACAATCTGGATAACTTTACTGAATCCATCAAAAACTTTAAAAAAGTTTTTAGTTTCAATTGTGATTCATCTGATAAAGATTTAGCACTTAGTGGATTAGAAGAAGTTTATTTAAATAAACTCAATAAACCTGATGAATTTATTGCGTTCAAAGCAAGCATACCTGGCTACGAGGTTAATGCAAATGAGCGAGAAACAATTGCCATAAGATCAGCGGACATCCGTTTTGAAAACCAGGATTACCGAGGTGCGGTAGAAGGGTACACAAATTATTTGAAACAATTCCCTTCCGGAACAAATAGAGCTAAGGCCTTCTTCTTCAGAGCTGAATCATACATTAAAATTCAGAATTACACCAATGCGGCACAAGATTATGAAGCGACGGTAGCTCTTTATCCTAATTCTTTTTCTGAGCGAGCATTAGAAAAAGCATCCCTCACCTATTTAAATCTTAAAAACTACACTAAAGCATTGGCTAACTTTAGATTAATGGAAACCAGGGCTTCGGAAGAGGATAAAAAGATTGAGGCTCAGGTTCAAATTATTGTTTGCGCTTATCAATTAAAGGACCGAAGTATTTTAATGGAATACGCCGATAAGATTCAACGAAACCCAGTGATTTCTCAATATGAGAAAACCGAGGCTAATTACTATTTAGGAAAATTATTATTAGAGCTAAAAGAATTTAATCAGGCTATAAGTGCCTTAGAGCAAGTGAGCAAGCAACCTGATGCTGCACAAAAAGACGAAGCAAATTACCTGATAAGTCAATATTATTTATCCCTGAAAGATATTGCGAGAGCCGAACAATTTAGTATGGCTGGATTTCAGGAATACATCAATGCCTATTGGGCGGCAAAATGTGGTTTAGTTTATGTGGATACTCAAATTGAGATTAAAAAATATATAAAGGCAAAGATTGTATTGGATCAACTTGAGGCTGATTTTGCTCAGGAAGATGGCATTTCCAATGAAATAAATGCCAGAAAAGAAACTTTACGCAAAATTGAAGCAAACACAAATAAATAATTCTATGAAAATATTCCTTGTTTTTTCAATGATACTTTTTACCTGTCATTTTGTTTCTGCACAAGGCAAAGAACAAATGGAAGTCATAAAAGATTATAAGGCTGATATTCCTGAAACACCTCGTTTTGAATTAAATGCCAGTTTCCTTCCTTCTGATACAAGTGGTAGAAAGCAAAAGTATAACTTACTATTACGTCCTTTCGAGGTTTCTTATATAACCCCAAATCTTAAGCCTTTAAGAATGATCAGTGAGGAAAATCCTGAAAATTACCCTGGATTTTTGTCTTTGGGTTTTGGATTACCCTTGAACAGAGCGCTTATAGGTCATTATGCTTTGTCGCCAAATCCACAATCTATGGTAAGTATAGATGTAGAGCATCGTGGTATGAATAACCATAAGGCTGTGGAGAATCAAAGATATTCTCAATCTTTGGGTATTGTAAAAGCGGAGGTCTTTACAAAAGCCGGATATACTATTTCTGGAGATTTCAATTACGCCCAGCAGAATAGGTATTTTTATGGATATAATCAATATAACATTGAAAAAAATAAAACATCAACCTTTTTGCCAGCTGATGTAAGACGTCAATTTCAGGATTTTGGAGGGAAAATTTCATTTTATAATCATTTACCAACTGTTGGTAAATTTGATTATCGTGCCGATTTGGCTACCTATTCCTTTGGCGACAATTTGAAAAACAAGGAAAATGGACTAGCAGCACAATTTAATTTGGCTTATAATCTTTCAGAATCTAATGTGCTATCGGTAGGATTATTAAGTGACCTTACAAAATATAGCTTTGAAACGGATACGGCACAAAGATTAAATCAATTTTTCATTGCCCCGTCCTACTCTTTTCATTCTGATAAATTTAAAATTAATGTAGGTGCAAAAATTGGATTAAATAATGGACAGGCCGTAGTTCTTCCGAATGTAGAGACGGACTTTCAAATAATGGCTGACAAATTATCCATCTTTTTAGGGGTAAAAGGGGCTATTGAAAAACAAAACTTCAGACTCTTAGCCACTGAAAATCCTTTCATTGTAAATAATATATCTATTGAGAATGCTAATAATACGGACATATATGCCGGAATAAAAGGGCAAACTGGAGGTATCTCCTTTAGGATTGAAGGAAGTCACAGATCAGTTGATAATCTGGCATTATATTTAACCAATAGAGATAGTATTCCAAGATTTGATGTGGTGTACGATACCGCCAGAATTCTATCCTTTGGTGG
>JBMLQR010000242.1:56940-61400 GCA_049241465.1 Saprospiraceae bacterium | reverse complement strand
CAGCTCAACAATCTTTTAAATAATAAACGCCAAAGGTGGCAATATTATGAAAATTTTGGCATCAATTTCCTGGCTGGTTTACAAATGAGATTTTAATATATAAAATTAACGTCCCATCCAGCCACCATCGACGGTTAAAATGGTACCGTGAACATAATTCGCTGCATCAGAAGCTAAAAATATAGCTGGTCCTGCAAAATCGGATGGTTTACCCCACCGATTTGCAGGAATCCGTTGTAAGATAGAGGTACTTCTATCTGGATCATTTCTCAAGGCATAGGTATTATCTGTTTCAATATAGCCAGGCGCAATAGCATTTACATTCACCCCTTTACTTGCCCATTCGTTGGCCAAAGCTTTAGTTAAAGAGGCAATGCCCCCTTTTGCTGCCGCATAACCAGGCACATTAATCCCCCCTTGAAAAGACAATAAAGAGGCTATAAATATTATTTTGCCTTGCCCATTTTCTATCATTTTAGCTCCTAAGGCTCTACTTAAAATAAACTGTGCCGATAAGTTTATTTCTAACACAGTGTCCCAATATTCATCGGAATGATCTACGGCAGGGTTTCTCAAAATAGTACCTGCATTATTGACAAGAATATCAATGACCTGATGTTCTTTAGACACTATTTCCAGAAAAGTATAAAGTTGTGACCGGTCAGCAAAATCACATTGGTAGGCATAAAATTTTCTACCTAAAGCAATAACCGATTTTTCAATATCGGATTGCTGTAGTTCCAAGGTAGCAGAAACACCAATAATATCAGCACCGGCAGCTGCGAGACCTTCTGCAATAGCAAATCCAATACCCCTTTTACAGCCTGTCACTAAGGCCACTTTACCTGTTAAATTAAAAATTGATAACATATACAATTATTTAAGGTCCATTGGATTAACTTTATCCATATCACTATATTCCAGATTTTCACCCCCCATACCCCAGATAAATGAATAAGCGGCAGTACCTACACCAGAGTGGATAGACCATTCTGGTGAAATAACAGCTTCATGATTATGGCAAATCAAATGTCGGGTATGATCAGGCTCTCCCATTAAATGAATAAGAATCTGATCTTTAGGAATATCAAAATAGAAATAGACCTCATTTCTCCTAAGGTGGGTATGAGGAGGAAAGGTATTCCAGATACTTGGAGAAAGTAAGTCGGTTAATCCCATAACCAATTGGCAGGTTTGCAATCTTTCCTTTACAATGATTTTGTAAATATTTCTGCGGTTAGCGGTTTCAAATTCACCCATTTCAGCGGGAACCACCTCTTTTATAGGTATAAATACATCTGGATAAACAGCGTGTGCCAATACTGAATTAAGATAAAACATGGCAGGATCAGCTTCGTTTTCAGACGAAAAGACAATATGCTGTTTACCTCTTCCAATGTAAAGGGCATCCTTTTTACCCAATGCATGCGTTGTGCCATCCACTTCAACTATGCCCTTGCCACCTACATTTATGATGCCCAATTCTCTTCTTTCCAAAAAGAAATCAGCTTTAGTTATTTCGTTGAAAGGCAGTAATTCTACCTTTGATTTCACCGGCATTACCCCTGCTAATACAAAGCGATCTTGAAGGGAATAAACTAATTCTATATGATCAGGTTGAAACAAATTGGATACTAAAAATTTAGATCTTAAATCATCAGTTCCCATATTGCGGACTTCATTAATGCCACTGGAAAATCTAATTTGGTATGAATTTGACATAAAAGGAGGTATTTATGAACATTTAAAATGAAAATCGACCGAAAGTAAGTAAAATAAAATTAATTTGCTGAAATTAGATTTTCGTTTTTTAATTTTTAGATTTAAATGAGTATGAATATTGTTAAAAATGGATTTTTCCAACTCGCATTTTTTATTTTTTGTTTGCCATTAATCAACAATGCACAAATCAAGTTGCAAACCATAAAAGGAACGGTAAAGGATAGAACGACAAAAAGTCCATTAGCGTTTGCCACAATAAATGTAGAGAAAAGTGAAAAACAAATAGGAACAGTAACCGATGAAAATGGAAATTTCACTTTGACAGGTGTTCCTGTTGGCAGACAAAGTATAAGATGTACCTATTTGGGGTATGCCACCTTTCTATCAGAGGAATTCATTTTAACTTCTGCCAAAGAAACAGTTATAAATATTGAACTTCAGGAGGAAATTCAATCTCTTTCTGCAGTTGAGGTGGTGGCCTCTCAAAATACCAATGCACCTGTGAATGAATCGGCCATGGTCAGTACAAGATCCTTTTCCGCAGAAGAAACAGAGAGAATGCCGGCAGGTGTAAATGATTTAGGAAGAATGGCTATATCTTATCCTGGGGTTACGAGAGGAGGCGATGATACAGAAAATGACATTATCATCAGAGGAAATTCTTCTTTTGGTATGCTTTGGCGATTAGAAGGTATCGATATTCCAAATCCAAATCACTTTGCCAGACCTGGAACATCAGGGGGTGGCGTTACCGTTTTTAGTGCTCAATTACTTTCAAGATCAGACTTTTCAACTGGAGGCATGTCTGCTGAATACGGCAATGCATTATCTGGAACATTTGATGTTCATTTTAGAAAAGGAAACATGGAAAAAAGAGAACATAGGGTTAAAATAGGCTTATTAGGCCTGGATTTTGCCACTGAAGGTCCAATAAAATCTCAACAGGCTTCCTATCTGATAAATTATAGATATTCTACCTTAGGTTTACTTAATAAAATGGGCTTCCAACTTATTGGAGAAAGAGTTTCCAATGATTTTCAGGATTTATGTTTTAATCTCGCCTATCAAAGTAAAGACAAAAAAACTTTCTATACCTTATTTGGAATGGGCGGTTTAAGTGTTGAAAATTATACACCGGTCGTAGATCCATTAGAAAGGAAACCTGGTAATTCAAATCATTGGGAAGACAGAATACAAGGAAGTAATATGGGTGCTGCCGGTTTTACTTTAACCAGACTCATTAATAAATCTTCTTTTATAAAAGCAGTTCTTTCTGTAAATTCCAGTCATATTTTTAGACAATATGATACTTTATCCTTAAAAGATGAGCGTTACAGATATAATACCCAAAAATATCTGGAAGACAGAATATCAACTTCGGTTACCTATCAGAAGAAATTAAGTGATGGAACAACCTGGAAGAGTGGAATAATGTTTCACCAAATTTTCTTTGATTACAATGTCGAAACTGCACCAAGAAGGTCTCTAAGTGATGTTACGCAACAAATAAACAATAGAAAAAATACAGTATTTGGCAACGGTAGCACACAACAGGGTCAAATATATACGCAAATTTCTAAAAGATTATCCGAAAAGGTAACTTTACAAACAGGACTACATTATTTGCATTTCTTTTTAAACAATACGTCAAGCATAGAGCCGAGAGCAGCCATTTCATATAAGATCGCCCAAAACCAAACTTTAAATTTAGCTTTTAGTAGATTAGGTAAAATGCTTCCCTTAGCTTCTTATTTTTACAGCCAGAAAATAGGTAATGAAATTGTCCAACCCAATAAGGATTTAAAGCTAATTCAGGCAAATCATCTTATCTTAAGCTATCAAACGGTTAGCAAATCTCAGATAAAATTTAGTTTAGAGGGATATCTCCAAACATTGGGTAAAGTTCCCGTTGAATTAAATACGGAATCATTGTATTGGATGTTGAATAATCAAGACCAATTTCCGGAATTTTCAGTAGTCAGTAAAGGCAGAGGATTAAATTATGGTCTTGATGCATTGATTGAAAAGTTTTTCAGCAATAAAATTTACTTTTTAGTAACCGCTTCTACTTTTCGATCTCAATATTCTCCTTTCAATCAGCAATGGTACAACTCAAAATTCAATACCAGATTTACGAGCTCCTTAACTTTTGGAAAAGAATTTACTTTTAAAAACCAATCTGTCTTACAGGGAGGTTTCAGGGTTTTATACAATGGAGGGTTCAGATATTCCCCTTATGATCCAGTCCTTTCTGCAAAAACCGGACAATATGTGCCACTTGAGGGTAAGGAATGGACTTCACAGGTAACCCCCTATTTTAGAATAGACAGCAGGATTGCCTATCGATTTAATAAAAAAGGATTTTACGGGAATCTTTCTCTCGATATTCAAAATGTTACCAATCACCGAAATATTTCCTTTGTTTCTTATGATGCTGTGGCTAATAAATTAAATTTCACAAGATTCGGAGGAGGATTTATACCTGTATTAAGCTTTCAGATGGATTTTTAAACCTTCATATTTTTTGAAATAAAAATATTTAGTAATTTTTATCCATTGGACTAAGTAGTTGATTGAAAAATATTGTCATAACAAAAACTGCTTTTACCCAATATGGAAAATGAAAAATCACAACGTAATAAAACATTGGGAGAAGAAGGAATGATTCATCATCCTTCCTCCCAAGATTACATTGAAAAATTTCCACTAAAGGATAAAACAGAAGGAGAAGAATTCGA
>JBMLQR010000242.1:47191-56840 GCA_049241465.1 Saprospiraceae bacterium | reverse complement strand
AAGATTACATTGAAAAATTTCCACTAAAGGATAAAACAGAAGGAGAAGAATTCGAATTATTAATTCGGAAAAAATTTGAAGTAGATCCTACTGTAGGTTGTACATTATTATTCAGAAAATATTACGGTGGTTTATGTAGTCATGCCGTTAGATTTATATACTCAAAGGAAATAGCAGAGGATATCGTAAGTGATCTATTTTTTGATTTTTGGAAAAACAAAAAATATGAACTCATTCAAAAATCTTATAGTGCCTACCTCTATAAATCTGTAAGAAACAGATGTTTAAATCATTTGAAATCAAACCTAAACTTACATTCAAAAATTAGTTTACAAGATGCAGATGACATCCAAATCGAAGAATTACCAGAAGATATTTTATATCTGGATGATTTAGTAAAGAGAATAAATGATGCAGTAAATGACCTACCCCCAATATGTAGAAAAGTTTTTCTATTACACCGTTTTGAAGGGAAAAAACAGAAAGAAATCGCAGAAGAACTGGGGTTATCCATAAGAACCATTGAAGCACATATTTATAAAGCGCTACAATGGTTAAAATCGGTAATATCAGAAAAAAATTAAGTGTAAGCCATTGACAAAAACATTATATGGTAACTAAAAGCATATTATTTGAATATTTTACAGGAAATTCAAGTGTTCTTCAAAAAAGGATGATTGAAAATTGGCTTGAAAATGAAAAGAATAGAAACCTATATTATGAATGGTTGGCAGAATGGGAAAGCGAATTCCCTCAATATGTGCCAGATGTTGAAAATAAGCTGGACGAATATCTATCCAAAATACAAAATGATAAAAAATTTAAATTAATTGTCACAAATAAGAAGGAAGTAAAACCATCTTATAGAAATTACCGTATTTTAGCTTATGCAGCCTCTATAGTTATTATCATTTCTTTGTTAGTTTCAATACTACCCATCAACGATATTTTCAATAAACAAATTTCAACAGATTATGGTGAAATTAAACAAGTCAGATTACCTGATGGAAGTGAATTAACCTTATATTCAAATTCGAAACTTACATGGAATAGGTTGAATTTTGAAAACCAAAGAGTTGTCTATTTAGAAGGAGAAGCTAATTTTGATATCAAATACAACCAGGAAGCTTCAAAATTCAAAGTGAAAACAAAAAACGAGGTAACCATCATTGTTTATGGTACTGAATTTAGATTTTTTACCAGAGAAAGAGGATCAAAAGTTGAACTTAATAAAGGTGTTATCAAATTACATTATAAAGAAGGAAAGAGTAAAAAGACCATCGCTTTGAACCCGGGTGAATCTATTTCTCTTAATAAAGAAAACAGGCTTACTGAAAGGAGTACATTTAATCCATCGCGTAATATTGAGCTAAAAAAGCATAGGTTTACCTTTGACAATACCCCTTTATCGGAACTAAAAATCTTAATTCCAGAGAATTTTGGATTGGGCATAGTCATACCAGACAAGGAAATAGAAAAGCTAACCTTAACGGGAACTTATACCGGAAACAGTTTAAACGAGTTAATTAATTCATTATCAGCTGTTACTGGCTTAAATTTTTATAAATATCACGGACGAATTTATATCGTACCTTATTAATTTTAACCTATAAACATTATTTATGAAGAAAAAGCATTACCTCATTATCGGATTGATATGCATCATGGGGAGTTTAGATGCCGGACATGCCCAGTTGTCGGCTGCAGTTCGGGATCAACCAGGGAATAGTTTTAATTCTGAATCAATCACAAAATCCTTAAAAGTTGTTCTGATTGAACTAGGGAACAAGTATGGTACGGATATCCTTTTTATGGATAAAAATCTGGCTGGATTAAAGGTTAACGTCAATGAAATTGATTTGTCGAAACCTTTCGAAACAAATTTGAATATTCTACTATCCCAAACTGAGTTGAAGTTTAAATCGACACCGTCGGGCGGGTACGTTATTACCAACAAAGACATCAAACAAAAGGTAAAATCACCTAAAGAAAATGGTGGTGGGGAGTTTAAACAAGGATTTCAGGAAATCAACCCGTTGATTCAGGAAAATTCTGGCACAATTACAAATAATTACCTTCCTTCAGTAAGTGTTTCAAAACCTGAGTTAAAGGTGACAGGTACACTTACCGATGCTGAAACGGGAACAGCTTTAATAGGGGCTACTGTGCAGGTTAAAGGAACTACTAATGGGACATCAACCGATCTTGACGGAACTTATTCCATAGTAGCTCCTGATGGAAATTCAATTTTAGTATTCTCCTATATTGGATATGTCAATCAAGAGGTAGTCATTGGAAACCAAACCACTATTAATGTTAGTTTGGTTCCTGACGTACAATCCTTAAATGAGGTCGTTGTGGTTGGTTATGGAGCTGTTAGAAAAACAGATTTAACCGGAGCTGTTGACCAGTTACAATCAAAAGATATTGTACGTGCAAATCCAGTTCAGGCAGCACGTGCTATTCAGGGACAAGTTGCCGGAGCAACGGTAACCAAAACCAGTAATAGACCTGGAGCTGGTTACAGTATCACCATTAGAGGAGAGAATACAATCAATAACTCAACGCAACCTTTAGTTGTTATTGACGGATTAATGGGTGGTGACATAAACTCTATCAATCCTAATGACATCCAATCAATGGATGTATTAAAGGATGCCTCATCTACGGCAATTTATGGAGCCAGAGGTGCCAATGGAGTAATTATCATCACTACTAAAAAGGGTTTGTCGGGTAAACCAAAGGTAAGTTATGACAGCTATGTAGGTATGAAAGTACCAGAACACATGCCTCGTCTAATGAACACCGCTGAATTTTACAAAGCTACCTTTACAGACAGAGTATTAGAGGGTTCTGTAGGAGCTACTTTTACCGCCGCTGAAACGGCTGCAATAAAAGAAAACAGGACCACAGACTGGGTTGATTTAATCACAGATCCAGCATTACAAACCAGTCAAAATTTAAGCGTTGCCGGAGGTAATGATAAGACAACTTACAGATTTTCAGGCGGATTCTTAAATGAGAATGGGAATGTGTTATATACTGGTTTTAAAAGATACAATCTAAATGCAGGTTTAGATAGTAAATTAGGTGAGCGAATTAAAGTTGGATTTACCTCTTATATAACCTATAGTGACCAAAATGTTGGTTCGCAGGAATCATTAAGAAATGCTTACAGAGCCAGACCCACAGGAACCGTTTATTTTAATGATTTAGCCAACCCATCTGAAAATGGAGATTTAAATGTAAATGGCTATGCCGTTTGGATGGGTATTAATGATAAACAGGTTGCTAATCCAATATTGGATATTGACCCCAAGATTTCTAAATATCAAACAACCACAGCAGTAGCCATGGCCAATGCTTATGCTGAGGTTACTTTACTTAAGGGTTTAACCTTTAGATCATCTTTATCTGCTTCTTATACCAGCGGAAGATTTGGTGATTTCAGAGGACAGTGGTCAAAATCACAAATTGGAAATAAACCAAGAGCACAGGTTGATAATTCCAATCAAGGAAATTATACGATAGATAATATTTTGAACTATAATTTTGAATCTGGAAAACATAAATTAACCTTTACTGGCTTACAGAGTGCTTTTTACCAGCGAAATGAAAATTATTCCATTTTTGTAAGAGATTTACCTTATGATTCCGATTGGTATGCTGTAAATACCGCTGCCACTATTGGAAGTATTGGAAGCTCCCTAGTTGAAAGATCTATTCTTTCCTATATGGGCAGAGTAAATTATACATTTAACGAGAAATACCTTGTTACCTTAACTGGGCGTTCCGACGGTGCTTCTCAATTAGCAGAAGGCAATAAATGGGCATTCTTCCCTTCTGTTGCTGTTGGTTGGAGATTAGCAGATGAGAGTTTCATTAAAAATTTAAATCTTTTCTCTAACCTTAAATTAAGGGCAAGTTATGGTCAAGTGGGCAATGCGGGCGTTAATCCTTATAGCACCCAGGCTAACTTGATAAACACAGGCTACGATTTTGACGGTTCACCCGCCTTTGGTTTCGCACCACAGAATCTGGCAAATAAGAATTTGAGATGGGAACGAAGCACTGAGTTTAATCTTGGTATCGATTTTGGTTTTTTCAAAAATAGAATTTCAGGTACCTTGGAACTATATAATAGAAAAACAGAGGATCTGATCCTAAATCAAAGAATACCTACTGTATCTGGATTTACTCAAGTGATTGCCAATGTTGGCGCTATTGAAAATAAAGGGATAGAACTTACGCTGAATACAGCCAATATAGTAACCACCGATTTTTCCTGGAATACCACCTTTGCCTTCACTCAAAATAAAAACAAGTTATTAGAACTTTATGGTGATGGACAAATGGTTGACAAAGGAAATAATCTCTTTGTTGGTTTCCCCATCAGAGCCAATTTTGATTATAAATTTAACGGTATCTGGCAAACAAGTGAAAAGGATCAGGCAGCCGTTTATAAGCAGGTTCCAGGTTCTGTAAAGGTAGTGGATCAAAACGGAGATGGTATTATTTCATCAACCAATAATATAGATGATAGAGTTTATTTAGGGACTCAGCTGCCTAACTGGATATTGGGTGTAACCAATAGATTTAAATATAAAAACTTAGATTTTTCGTTTTTCACCTATTACAGGAATGGAACTCAATATAGAAACAATACATTAGCCGGAACTTTTGGTGAAATAGGTAGCACGAGATATAATAAACTGGCAGGATTAGATTATTGGAGAAGTGATAATCCATCTAATACCTTTTTTGGTGTAGTTGCAGCTAATCCCTATAGAAATGCCATTTTCTACCAAGATGCAAGTTTCCTTAGAATATCAGATATCACCTTAGGCTATAATTTTTCACCTAAAGTATTAAGTGCTCTTAAAATGAGTAGTGCAAGAATTTACGGACAGGTATCAAATCCCTTTGTATTTAGTGATTTTACTGGCTTTGACCCTGAATTTAACTCTGCCATTTTTCAAGATGATGTTCCATCCATGATATATACTTTTGGTGTTAGCATCAGTTTTTAATCTTGACCTAAACTAAATGAAAATGAAAAAAAATTATAAATTAAGATTCTCCATTCTTGCTTTTTCCCTGGTTACCCTCATACACACGGGTTGTAATGAAGATTTCCTGGTAGAAAAACCCGTAACTTCATTAACGACGGATGTTTATTATAAAACAGCCGCAGGATTTGAAGATTTAGTAAAATCTTGTTATCCATTACTTCGCAATATTCATCAGAACAGACATCTTGTCCTTCAGGGAACTGATATCTTCTCTTCTCAAGGAGGATGGAATCCATCTGCAGTAAATGGGAAAGAAAATTTACCTGCTTTTTGGGATGTTTATGACGCACGGTTTAATGCGGAAGTAGCAGAAATCAGAACACTTTGGCAGTTACTTTATGCTGAAATAGCGAGAACAAATACCGCTATTTCCCGTGCAGACGGAATAACCACTATGGCGGCAGCGCTTAAGGACACCCGGGTTGCTGAAGCAAAATTCCTACGAGCTTTATGTTTATTTTATGCTGTTCAACAATGGGGAGATATTCCAATGCCCTTAGCAGAAATTACCACAGCCAGTAAAGATTATCCAAGGGTAGCTGCAGCTGAGGTTTACAAGCAAATTATCACCGATTTATTGGATTGTGAAGCTAAAATACCCGTAACCGCTTCAAATTATGGGAGAATTAATAAAGGTGCTGTACAATTTCTTTTAGCCAGAGTGTATTTAACCAGAGGATGGAATTTCAATAATTCTTTGGGTGGTTCCAATGCTGATTTTGATTTAGCCTTACAATACGCTGATAAGGTGATAGATGCATTTCCCTTAGCGGCAAACTACAGAGATTTATTTCCGAAAAGAGATGATAATCCATTAAAACAATATACTGGTGCTCAGAATGATAAGAATCCTGAAATAATCTTTGCCGTACAATATAATTCAGACTTGTTGACAAATAAAACAGATGCTGCTTTTCCGCAAGACCCAGCGGGCGGGAATGATTTACACTCTAAATTTGGACCCAGCGGTGAAGGATTTATTGGCACCAAAGGAAGAACATCAGATTATAACCGAACTTTAGGCGTACACAATATAAATACTGCAACCTATCGCTTTTTTGATCCAGAGAATGATACCCGCTATGCTCATAATTTTGTTAGTGTGGGTTATGCTTTGAATGCCGTTAAAGATTACAGAGTTTTACCTTTATCTAATCCAAACCTAAGAGTTAGTTTTAATTCAGGTGACACTGTTTTATTATGCAGACCCTGGAATAATCCTGCTACCACTAAAGAAGAAAGAGGCATTGATTTGGGTGGAACCAAAAAATATGCGGTAGTTAATACCGATGAGTACGGAGGTGGTTACCCTATTGATAATTCAGGTTTAAATATCCAGCCACCGTTAATGTGGAAATTCTGGCAACCGGGTATTCCTTATGGTGATGCATTTGGAACGTTCAATGAAGCAATATTCAGATCGGCAGAGGCCTATCTAATAGCTGCTGAAGCGATTGTAAAGGGAGCCAAAGGTGGAAAACTAGGTGGCGCGGAAGTGTATTATAACAGAGTTTTAGATCGTGCCCTGGGTACAAAAAAAGGAACTGATCCAAAATGTGCTGCATCTCCTGAAAACCAAAAATCTTTGGCCACAGCTTCATACCGTGCAACCGCTGCAAATATTTCTATTGATTTAATCCTGGATGAGAGAGCCAGAGAACTAATGGGTGAATATAGCCGCTGGTTTGACCTGAAAAGAACTGGAAAATTAGTAGAGCGTATAAAAAAATACAATCCATGGGTTAAAGGACAATCAATCTCAGACAAACATTACTTGAGACCTATTCCACAAAGTGAAATTGATTTATCTTTTCCAGCCATCAAACAAAATCCTGGATATTAATATCTAAAGACTATTTTTTACTTGTATATTTAGAGAGGAAGAAAAAATCTTCCTCTCTTTTTTAGCCTAAAATTTTCCCTATGAATCGCAGAACATTTGTAAATACCAGCCTTTTAGCTTTTTCCGCTTTACCTTTTAGTAATATTGATTTTTCAAAGGTGAGTAAACCAGCGTGGATCTTGGAATGGATAAAAATCCAAGATAAACAGCTACCCAATTATCAAAAATATAAAGTTATTCAAAAGGAAAACAAGTATTTTGGTGGATACATGGATGACGCTGAACTACCAAATCCACATTCAACCGCTGGTTTTATAGGTAAGGCGTGTATGCTTTGGGCTTGTGAAGAATCGGTATTTTACCAACAGCCATCGTTAGTACCTGACATTGAGTTGGCGCTAATAAGTTTGCTCAAAATGCAACATGCTGATGGCACCATAGATCTTCTTTCTACCAATTTTCACTCCACACCGGATACTGCGTTTGTGTTGGAAAATATTATTCCAGCATATCATTTCATAAAGGAAAGTAATCTAAAGAATACAGAAAAAATAATCAGTCTATTAAAGCAATTCATTTTAAATGCGGCTGAAGCCTTAACCATTGGAGGAATCCATACACCAAACCACCGATGGGTTGTTTGTGCTTCGTTAACCAGAATTAACGAATTGTTTCCCAATGAAAAATACATAAAAAGGATAAATCAATGGTTAGCGGAACATATTGATCTCGATCCTGATGGGCAATACACTGAAAAAAGTACCAATGGCTATTCCCCCATTGTTAACAGGTCACTTATTACGATGGCAGTCGGTTTGAATAAACCAGCGTTACTTGATGCCGTCAAGAAAAATCTGATCATGACCTTTTACTATGTTCATCCTAATGGTGAAGTAGTCACAGAGGCATCGAACAGGCAAGACAAAGGGACCATTGGCAACATGCATAAATATTACCATGTTTATCGATATATGGCCCTAAAATTTCAAGACGGTACTATGGCATCCATGTGCCGATTGATTGAAAAAACGAGTACACCAGAGCAATTAGCTGGATTTTTAGATATTTTCCTAGAAGATCCAGGCCTTTGGCAGGAACTTCCCCCTTCAAAACCTTTACCTACAAATTATTCAAGGGAATTTCCCTATTCTGGTGTGGTGCGCATCAGACGCGAAAATTGGGATTGCACCTTACTTTCAAATAATACCAGTTGGTTAACCTTCCATAAAGGAAACGCGGTGTTGCAAGCTATGAGAATAGCTACCTCATTTTTTGGAAAGGGACAATTTCAAACAGCTAAAATTAATGCCCTTGATAAGAATTGGGTATTACAAAATTCATTAGAAGGTCCTTATTACCAACCTTTAGATGCGGATAAGATATCACCGGACGGTGATTTAGATAAAATGCCAAGAACCTTACGTTTACAAAGCGAGGTACAAAAATTAAATTATTTGGTTAAAGTGACCGAACTCCCAACTGGCATTGAGGTTGATTTTGATATTTCAGGTACTGATGGCGTTCCCGTTTCACTTGAACTTATATTCAGACCGGGAGGCATTTTTTCTGGGGTCTCTCCCATACCAAATAAAAAAGATACCTATTTATTTTCTTCCTCTATTGGCAGTTATATGGTTGGCAATGATCAAATCACCTTTTCCCCGGGAATGATTCTACACAAAGGTGTACAGCTTCGAGGTGCGCTACCTCCTATGGAATCACCAACCGTTTATTTAACTGGAATAACTCCTTTTAAACATAAAATAACCCTTTCTTAGAAAAATCCATTTTTCAAAAAATTTTCCTAATAACATGAGAAAAACCCTATTTTTTGTCCTTGTGATACAAACTATTCTGGGAAATATTAATCTGTCTGGTCAGGCTAATAAAATACAACCTGTAGATTTGGTATATCCATTAACAGATGCCGCAAACTCCAGATGGTTTTTTTTCAATTCAGCAACCCGCCCATTTGGCATGGTTAATTTAAGTCCTGATAATGCCATTGACGCCGATTGGAATGCAGGATACAGATATGAAAAAGACAGTATCAAGTGTTTCAGTCACATCCATTGCTGGCAATTATCTGGCATTCCCGTATTACCCACCACAGGAGAATTTAAAGGGCATTTAGGTTCCGACACCTACGGATCTGTTTTTTCTCACAACAAAGAAACAATAAAGGCAGGCTATCATCAGGTTTATCTGGAAACTTACCAAATAAAGGCTGAACTGACTTCTACAACTCGCGTAGGATTCCATAAATACACTTTTCCAGCGGCTGAAAAGAGTCAAATTTTATTTGATTTTTCCACTTTCCTGGGTCCATCAGATACCCAATATGGATTAATCAGAAAGATTTCCAATACAGAAATTGAAGGCTATGCTATCATGGCTCCAACCATTCGACGACCAAAAACAGTGACTGTTTTTTTTGTTGCTCAATTTGATAAACCATTTAAATCCTTAAAAACCTGGCAATTTGGTAAATTATTGGGGGAAAAGGACCTGATTGAAGGGGAGAAAATAGGAGGTTATGTTGATTTTTCCACAACATCTGGTGAAATAAGGAAAATGAAAGTGGCTATTTCTTATGTCAGTGAAGCGCAGGCACGTTTGAACCTCGAAAATGAGCTAAACCACTGGGATTTTGAAAAGGTAGTGACGGAAAGCAGAGCAGATTGGAACAACTGGTTAAGCAGAATAACTATTGAAGGAGGTACTGAAACAGAAC
>JBMLQR010000242.1:45817-47091 GCA_049241465.1 Saprospiraceae bacterium | reverse complement strand
GGACTTATACCCAGAGGCCCCGCAGGTGGAAATTATACTTATGTTATGACAGGGGCAGCGACAACGCCCTTCATTGTCAGCGCCTATCTAAAAGGAATTAAAGGCTTTGACATTGAAAAAGGATATGAAGGATTAAGGAAAAATCATTTCCCGGGTGGTATGATGAGTAAAATAGGCTATGAGCACAATACCTTTAAAGGTGGAGGTATTGAGTATTATATGGAAAAGGGATATGTGCCCCACCCTTTAAGTAAAATCAAATACGGCTTTCATCAAGACGGATCCACTCAAACACTGGAATATGCTTATCAGGATTATGCGTTAGCTCAGTTTGCCAAGAAATTGGGAAAGACAGAAGATTATCAACTTTTTATGAAAAGAGCCACTTATTATAAAAATATTTGGAATGCAGAAATAGGATGGATGTGGAATCGGACGATAGATGGAAAATGGGGGGAGCCCGTTGATATTCTCAGATACGATAATGGTTGGGAAGAAGGAAATGCAGCACAATATACCTGGTTTGTGCCGCATGATGTGCAGGGATTAATCTCTTTAATGGGAAATAGAGATATATTTAATGCCAAATTAAACACTTCCTTTATTGAAGCAGAAAAACATGATTTTACTTCAGGGAAATCACATGATAAAGAGTTACTTGAAAAATTAAGAAGGGTTTACATTAATTATGGTAATCAACCAAGCATTCAAACAGCCTATTTATTCAACTATTCAGGGGCTCCCTGGTTAACTCAATACTGGTCTAGAAAGGTCGTTGAAAAAGTTTATAGTGGTTTATCACCTTATTACGGTTACAGCGGAGATGAAGATCAAGGACTGATGGGAAGTTTAGCCGTTTTAATGAAATCAGGTATTTTTTCCACCAATGGCGGCACCTCCGAGGACCCATTTTATGAAATTAGCAGTCCTATATTCAATAAAATAACTTTTCATTTACATTCAGGTTATTATAAGGGAAAAAGTTTCACCATAGAGGCTCAAAATAATAGCGCAAAGAATTTTTATATTCAATCTGCTACCTTAAATGATAAACCATTGGATAAACCATGGATTTTACATGAAACGGTAACAAATGGCGGAAAATTAATTCTTAAGATGGGCAGCACACCGAATAAAACTTGGGGAAATAAACCAGAACAAGCCCCCCCTTCTATGTCAAACTATTAATTAATGCCTTAGTTGGAATCTTTATTTGATAAAAAGAGAGCTATGAGTTCACCTTTACTATTTATCTCCAGTTTACGATAAATTTT
>JBMLQR010000242.1:41249-45717 GCA_049241465.1 Saprospiraceae bacterium | reverse complement strand
CTGTTAAAACTTCCTCAATGATGCTTTTCTTTTGAAAATTTTTGATCATCAAAGGCAGTAAAGACATACTTACACTATTTCCTAATTTGAACATAGTTTCAACATGATGAGTAAATTCCAGTGCGCTTTCACTTTTTAGGCAAAATCCATTTGCCCCAGCTTTAAAGGTTTCAAAAATCCTGAAAGAATTTTCCGGCTCTGTGATTACTAAAATATTAATCCAAGGGAATTTTCTTTTAATTTCTGATAATGGATTATAGTAGTCCCCTAAGGATGGAAGTAAGGTAGTGATAACAAGGGTATTACTTTTATCATTTTGAGAAGAGGCATCGTCTAAAGAGAATAAGAACTTATATTCCGGATAGCCCAATAATACTTCCTTTATTTTATTCTCTAAGGATAAATCATCTAATAATAAAATAACATACTTATTCCCTTCCATTATCTATTGTAATTTTCGGGAAAACAATTCATTATAGAGAAAAATGTTTTATTGAAAATTTTAACATTTTTAAAACCTGTATTCTCTGCCAGTTTATAAATAGAATTATTTTCTAGAAATCCTTCCTCAATTTGTTTTATAGCATAAGATATTCTTAGATTATTAATGAAAGCGTTGTAATTTAGTCCTTTTATACTAGTTAAATGAAAAATGATGATATCAGATTCAATACCTGTTTCTTTGATTAAATCTATAATGGTAAAATCAGTTGAGAGATAGGATTTTGAGGTATTTTCCCAATGTGATAATTTCTCGTCTATTTCTATAGGATTTATCCCTTTTATCCTAGTATCTAAAAGGGACAACTCATTGATATTTGTCTTTGCTAATAAAGGATAACCTATCATGAGAGAAGGATATAAAGCAAGAAAAACAAAGAAAAAGAAGGAAATCAAACTCGATAATAAAGTCGTCCAATTCACAAGGAAACTTTGATCTAATTCAATGAATCCTATAATTAGGAATGAAAAATTAACGACACCCCATAATCTCAGAAAATAAAAATAAAACTTGTTTATTTTTTTCTTGTTAAAATCTTCTTTGTTGATTTGTTGAAACTTCCTGTAAATGTTCAACAGATAAAACACCGAAATAAAACCTATGGAATGACGGATTATTCTCATGAATCCTACCCCAAAATAACCCATTATTACCTCTTTATCCCAACCTTTTGTAATAAAGTCACTGATATTGTTTAATTGCTCCGGTTTGGTTAGAAAGACATGAAAATAAAGAAAGTTGAATATTGCCAGTATTGTAGGAATATATAGAGGAAAATGAAAGAAATGAAATTTGTATTTCCCCGTCATTAAATAAATAAAAAAAATAAATACTACTAAAGGGGTAGCATTAAAAAGAATAGCGGGCCAAAGGGTGAAATAGTAATACAAATTGATATCCCCTAAATTTCTACACAGTAACTGTAAGTTGCTAAATAAAAATGAAGCAAAAAGGAAAATAAGAAAAATTATAAAGATTCCTTTAGGAAACTTCAATAACATCCAAATTAAAGAAATAATTAGGATTAATAAATTAAAATATATTGGGATACTTGTCAAAGTTTTGAGTTATTGCCCAAATATACAAAACAGGATTAGATTACCTATAAAAATTATCGTAAAAACTTAATATTAAGAAAATTAATAGGAAATTCAGTAGGTTTGTCCTCACCATACAGTAATACCAAGCATTGGTATGATATAAAAGAAATGCTTGGGGGAAGTTTATCCAATTCAGTTACATTTTAATCGTAGTTGAAATCTTTATTTGATAAAAAGAGAGCTATGAGTTCACCTTTACTATTTATCTCCAGTTTACGATAAATTTTCTGAAGGTGAAATCTTACGCCATCAATAGATATTCCAACTTTATCGGCTATCATTTTATAACTTAATCCAGCACTTAATTCTTTGGCTATATTTAACTCTTTTTCAGTTAAAACTTCCTCAACGATACTTTTCTTTTGAAAATTTTTGATCATCAAAGGAAGTAAAGTCATACTTACACTATTTCCTAATTTGAACATGGCATCAACGTGATGAGCAAATTCCAGTGCGCTTTCACTTTTCAGACAAAAGCCATTTGCCCCAGCTTTAAATGTTTCAAAAATCCTGAAAGAATTTTCCGGCTCTGTGATTACTAAAATATTAATCCAAGGGAATTTTCTTTTAATTTCTGATAAGGGATTATAATAGTCCCCTAAAGATGGAAGTAAAGTAGTGATAACAACGGTATTGCTTTTATCATTTTGATAAGAAACTTTGTCTAAAGAAAATAATAACTTATATTGAGGATGGTCCAATAATACTTTCTTTATTTTTTTCTCTAAGGATAAATCATCCAATAATAAAATAACATACTTAGGCCCTTCCATTATCTATTATAATTTTCGGGTAAACAATTCATAGTAGAGAAAAATGTTTTTTTGAAAATTCTCCCATTTTTAAAACCTGTTTTCTCTGCCATTTTATCAATTGAATTATTTTCTAGAAATCCTTCCTCAATAAGTTTAATAGCATAAGAAATTTTTAGATTAGTTATGTAAGCGTTATAATTTAATCCTTTTATGCTAGTTAAATGAAAAATAATGATTTCAGATTCGATACCTGTTTCCTTGACTATATCTTTAATGGTAAAATCAGTTGAGAGATAGGATTTTGAGGTATTTTCCCAATAAGACAATTTCTCTTCTATTTCTATAGGATTAATTCCTTTTATCCTAGTATCTAAAAGGGACAACTCATTGACATTTGCCTTTGCTAATAAAGGATAACCTATCATGAGAGAAGGATATAAAGCAAGAAAAACAAAGAAAAAGAAGGAAATTAAACTCGATAATAAGGTGGTCCAATTCACAAGGAAACTTTTATCTAATTCTATGAATCCAATGATTAAATAAAAGAAGTTTATGATTACCCAAGAGTTCAAAAAATAATAATAAAATTTGTTTATTTTTTTCTTGTTAATATCCTCTTTGTTGATTTGTTGAAAATTCCAGTAAATCTTCAGCAAATATAACCCCGAAATAAGCCCCAGAAAATGACGGATTATTCTCATTAAACTAACCCCAAAATAACCCATGATTACTTCTTTGTCCCAACCTTTTGTAACAAAATCAGTGATATTTGATAATTGCTCGGGTTTGGATAAAAAGAAATGAAAATAAAGGAAATTGAATATTCCCAGTAAAACAGGAATAAATAGCGGAAAATGAAATATATGAAAGGAATATTTCCCCTTCATTAAATAAATAAAAAAAACAAACATCACTAAAGGGGTGGCATTTAGAAGAATGGCAGGCCACAGTGTGAAATAGTAATACAAATGAGCATGACCAATGCTTCTAATAAGTAACTGAAGATTGCTAAAGAAAAATGAGGCAAAAAGGAAAATGAGAAAAAATTTAAAGATTCCTTTAGGAAACTTATATAACATCCAAATTAATGAGATAATTAGGATTATCGGGTTAAAATAAATTAAAAAACTTGTCATGACTGGGAATAATCCTCAATATTAAGAATATAATATTGATTTTCCTATCATTTGATATTAAAAAATTCGATTTTTAAAAAATTAAGTATTCAGGAGATTTTCAGTTACCAGGGCAAAAGCACCAAGCATGGGCGCACTATCGCCGAGCGTTGATATTTTTATTTCGCAATCTGAAGCAAGTTGTGGCAGACTATGTAAGTTGATACCTTTATTAATGGCAAATCTCATAGACTCTAAAACGGTTATAAATCCACCACCGACAATAATCAATTCTGGGTTTAACAAATCTATTAGTACCGCTAATGATTTTCCTAATTGCTCTCCCATGACATGAAGATTATCTGCCAGCGGATAATCATAATCTGTTGAATGAGTGAAAATCCATTTATAATCAAACGACTCCCCTATTTTCTGAAAAAAGGAAGCCTCCAGGGCTAACCCTGAGACCAGCGTTTCCAGGCAACCTGTTTTACCACAAACACATAATTTGTTATTGTTTTCTGCAAAAATGTGACCAAATTCACCAGCAAAACCGGAGTGACCTGTTTGCAACTGACCATTAGAAATGACACTAACAGCCAAACCTTTAGACAAGTTAACAGAAATTACGTTAGTTAAATCTTTTGCCAGTCCGTAATAATTTTCACCTAAGGCCATTAGATGAGTATCATTTTCTATAAAAACTGGAATCCCCCAAATAGTTGAAAAATAATCAGTTAATGGTATATCTAAATGCAAGAAAGAATAGCTAACTCCTTTTTTAGCGTTTACTCTACCTGTAATTCCAATACCGGCACCCAATATTCTGTCTATAGGTAATTGTAATTCTTTAATTATATCAGGAATCAAATGAGTAAGGGATGCTAAGGATTCACTTTTATCCTTAATATCAAAATGTGTTGATTCATAGACATAAATGGATTTTCTATCCAAATTTAAAACATTTATTTTCAATGAATTCAATAGAATTTCAAT
>JBMLQR010000242.1:25835-41149 GCA_049241465.1 Saprospiraceae bacterium | reverse complement strand
AAGTTCCAAATCATTAGATTTTCTTTACTTATTTTTCACGCAGCGCAGATACATTCCGTAATTAATAAATCCATAATTTCTATCTACTTTGTCGTTATCAAATTGCATTCTAAAGTAGAAGTGAGTTAATACAGACTCCTCCGTGGCCGTCCAAAAATAAACGGCTCTGTCCATATTCGAAAATCCACCATCAAAAATTCTAACCCCGCCTGGTCTGGCATTAAATCCTAAAGAAGATCCATTATCTTTACCACCCCAAAATTCAGGATCTTTTAATCTGGAAGCGGCTACTTCAGAACCACCGGCAGCATTTACTAAATTACTCCATTCCACATCTGTTGCCAAGTGAAAGCCTTCAGGAAGAATACCTCTTACATCGGAAACAGCATAATAATTATAAAGAATACCATAAGGTTTTTCATTCGCAGGATCATTATTCTGGTAACACCATGCGGGAGATTTGTCCTGGCCAGCTTTTAACCACTCTGCTTCAGTTTTTGCTTCGGGAATGGGATCGCCATTATTAAATTTCTTAACAGACAAATTTTCTGTCATCCATTCATCATTTCCGATAACCACCACATCATTTTTTGATTTACAGGAGTAGAATACAGAAAGAAGCATTAATAATAAAAATCTAGTTGCCTTCATTTTAAAAAATTTTCACAAAAATACATAACCTGAATTAAAGGCGTCCCTAAAATGGAGAAAAATCATGTAAATAATGAAAAATCTAAGTTCAAAACAAAAATAACCTGACATAATTGCCGATTTTACTTACTTTTGACCTATTGAAAATTTAAATATGGCAACTGAAGCACTGACCAACACTGATCAAATCATTTTACGGGACCCTAATGCCTATCAAGGACATGTACATGAATTCCAGGAATTAACGAATTCTAATGAATCTGCCAGAAGATTTTATATGGAGAGTTATGGATGTCAAATGAATTTTTCGGATAGCGAAATTGTTGCCTCTGTGCTATCTGAAGCGGGATTTGTACCAACTCGCAACATGGAAGATGCAGATTTAATACTCATTAATACTTGCTCTATCAGAGAGAAAGCAGAGGAAACAGTAAGAAAGAGATTAAGGGAATTTAATAAAGTAAAAAAACAAAAACCAGGCACGCTTATCGGTGTATTAGGTTGTATGGCCGAGCGCTTAAAAGAGAAATTTTTGCAAGAGGAAAAAATAGTTGATATAGTGGTTGGTCCCGACGCTTATAGAGATTTACCGATGTTAGTTGACACGGCAGAACTAGGTGAAAAAGGAATCAATGTTTTTTTATCGAGGGAAGAAACGTATGCTGATATTAGTCCTTTAAGATTGGGGTCCAATGGCATTTCTGCTTACATATCAATTATGCGCGGTTGTGATAACATGTGTTCATTTTGTGTTGTTCCTTTTACTCGGGGAAGGGAACGCAGTCGTGATTTATACAGTATCCTGGCAGAGGTAAAAGATTTGGAACAAAACAACTACAAAGAAATAACCCTTCTTGGCCAAAATGTTGACTCCTATAAATGGGAAAATCCTGAAAATAAAGAGGTTGTTAGTTTTGCAATGTTATTAAAATTAGTGGCTGAATCAGCTCCCAAAATACGGATAAGATTTTCAACCTCTCACCCCAAAGATATTACTGATGAAGTTTTAGAAACTATTGCTTCTTATGATAATATTTGCAAATATATTCATCTTCCTGTACAATCAGGTAATAGTAGGATTTTAAAAATGATGAACAGAACCTATGATAGTATTTGGTACAAAGAAAGGGTGGACGCCATAAGACGAATAATCCCTGATTGCGCCATTTCCTCTGATATTATTGTTGGTTTCTGTTCAGAAACAGAAGAGGAATTTCAAGATACACTTGACATGATAAGATACTCAAATTATACTTTATGCTATATGTATAATTATTCAGAACGCCCGGGTACCTTAGCGGCAAAAAAATACCCCGATGATATTCCAAATGAGGTAAAACAAAGAAGATTAGCAGAAACCATTGTTGTTCAACGTCAATCTTCTTATGAGAGCAATCTGCTTGACATTGGAAAAACATTTGAAGTATTGATTGAAGGAGATTCAAAAAAATCAAATCAGCAGTTTGCCGGCAGAAATTCTCAAAATAAAGTCATTGTATTTCGCAAAAGTGGTGACTATAAACCGGGTGATTTTGTCATGGTACAAGTAACGGATGTAACGAGTGGTACTTTACTTGGAAAATTAGTATCATAAATGGAAAATCTTCAATCCATAAAGCAACGTTATGGCATCATTGGTCATTCTCCTCTGCTCGACAGGGCATTAAATACAGCAGTAAGAGTAGCATCGACTGATTTAAGCACCTTAATAACTGGAGAAAGTGGCGTTGGAAAGGAAGTATTTTCAAAAATCATCCATGGTCTAAGCGCAAGAAAACACCAAAAATTTATAGCAATAAATTGTGGTGCCATTCCTGAAGGAACCATAAATTCGGAATTATTTGGACATGAAAAAGGTGCTTTTACGGGAGCTGTTGGCGATAGAAAAGGGTATTTTGAAACTTATGATGGTGGTACTATTTTTTTAGATGAAATTGGCGAGTTGCCTCTTGACACGCAAGCTTATCTATTAAGAGTTCTGGAAAGTGGTGAGTTTATAAGAGTCGGTTCCAGTATTGTACTCAAAACTAACGTTCGCATCATTGCTGCAACGAATGTAAATTTAGCTGAAAACATAAAAAGAAGTAAATTTAGGGAAGACCTATTTTACAGATTAAACTCGGTGACTATCCAAGTACCTGCCCTGAGAGAAAGGCCTGAAGACATTTATATGTTATTTAGAAGGTTTACCGTTGATTTCAGCGAAAAATATAGGACACCTCCCATACAATTAGACGATAACGCCATTCATCTTCTTCAGCAGTATGCCTGGCCTGGAAATATCAGAGAGCTCAAAAATGTGGCGGAAAAAGTCTCTGTCATGACAGAGGAAAGAATGATTGGTTATGAAAAGTTAATAGACATTGTACCAACATTGGGTGAAAGAAATTTGCCCGTCGCATCAAAAGATAAAGGGAATTTTGATGGTTCTGGATTTCAGGAACGTGAAATTCTGTACAAAGTACTTTTCGATATGAAAAAGGATTTGACAGATTTAAAAGGACTCATTTTCGAAATCATTAGAAACAACGATTTACAGGTTAAGGATATAAATCAGCTAAAAACCTTAGAAGATATCAATCATTTGAGCAATGTTTCTAATCCTAATGAATCATTTCATGAAAAACCTTTCGTTACTCCCCTACCCTCTAAAATGGGAAATGAGTACTCTTTAGACGAAAATTTTCAGGATGTTAGCACGACAAAACCATTTATTCTACAGCCAAATTTAACCAATAGGCCGTCTAATTTTGGTAATGCAGAGGTGATGGATGAAAGCCTTAGAATGGATGATCAGGAGAAAGTCCTGATTCTTAAAGCCCTTAAAAAATTTAAAGGTAGAAGAAAAGAAGCTGCGTTAGAATTAGGAATATCTGAAAGAACCCTTTATCGTAAGATAAAACAATATGATCTGGAATGAAACTAAAACTTGTAGGTATTCTTACCCTTTGCCTTCTTATCATGGTCTCCATATTTCAAAGTTGCACCATTTCCTTGTCGGGCGCTACCTTAGACCCTGAACTAAAAACTTTTTACATTCCGAACTTTACAAACAATGCAGAAAATGCCTTACCCTCTCTTTCCCAGAGGCTTACAGAAGATCTGAAAGATAAAGTAAGAGCTGAATCCCGATTAGTTCTTAGCGAAGAAGAACCAGATATAGAATTTAGAGGCACCTTAGTAGATTACCGTATCACCGCTGAGGCACCCCGAACGGGAGAAAGTACCGCCATTAACAGGCTAACCATTACTTTGGCCATTTCATATTTTAACAACAGGAAGAACACTGAAATATGGCAAAAGAATTTCTCTTTTTTTTACGATTTCAGTAGTGCCATCGATTTTTCTTCAGTGCAAGAAACAGCAAATAAAGCGATTAGTAAACAAATTATGGAGGATATATTTAATGCTGCATTCTCAAATTGGTAATGAAAAATGAACCTTCTAATTTAGCTCAATTCAAATATTACATTGAAAATCTCGTAGGCGAAGTTTTTGCCGATTACGAGTCTTTATGGCTTTGGTCCATAAATAATACAGAAATTTTCTGGGAAAGCCTCCTTACTTATTTCGATATAATCATTCACCAACCATGTAAAAAAGTATTAACGGGTGAGGAGTTATACGAAAAAAGTTGGTTTTCGGGTATGACATTAAATTATGCCGAACATGTTTTCAGACAATTCCGTGAAGACCAGCCTGCCCTATATTACCAATCTGAAACTGAACCTTTAAGGGCTATTTCCTGGTTGGAAATGAAACAGCAAACAGCAGCAATACAGACTTTTTTTAAAATAAATGGCTGCGAACAAGGAGATAGAATAGCTGCTATTTTACCACATCAACCAGAAGCTTCCTATAGTTTTTTTGCTGCCAATGGAATAGGAGCTATCTGGAGCAGTTGTTCTCCAGAATTCGGAAAATTAGCGATTGAAGAAAGATTCAGTGCTATTGAACCTAGCTTTTTAATCGCGGTGTCACACTATCAATACGGAGGGAAAATATTTGACAAAACGGAGCAAATAAGAGAAATCCGCGCGCAGATACCATCTATTAAATCAATAATATGGATTTCGGAAAGTAACTTTCCCCTTGAACTCGGGGAAGTTCTTTGGAATGATATCAAGGATCTTTATCAAAAGGAGGAACTTACCTTCAAACCATTATCCTTTAATCATCCCATTTATATACTGTTCTCCTCTGGAACAACAGGGAAACCCAAAGCCATAATTCATAGACAGGGAGGTATTTTGTTAGAACATTTAAAATATTTAGCCCTTCATAATGAAGTAAAAAAAGGAGACAAATACTTTTGGTACACGAGTACTGGCTGGATGATGTGGAATTTTTTACAATCTGCCTTTATTGTCGGTGCAATACCTGTAATGTATAATGGTAATCCTACCTATCCCGATGAACATGTTCTCTGGAAGCTGGCTGAAAAGACAGAAACGAACCATTTTGGTACCAGCCCCTCCTATTTGACGGCTATTTCTCAGAAAAACCTACACCCTGGTTACTTTTATAATTTATCGGCATTAAGAACCCTAAGTTCTACAGGATCACCTCTTTCCGTTGAACATTTTGATTTTGTAGAAAAATCTTTTCTTCATAAGATACCTTTGATATCCATGAGTGGAGGAACAGACGTATGCACCGCATTTGTTGGAGGTTGTTCATTAAAAACAATCATAAAGGGACAAATTCAGTCAAGATGTCTAGGCGCAGCTGTTTTTTCTTACAGTGAAACCGGAGAAAAACAAATAGATATTGAAGGAGAATTGGTTATTACAAAGGCAATGCCTTCCATGCCCCTTGGATTTTGGGGTGACGATGACCAATCAAAAATTAAGCGTAGTTATTACGAAAAGTTTAGTGGACTCTGGTGCCACGGAGATTGGGTAACCATTACGCAGCAAGGAGGAGTCATCATTTCTGGTCGCTCCGATGCTACTTTAAATAAATTTGGCATTAGGATTGGAACGGCTGAAATATATCGATCACTTCAAAGGATTTCTAATATAACGGACGGATTAATCATCCATATCAAAACGGGGTTAACGGAATCAAAATTAGTTCTTTTTGTTTGTTTGAGTGAAGGAATAACCTTAAACGAACCATTAAAGAAACAAATTCTTCAGACCTTAAAAGAAGATTATTCTCCGAGACATTGCCCTGACGAAATATATGTATTAAAAGAAATTCCTTACACTTTGAGCGGCAAAAAAATAGAACTACCCGTTAAAAAATTATTCGAAGGTGAACTTCCCAAATATTTACTGAGTAAAGAATCATTAAGAAACCCAACATCCTGGGATGAACTTATTGCATTATATATGGAATGGAAAAGAAAAAGGGAAACTATATAATAATTTCCCTTTGGGGTGAAAGACCGGATTCGAACCGGCGGCCTCCAGAGCCACAAACTGGCGCTCTAACCAACTGAGCTACAATCACCATTTTTGTTATCTTTCAATAACGTCGCAAATATATTTATTTTTTTTGATTTTTTTTCAAATTTGGCAAAGAGAATATTTTTTTATTTTTCTTTTCCCAGGAGAATTTGTCTCTTTTTTGAAAAACATAGCGAATAGACATGGCAGATTGCATTCTGAAAGAAGGCGCAGAAGGAATAAAAACAGGTAAATAATCCCAGGTGAAATTTAATCGGGCGAAGGTAAACTCTATTCCTGCTGCTCCTACGACACCAAAACCATCTTCTCTCAGGGCATTTTCAGTATTTTGTAGAGGTAAATGTAGTCCACCACCAAAAAATAAATTTAACCTTCTTGAGAGAATGGCCTTATGATCGACGGCAAGGAGGGTTAGAGCCGTCTCATTTTTCTTCCTATTTGTTTGTAAAATAGCCTCGGCCGTCCAGGATTCATACAGCCTTTGTTTTACAGAAAGCCCCCACTCAGTCCCTAATCTCATACCTGCGGTCGTATTATAAGATTGAGCAAAAGAAATATTCGCCAACAGGCACAAAACAATAAAAACAACGATTTGATTCTTCATAAAGTAATAACGACAAAATGTAAAACATTTGGTGTGTAAGAATCAATTTTTTCTCGGATCATTTCCACTCATAAAATTAAATGGAGGTAATCTGTCGCCTACCAGCGATTTGTATTTAAAATCAGGGCCAGTCCTTTTCAATTTTTCCTCTTTTGCTTTTTGGAGAAGCATAGGATTTGTAAAAAGTTCCATAGCAGAAATAGCCATTGTTTTTGCAGCCACCAGCATACCATTCACCCCAATGGACGAACCACCCGAAGCTACTGCCTGCCAACTATGAGCGACGGTACCGGGCACCCAGGTTGCTGCGGCTATAGAGGCAGTGGGCGTTACCCAACTAACATCCCCGACATCGGAAGAAGCGGGTCCGCCTCTTTCCTCTACTCTGAATTTCTCAATTTTCAAAGCATCTTCAGGTTTATAATCGGCTGGAGGAAAAGAACTTATCAATTCTTCTGCAAAGGCTCTTTCCTGTGGGGAATAAGCAACCCCACCAATTTTAGATAACTTATTAAACATCAGATTTGACAAAGTTTCATTTATTAAAATATTATAATAACCGGAAACTATTTCCTCTGACACCTCCGTTTCGGTACCTATCGCTGCGCCCTGGGCACATTTTTTCACCCTTTCAAACAGCCGAATCACCTCTTTCACTTCTGGATGGCGCACAATATAATAAACCTCAGCTTTTGCAGGAACCACATTGGGAGCCATAGAACCATTGGTAATCGCGTAATGGATCCTTGCGTCGGGTTCCACATGTTCCCTCATCATATTTACCATATCGTTCATAGCCTCCACCCCATCGAGCGCACTTCTACCTCTCCATGGCGCCATTGCAGCGTGAGCAGAAATACCTTTAAAAGTGAATTTTGCGGAAACAATAGCTAAAGAAGATTCTGCACTCGCATCATTTCTACTGGCAGGGTGCCAGGTAAGCACCGCATCGACATCGTCTAAGAGACCACCCCTTGCCATAAAAATTTTACCACCACCGCCTTCCTCGGCTGGTGTTCCATACACTCTGATCGTACCTTTAATCTTCTCTTTAATCATCCAATCTTTCAAAGCGATGGCTGCTGCGGCAGAACCTGTTCCAAAAAGGTGGTGTCCACAAGCATGACCAGGCGCCCTTTCCTCTAAAGGCTCCATATTTGCAGAAACTTTTTGAGATAAACCAGGCAATGCGTCATATTCTGCCAGAAAACCAATAACAGGTTTTCCTTCACCGAATTCTGCAATAAAAGCGGTGGACATACCCTCTTGACCCGATACTACGTTGAAACCATTATCTTTTAGCAAATTTTGAAGTAACAACGTACTCTTATCTTCTTGAAAGCCCAATTCAGCTAACTCCCAGATAGCTAAGGAAGTTTTTTCATATTGTGCTTTATTTTTATCTATGTGTTGTACAACTACTTTTTCAGTAGCAGATAGTCCCGTATGCTGTGCATTTAAATTTATGCTAGCGAATACAAGTAAAAATAAGGTAGTCTTGATATTCATGTTAATCAAAAAGTTTATCATATTGATTCGTTTGAGACAATATTTCAGGTTTTAATAATTGATCATTTTGTTTTCCCAGAATAAGGGTTCCCGCTTCTTTTTCCCATTCCTCCAATAACTTAAGACCAGATTCTTCAAAAACGCCATTTTGCAAATCTATGGCATTCATAAAATTATTTGAAGCATGCATGAAGCGCTCTAATTCGCCCATTTTGTTACCCACATCCTCAGCGACAGCCTCCATAGCAGTATCAAATAAAGCTCTTTTGTCCGGATTACCTTTGATAATACTTCTGGCCGACTGCATGGCATTATGGGTTGCATGAACAGCTTTTTGCTCTTGTTCTTTGATTAAAATCTGATCATTAATGTCTTCGTATAAAATGGTAGAATTGTCAAACATTCTGGTTAATATCTGATAGAGAACCACCATTTTCTGATAAAGAGCTTCTAACCGTAAATTTGATTCTTGTAAACGACCGGCTTTTCTAGATTTAACTATCAAATCGGTTTGTTGATCATTCAATCGGGCGGTTTGCGCTTCTGCCAAATTTTGCTTAATGAGTAATTCATTATTATGAATCAGCTCTTTCATTTTGTGCATTTGCCCTCTCAACTTTGCAGACTGTTTCTTTAAATTATCCAGATTAGCACTCAACTCAGCCAGATATTTATTCAAAATACTAATGGGATCAATTTTAACAAAAAAACTGGTTATCCAGCGCATGGTATTTTTATAGATGAACCATAGTGACTTTCTGGTAGAAGGGTCTATAAGAGCATAAGCGGTAATCATCGTTAATAATACCAGCAATGTTAAAGGTATTGGCTGAGTAAGAAAACCAATGAGAGCCGGTAAGAAAACGAAGGTTAAAAAACCTAATCCAGCTAAAAGACCAATAAGAAATATTAATCCGGTAACTCCTTCTGGTTTCCGCCAGAAGGACTGAGATGCAGAAAGAACAGAAATATCTTGATTGTTATCCATATCGGGCATTAAATAAAAGTAAAGTGTGCAATTTAGTTAAAAAGAAAGAAAACTTCAAGTACTGAATAAAGGTATATTGCGCTTTAAAAGTTAAATTTGTGTTTTGAAAAAAATCTAAAATGATCCAGCAAGTTCAAGTATCAAATGAAATAGGCGAGTTAAAAAAAGTTATTATACATCGTCCCGACGAAGGAATAAGTAGGATATCACCCAAACGTTCGGCTGAACTGCTGTTCGATGACATCGTACATTTGCCATTAATGCAAAAAGAACACGACATTTTCAGAAAGGTTTTACACGCGTTTGTAGGTCAGGAAAATGTTTTAGAAGTTGAAGATTTACTATTAACTTCCCTTTCTGTCAATGAGAATGAAAAAAATAAGTTAATTGAGTGGGTGGTGCAACACGAAGAACTCCCCACTTCTGCGTTGCATCTTTTAAAAAAGATGCCAAACGAAACCTTAAAAGAAGTACTCATCACTGGCTATGTCGAGGAGGAGGACTATATTTTATTTGACCCTGTTCCAAATTTTATTTTTACCCGGGATATTGCCGTGACCATAAATAACCACGTGTTAATAACCAAAGCAGCAAAAGAAGCAAGACATAGGGAGAATTACTTATCCAGATTTATTTTTGGTGTACATCCATTATTTGATGACCTTAGAAAGCAGGAAAAAATTATAAATTTGAATATCATTGATTTGTTTCCACCATCAAGACAAGGTGAATCTGCCCACATTGAAGGGGGTGACGTCATGATGATTCATCCAGATTACTTACTTATCGGCTGTAGTGAACGAAGTAATGCTTATGGAATTGAGTCATTGCGAAAAGTGCTCTTTGAGAAAAAGGTAGTAAAAAACGTAGTGAAGGTGAGCATTCCAAATGATCGATCGTTCATGCACATTGATACTTTGTTTACCCAGATAAACAGCCATCATGTTATTGCCTATAAACCGTTGGTAGTAGAAGGATCTGGCGTTGCTGTGACCGTTTATTCTCACGATGGCATCCAGAAAGAATTTTATTCATTGGCAGAATTCTGGCGTTCAGAAATAGATGAGCAAGTTGTTTTTATTTATTCTGGAGGCGGTGTCTCTCCTTATCAGGAACGGGAACAATGGACGGATGGCTGTAATTTAGTAGCCCTAAAACCTGGCGTTGCTTTAGCTTATGATAGAAATCCTAAAACGGAACAAACCCTTATTGCTCATGGCTACAATATTCTACCAGCGAATCAATTCCTTAACCAAATGGAAGAGGGAACACTTAATACCAGTGATGTTAAAAATACCATAATTACTTTGCCTTCCAGTGAGTTATCCAGAGCCAGAGGTGGTTCTCATTGTATGACTTGTCCTATTCACCGTTCAAACATAAACTAATGTATGTACACACCTTTCAAAAAAGAGTTCGCTACGGTGAAACAGACCAAATGGGCTATCTATATTATGGAAACTATGCACAATATTACGAAATTGGCAGAGTTGAAATGCTTAGAAGTTTAGGAATTACCTATAAAAATTTAGAGGAAGATTTTGGAACTTTTATGCCGGTTTTACATTTGGAATGTCGTTATGTTCGTCCAGCCAGATACGATGATTTACTTACCATAGAGACAACGCTTAGAAAACTACCTTCAAAGGACATTGTTTTCAATATGGAAATTAGAAATGAGGCAGGGAAAATAGTGAATGGAGGCAGAGTCAGACTGTGTTTCCTCGATAGGCACACGGAAAAAGCGGTGAATGCTCCTGCCGTTTTATTGGATGTATTAAAACCTTTTTTTAAATAATGAGACAAAGTCTAAAAAGGTATTGGACATCGATAAAACCATGGGCAAAGAAAGTTTCTTTTCCCGGTTTCTTCAAAGTACCTATTTGGGACGTTATAAGTTTTTCCTTAAAAGAATTTCAACGGTTTGATCTAATGATTCGGGCGAATGCCGTTTCTTTTAGTTTTTTTCTTGCATTGTTTCCCTCGCTCATCGCTTTATTTACACTAACCCCTTTTTTAAAAGAATCTATTTTAGGATTTCTGCCTGCTGATTATTCCTTTGATGCCTATTTACAAGAAGAAATCCAAAAAATTATGCCTGGTAATGCAGGAGACAGATTGTTTAATTTTATTGAAGACATCACCACCCAACCTAGAATTGGATTATTTTCTTTTGGATTTTTGTCCGCTATTTTCTTTGCTTCCAATGGTATATTAGCGCTCATAAGAGGATTTGAAAAAGACGAAATGCCCTCCTTTTTGCAATGGAACATGTTTAAAAAAAGATTAAATGCTGTTTTGCTTACCTTTATCATAGGAGCACTTGTTATTATCTCCGTCGTATTGGTTATCATGGGCAGTTGGTTGACCACCCTACTTGTTCAATACATAAAAGTTGGAAAAATACTTGCCTTTCTATTGAACCTCAGTCGTTGGGCCGTTATCATAGCTTTGTTTTATTCCTCTATTTCCCTCATTTATAAATTTGGGGCTGCGACCAAACAAAAATTTCTATTTTTTACTCCTGGTTCTGCTTTGGCCACTTTACTTTGCTTAGGAAGCTCCATCGTTTTTTCCTACTATGTAAACCAATTTAATACCTATAACGAACTGTATGGCTCTATTGGAACCATTATTGTTCTTATGCTGTGGATACAATTAAACACACTATCCATACTCATAGGATTTGAATTAAATGCTGGCATAATGATAAACAGAGTGATTAAGCATAAATTCACTATCGAATACAATGCTGAAATAAAATCAAATGAAAGAAATGAAAAAGAAGTTAAATAAATTGGCAATATTCTTTTTTTTTATGGCGAGCCTTTGCTATCAGAATAAGGTATTTGCACAAAAATATAGTAATGCCTTTTTACAAATTGGGGTGGGTGCTGCTGGTCAGGGATTAGCTTACGCATGTGTTGCTAACACTGATAATACCAATGCTGCTTATTGGAATCCAGCGGGAATAGTTAGAAATAACCATAATCAATGGGAAATTTCTGCCATGCATAGTGAATGGTTTGGGGGTATTGGCAAATATGATTATCTGGGTGTAACACTACCCGGCAAAAATGAAAAGCAAAGAATTGCCCTATCTCTTATTAGATTTGGGGTAGATGATATTCCCAATACTTTATCTCTTTACAATGAAGACGGGACCGTCAATTTTGATAATATAAGTTCTTTTTCCGCCTCAGACTATGCTTTTCTTTTTTCTTACAGTAAAAAAATAGGAAAAAACACAGGAATTAATCCCCTTTCATTGGGTCTAAATGCCAAAGTAATTCATAGAAATATTGGAAAATTTGCTAATTCCTGGGGTTTTGGATTAGATGCCGGGGTGCAGTACCACAAAAACAATGTTAAAGCTGGAATAATGTTCAGGGACATAACCTCTACTTTCAATGTCTGGCGATTCTCATTTTCCGAAGAAGAAAAAAATATTTTAGGGGTAACTGGTAATGACCTTCCTTTGGAAAGACTGGAGATTACGAATCCACAAATCGTTGTAGGCGCCTCTTTTCTAAAGCGATTTAACAAAATTGGCATAAGCCCTGAGTTAGATTTTTATATTCAAACGGACGGAAGACGAAATACCATTTTTTCTACTGACAAATTAAGTTTAGATCCCGCTTTTGGCTGTGAAATCAACTTCATTTCCAAAGTATTTTTACGATTTGGTGCTAATCAGTTTCAATTTTTTCCTGCCGGCAATAATAAAAAAACATGGGCTGCCAGGCCCGCTTTTGGTGCAGGATTTAAGACCAGGAGCATACAAATTGACTACGGCTTTAACGATCCCGGCATAGGAAATGGGGCATATTCCCATATCATTTCTACGCTCCTCCGATTTGGCAGTAAATAATAAAAAAAATTTGTATTTGAAATAAAAAGGAAATAGATTTGCCGTTCATACAGGCGACCCACGTTTTTGACTCTACATTTTTAATAAATTAAGACCGGACTCGGAGTGACAAGGGCGGGCCTCAGCCAATAACATTGGTTTCCATTTAGGAACAAGGGGATTACCGAACCACAAAGGCTGTCTTAATCCTGCTTTTAAGAGGGTCCAAAAACCTTCCTATCGCCTGTATGTTTTTTCGTTTAAAAAGTTGGGGGTTTCAAATATTTAATATGCCCATTTAATCTGGCCCTTTCTTTGATATTATTCACTTCTAATACATGAGGAATGAAAAAATTCAAGTGTTTAACCAGATACTTTAATCTTTCATTTTCAACTGGTATTTGAATCAATTCCAATTCCTGATGTATGCTCAAACCAACATAATGCGCAAAATCAAAGGAAAATAATTCTTCAGGATCAACAGGAAGTTTTTTCTTTATTTCTAATAAATCAAATAATTGGTTCAATTTGGATAAAAGTAAGGTCTGAAATTGAAGTTCTGATGTTGGTATATTAGGTAGAAATTCAATTTTACCGTTTAAATAATCATCTTGCTTAGCCGGGTAATTAAAATCAACCACATGAAAGACTCTTTTTCCTAAGAGTTCAACATCGCAGGAACCGTCTAATTCAAGATTATAAATAGATAAAAGTTCCAATTCTGTACCAGCGTCTATAATTTTTCCTTTGATATAAGGTATTATTCCAAAATTCTCGTTGTTCTCTTCACAATGTCTTATTAATTTTTTGTATCGCGGTTCAAAAATATGTAGATTCACTTTTTCGTTAGGAAATACGACTAATTGAAGCGGAAAAAGAGGTAATACTCTCATTTATATGTTATTTTAGTTTTTAGTTATTTAAATGTAAAAACCTATTTATGAAAACAAATTTAAACTATTTATTCACCGTTTTCGGTATTATTTTTCTCTGTTTTTTCGAAACTTCTTGTAAAAAGGAAGACAAAATTATCATTAATACCTTAACCGTTGACAATCCTTACCTGGTTAGTTATACCTCCGGGATTATTTCGACCCAGTCAAATATACAAATCGTTTTTGCTTCAACTAATATACCCGGAGCTGAAGCTGGCATGGAGGTAGAAGCCTCGTCTTTAACCTTTTCCCCGAAAATAGAAGGAAAAGTTTATTGGAAAAATAAAAATACGCTCGTTTTTGAACCTTTAAAACCTATTCCTCCTGCTCAAAATTATAAAGTTACTTTAGATATTGCAAGTTTAATTAAAGATGCCAAAGCGCCCTACGATACCTTCAGTTTTAGTTTTGCCACAAGAGAACAACATTTGGGAGTAACCATTGAAGGACTTAAAATATTTGATAATCAAGATAAAAACAAAATCACCTTTTCAGGTTCCATTTTTACTGAAGATATAGTTTCTAAAAAAGAGTTAAGATCTTGTGTGGAGGCCAAAATAGATGGAAAATTGGTAGATTTCGTTTGGGAAAACGACTTGAATGATAAAACGCATATATTTTCTATAGCAAACATTCAAAGAATTGAAAAACAACAAGATATAAAAATAAATCTACTAGGAGAGAAGATAGGTGCACCGGAAAATTATGAAATAAACTATATTGTACCTGCGATTGGTGTTTTTACGATGATCAAAGTTAGTCCTGTAAACAACTTAACTGAAGGAATAAGAGTCGAATTTTCTGAACTTTTAGATCCCAATCAAGACCTGGAAGGATTTATTGACATAGGGGGATATTCAGGTTCCCTACCCTATTTGATTGAACAAAACATTATTAGGATTTTCCCCGAAAATATCTCCCCTGGAAACTACGTACTTAAAGTTTTAAAAGGGATAAAATCATCCACTGGAAACACCCTTACCAAATTAATACAGGAGAATTTTTATATAAATCCTTCCTTTCCCGCAGTCACTTTATCTGGCACTGGAGCCATTGTTCCAGATTCTAAAGGTGTTTTATTTCCATTTAATGCGATAGGACTTTCCGCCGTAGATGTAGAAATATTCAAAGTTGGCAGCCATAATATTGTCTCGCTTTTAAAGGATAATGATATAAATGAAGCGAATTACAATATGTATAGGGTTGGAAAAATTATTAAGCAAAAAACAATAACCCTACATCATGTCAATCCTTTAAAAGATGGCATGGAATGGAAAGAATTTTACTTGGATTTAAATGATTTAATTAAAACTGATCCGGGAGCCATTTACCAGGTGAGAATTGGATTTAGACAAGAATATGC
>JBMLQR010000242.1:22671-25735 GCA_049241465.1 Saprospiraceae bacterium | reverse complement strand
TCTGGTAAAAACAAAGGATATTTAAGATTAAAAGAGGAAGATGCTCTGAATTTAAGTCGTTTTGATATTTCTGGAGAACAAGTTAAAGGGGATGTGAGAGGTTTCATTTATGCTGAAAGAAATATCTGGAAACCAGGAGATAGTTTATATTTTAATTTTATGTTACTCGACAAAAAAGCCACTTTACCCAAAGAATATCCCATAACAATGGAACTTTTTGATGCTAAAGGTCAGCTTTATGAGAGGAGAGTTACAAACAAACAATTAAATGGCATTTACCCACTGTCTCTTTCTACCCAAGTCAACGATCAGACAGGTACCTGGAGAATAAGCATCAAAGCTGGAGCCAATACTTTCGAAAAATCATTCAAAATAGAGTCTATTAAACCAAATAGACTAAAATCTACCTTAGTTTTTGATAATAGTTTATTGAAAAAAGAACAGGAGCCATTTAATGTTCAAATAAAAGCAAATTGGTTGACTGGTATCCCAGCCTCCGAATGCAAAGCCGTTGTGGAACTCAAGTTAAAAGATGAAGCAACTGTCTTTAATACCTTTCCATCCTTTACGTTTGGTAATGAATTTTTTAAAAATAATTCATCGGATGCTAAAACCGTTTTTAACGGACCATTAAGCACTTTAGGAACAGCTGATTTTTCCCTTAAATTATCAGAGAATCCTGATGTTTCAGGTAAATTAACCGCCTTATTTCAAACAAGAGTTTTTGAACCGTCAGGAGATTTCAGTACAACCATTGAAAAAATAACTTACCATCCTTTTTCTTCTTATGTGGGTATTGAAATACCCTTAAATAATTGGGGAGAACCCGTATTAGCTGAAAATAAACCATCCATTCTAAGGTTTGCTATTGCCGATAACGAGGGAAATCCATTGAAAAACAAACAAATTAGCGTCAGTTTATTTAAAACAGATTGGTATTGGTGGTGGGATAATAATCAGTACAAAAATGCTGATTTTAATACAGAAACGGCAAAGGAAACGGTCAAAGAAATTATGTTAACTACCGATTCAAAAGGTATTGCTACTTGGAAGTTAACTATTAATGAATGGGGAAGATATTTACTTTTGGCGGAAGATGTTTCTTCAGGACACAGATCTGCTCAATATATACACTCGGGATACCCAGATGGGGCTGATGATTTAAATGAAAAAAACCTGCTATCATTGATGCCTGTTAAGACAGATAAAAAGAAATACAAACCTGGTGAAAAAGCCATTTTATCCTTTCCAGGTTCCAGTGAAGGAACGGCTATCGTAACCATAGAAAATGGAAGCAGCGTATTACAATCCATCAGGCTAAAAACAAAAAAGGGAGCAAACACCCTATCTATTCCAGTAAATAAAGAAATGGCGCCTAATGTATATGCCTACATTTCATTTATACAATCATATAAAACGGTTAAAAATGATTTGCCGATAAGGATGTTTGGCATTTGTCCCATTCAGGTTGAAGATCCATCATCCATATTGAAACCTAAAATTCTTACCAAAGAAAGTTTCAAACCCGGAGAAAAAATTTCTATGAAAATTTCCGAGGAATCAGGTAAGGCAATGACCTATACCTTATCGGTTGTAGATGAAGGATTATTGGGAATCACCCGATTTAAAACCCCTGACCCTCATGCCTCTTTTTATTCAAAGATAGGGTTAGGCATCAGAACCTGGGACATTTACAATAAAGTCTTAGGTACCTACGTCACTGATTTTGGAAATTTATTAGCCGTTGGTGGTGACGAAAGTTATCAATCTGATGCTTTAAATAATACAGGCACCCAATTTAATTCCGTTGTTTTCAGCCTTGGACCCTTTACATTGAAAAAAGGGGAAAAAGTAAATCATACCCTTACCCTACCCAACTATATGGGCGCTGTAAGAATTATGGTTGTAGCTAAAAATGAAGCTTCTTTTGGTTCCGCTGAAAAATTAGTGCCCGTAATAAGCCCGCTTATGCTTTTTGCTTCTGCACCAAAAACCCTTGCGCCGGGAGACGAATTTTCATTACCCCTAAACATTTTTAGCACCCAAAATAATATAGGCAAAGTAGTTATTACCGCCGAGGATGAGGCAGGAATACTTAAAAATAACACGCCCGGTGTTTCTATAAATATGCAGGGTCTAAAAGAAAAACTTTCTCAAATATCCTTTAAGGCAGGCAATAAAACAGGCCTGGCTAAAGTAAAGATTAAAATTTCAAGTGCACAAGGTTCTGCCTTTCAAATGATTGAAATACCCGTTCGAAATCCTAATCCTATAACCTATCGCATTAAATCACAGGTTCTCAAACCAGGTGAAATGTGGACAGAAGACTTGGAAAGTTTTGGACAAAAAGGTACGAGAGATATTATACTGGAAACCTCAAGTCTTTCAAATATTGGATTACAGAAAAGACTTTCCTTTTTACTAACTTACCCCTACGGATGTTTAGAACAAACCGTTTCCGCTGCCTTTTCTCAATTGTACCTTGACCAATGGGTTAAGCTGACACCTTATCAGGTTAAACTAAGACAAAAACATATTCAATCTGCCATACAGCAAATTAATAAATTTCAATTATCGTCAGGTGGTTTTTCCTACTGGCCAGGAAATTATCAATTTGATGAATGGGTTACCAGTTATACCGGGCAATTTTTATTAGAGGCCAAAACAGCTGGCTTTATTGTACCTGCAAATATGCTTAAGAAATGGGAGAAATTTCAAGTGAAGCTCGTTAAAGGCTTAAATATAAATGAGGCCTGGGCGTCTGCTGAAACGTCGCAAATGAATCAGGCATACAGACTTTATACCTTAGCATTGGCAGGGAAGGCTGAGAAAGGTGCAATGAATCAAATGAGAGAAACAAAGTCACTTTATCTATCCGCTGCCAACAGGCTGGCTGGCGCTTATGCCCTGGCAGGAAATAAAGATATAGCCATCAAAATTTTAAACAGTAAACAAAAACAGCAAACCAGTATTGGTTATTATAATTCTTATGGCTCTGATATAAGAGATAAAGCTCAATTATTAGAATCTTATCTACTTTCGGGTAATAAGACGGTTTCAGCTA
>JBMLQR010000242.1:14570-22571 GCA_049241465.1 Saprospiraceae bacterium | reverse complement strand
AAAGCTCAATTATTAGAATCTTATCTACTTTCGGGTAATAAGACGGTTTCAGCTAACCTGGCCTTGCAATTGGGAAAAGATCTGTCATCAAATAATTGGTATTCAACCCATTCTACTGCTTATGCATTATTAGCGCTCAGTAAATATCTGGGGAACCAAAAAGCGGGGGAACCAACCAAATTTAGATTTAATTCAAAGGAAACAAATGGAAAATGGGTGGATGTCCAACACAATGAAGCCACAAGTTTCACCCAGTTTCAAGATTTTTCAGGCAGGCAAAAAGTGCAAATTAAAAATACAGGCAAATCTACCTTATTCTTTCAATGGGTGCAATCTGGTCAGGAGGAACTTGGAAAAGTGGTAGCCTCAAAAAAAGGAATTTTACTCAATGTAGATTTCAAGTCTTTAAATGGTAAAAAATTAGATCCGGCACAGATACCTCAGGGTGAGGATTTTATTGCTGAAATAACGGTAAAACATTCGGGAGAAAATCCCTACCATTATCAAGATCTCGGCTTAACTCAAGTATTTCCCTCAGGTTGGGAAATCATTAATGAAAGAATCACCGATTTTAATAATCAATCAGGTATAAATTATGATTATTTAGATATCAAAACAGATAGAACCTCTTATTTTTTTAGCTTACAGGAAAGAGAGGTCAAAAAGTTTACTGTAAAACTAAATGCCACTTTTCAGGGCCGTTATTATTTTCCCGCAGCAAATGTGTCAGATATGTATAATCATTCTATTACTGCCAATACAGACGGAAAATGGATTTATGTGTCAAACGTAAAAAAATAACAAAAAAAGGGTATCTTAGAAATTAAAAAGCGGATGAAAATGTATAAAACTTTATGGAATGTAGGTTTTTTGTTTCTGGGGGTTTGCCTGATTATGGGTATGTCCCATGATTTTAAAAAAAATGATGGATGGATTGATTTGTTCAACGGAAAAAACCTGGATGGATGGATTGTAAAAATTGCCAAACATGAAACAGGTGAAAATTATGGCGAAACTTTTAGAGTACGAGACGGAGAACTGCAAGTTTCTTATGAAAATTATACAGATTTTGATTTTCAGTACGGACATATTTTCTTTGAAAAACCATTTAACTATTATTTAATTGACATTGATTATAAGTTTTTTGGTGAACAGGCTCCTAAAGGAGAAGGTTGGGCATGGAGAAATAGTGGTGTAATGCTTCATGGTCAATCTCCATTTACTATGACCAAAGATCAAGATTTTCCTATTTCCATTGAGGCTCAATTTTTAGGCGGCGATGGAAAAAATAACCGCACTACCTGTAATTTGTGCACGCCTGGCACCAATGTAGTTATGAAAGATAAATTAATTACCCAACACTGTATTAACTCCACCTCCAAAACCTTTCATGGAGACCAATGGGTAAATGCTAAGTTTTTAGTATTGGGAGATTCTATCATTCAGCATTTTGCCAATGATGAAATGGTACTTTCTTATCAAAAACCACAATTTGGTGGTGGCACTGTGAATCGTCATAACCCCGCTGAAAAGAGAGACGGAGAATTAATCAAAGGTGGATATATTTCCTTACAAAGTGAGAGTCACCCCATTGCTTTTAGAAAAGTAAGGCTTTATAATTTGGAATCTTATGTTTCCAATCCCAAAAAACTGGCAAAAAAACTACAAGAGTTAGGTGTTGCGAACAGATAATCTTCACCGGGGTAGATAGTTGGTAATAAACCCTTTTACCACTTGTAATGCCTGATCGAAATGCTTGTTATTATTAATGATAATATCAACATCGTCTGCGAAAGGTTTAATATACTTTTCGTAGGCAGGCATTACATGGTTTTCATAACGATATAATACATCATCAATCGGATAATTTCTTTCCGTTTGATCCCTTCGGATACGTCTGATAACTTTTAGATTATCTTTTGCCTGAACAAATAAAGAAAGGTCGAGAATCTTTCTAATCTCCTCAAAATAAAGAATAAAAAGACCTTCCACAATGATAATTGGCGCAGGATTAAAATGAAGTAATTTAGGTGTAAGATTTTTATTATTAAAGGTATATTCTTCTCTAATAATGGCTTTACCAGCCTTCAGTGAGCAAATGTCCGCGTATAATTCATCCTTAAAAATGGACTGAGGTAAATCAAAATTTGAAATACCTTGCTTATCGAGGTCTTGAAATTCTCTCGGTTTGTAGTAATCATCTTGGGATATAAAACAAACCTGATCAGGGCTAAAATTCTTCTTTAAATGGAGAATAAAACTGGTTTTTCCAGATCCACTACCTCCTGTAATTCCAATAATATATGGTTGCACGCGATTTGTTTTCCCAAAAATAGTTAATCCGCCACTCTTTGCTTAGTTTTATGCAATAAAAAAGGAATTAATGGATTTACTTCTTACCATTTCACGTGCTACACTAGGCATGGCAGTACTTATAGGTATTGGATATTTAATGAGTTCACACAAGAAATCAATAGCTTGGAGAACCATATTCTTAGGCATTTTATTGCAATTTGTTTTGGCCATTTTAGTTTTGAAGGTGCCTTTTATAAACAAAGGATTTGACTATGCTGCTGGTTTTTTCCAGGTAATTTTAAAATTTTCAGAAGAAGGAGCGACTTTCCTTTTTGGAAATTTAGTTACCGATACCAAATCTTTTGGATATATTTTTGCCTTTCAGGTTTTACCAACCATCGTATTTTTCTCAGCGGTTTCTTCCATCTTATATTATTTTGGCATTTTGCAAAAGATAATATATGTGTTAGCCATCATTATGAAAAAAACCCTCGGAGTGACAGGCCCTGAGAGTTTAGCGGCAGCGGCTAACATATTTGTTGGTCAAACGGAAGCCCCATTGGTGGTAAAACCATATATAAGTAGTTTTACCAGGTCAGAACTGATGTGTTTGATGACAGGAGGTATGGCCACCATTGCGGGAGGTGTATTTGCGGCTTATGTAGGCTTCTTAGGAGGGGATGATCCCGTACAACAACTGTTCTTTGCAAAACATTTATTAACGGCATCTATTATTTCTGCGCCGGCGGCTATCGTTGCCGCTAAGCTAATTGTCCCTGAAACGATAGAAAAAAGTGCAGAAGCGAATCTTGAAGTTATTGAAGATAACGGAAATAATCTTTTAGATGCCATTTCAAGAGGTACTACCGACGGATTAAAATTAGCTATTAATGTGGGTGCAATGCTACTGGTTTTTACCGCTTTGGTCTATATGCTAAATGATTTTATTATGCAATTTCCAGGTAAATGGTTAGGGGTTAACGAGTATATTAAAGAAACTACCTCTGGTCGTTTTGAAGGATTAACTTTTACCTACATTCTCGGGCTCATTTTTGCTCCCATCGCCTGGTTACTTGGCACTCCCACGCAAGATATTGTTATAGTTGGCCAACTACTTGGTCAAAAAACGGTCATAAATGAATTTGTTGCCTATTCTGATCTCGGTTTACTAAGAGAAAAAGGTATTGTCCTCGATCCTAAATCACTCATTATAGTTACTTATGCCTTATGTGGTTTCTCAAATTTTGCGTCAATAGGTATTCAAATTGGAGGCATTAGCGCCCTGGCTCCCAATAAAAGACAAGAGTTGACTGAGTTAGGCTTAAAAGCCATGATAGCTGGAACCATTGCTTGTTTTATGACCGCCATTATTGCATCCGTTCTTTACTATTTCTAAAAAACAGAGGAAACATAAAACTAAAAAAAATATTTCGTTGTTAAAGGTATTTATTACCCGAACAAAAATCATCATGGCTACTATTGTATTTACCTTTGAAGACAAAACGATTCATCAGCCAATTCAGATTGAAAATGTTACTGTTGACCAAAGTATTTTAGACATTGCAGAAGATAATGATATTCATCTAAACCATAACTGTGGCGGCGTTTGTGCTTGCAGTACCTGTCACATTTACATTCATCAAGGTGATAAATACCTGGAAGAAATATCTGATAAAGAGGAAGATTTTATAGACAGAGCCATTAAGCCAAAATTAAACAGTCGCCTCGCTTGTCAATGTATCGTGCTTTCTGATGATGCTATTATTAAGGTAGAAATACCAGATCAGCATCGGATTATTGGTCACGAACATTAATTTTTTAATTTTTAAAAGAACTACCTATGTCATTCCAGGATTTTGAAAATTTACCTATAAAATGGGCAGACCACGAAGATATTGCCATTAAATTATATGAGAAGTTTGGTGATGAATTCGGTGAAAGCAAAATATATAGAATTCGTTTTACACAACTTTTAGATTGGATTCTGGAGATTCCTAACTTTATTGGGACGAGAGAGGAATCAACGGAAGGTCATTTAGAGCAGATTCAAGCAAAATGGGTCTATGAATGGCGTGATAACCAGTAAATAAACCTATTTTTTATGTCTAGTCTAGCTCATTTTAGTCAGGTCAAAGCTTTTTTGTTCGATGTGGATGGCGTCTTTACTAATAATGAGGTTCAAATCACGGAGGCTGGTGAGCTATTAAGGACTATTCATTTAAGGGATAGTTTTGCTATTAAATTAGCCCTTCGCGAGGGATTCCCTATGGGTATAATCACCGGAGGAACCAGTTTGGGTATAACTAAAAGGCTAAACGAATTAGGTATAGAATTTGTAGCCATTGGGAAACATCATAAAGTTCCCTCTTTACATGAATTCGCCCAAAAATATGACTTAGATTACCCTAATATTTTATACATGGGTGATGATTTTCCTGATATCCCTGTTTTAAAAAAGGTAGGCTTACCTTGTTGCCCATCTGACGCGATACCCGAAATATTTCCTTTGGCAACTTACATTTCTCCCATTCCCGGTGGCCGGGGCTGTATCAGAGATGTTATTCAAAAAACATTGCAAATTCAAGGAAAATGGAATGTAAATGTGTCTTAATTTAATTCAAACATGCTATTAACGTGTTATTCCGACTAATACGCCTGCCGAATTTGATTATTGTTGCAGTAACTCAAGGACTGATTTATTACCAACTTTTACACAAAACCTTCAGAAAGTACTCCCTGTCGGGTACATTTAATTCTTTTGAATTTGCATTATTCGCTGTGGCAACGATACTTGTTACAGCGTCAGGATATATTATCAATGACATATATGATATTGAAACCGATAGGGTAAATAAACCAGATAAAAGGATAATTCAGGTTCATTTAAGTAAGTCTAACGCCTGGAAAATTTATTTTTCCATGATTTTAACCGGCGGACTCATCTCATTATACTTAGCTTTACAAAGAAATGATTTATTTCATTGGTTTATTTATCCTGTCGCTGTTTTTTTGCTTTATGGTTATAGCCGTTGGTTCAAGGGCGTACCCTACATGGGTAATATATTAGTCTCCTTGTTTTGCGCCGCCGTACCAGGTATATTTTTCCTTTCTGAGGCCTCTATTTTAAAAGAACTTAAAATAAAAGACCTCTCTTCGTTTTTATCATTACATGGATTGTTACTTTCTTACGTCATATTTGCCTTCCTAACAAATTTGTATAGAGAGATAGTTAAAGATCTTCAAGACGAAGCGGGAGATAAATTGGCAAATATTAATACCGCTGCGGTTTATTTTGGTAAAAAAACGACAAAGTTTGTTGCCCTATTCATCGCATTGGTCATTTCCATGGTCATAACTTTTACTTTTAGTCAGACTATTTTTTCAAATATTCCCTATTTATTCACCATACAATGTTTACTTATCCAACTTCCATTGTCTGTTAGTATAATAAAATTAATTCAGGCTAAAGATGATAAAGCTTTCAGAAACGTTGGATTATGGATAAAGTTAATCATGATAAACGGTTTAATTTTAATAACCTACCTAACTATTAATCCTTATGGGTAATACAAATCCCCCTTTTCCACCCTTCAGTAAAGTCATTGTATTAGCTTCAAAATCACCAAGAAGAGCACAATTATTAAGAGACGCTGGATTCAATTTCAGAATTCATCAGATGGATGTAAACGAAGATTTTTCCAGTGATATGCCGGTTGCAGAGGTTGCAGCTTATCTGGCCGATAAAAAAGCAACCGCCGCGAGTTTAGATATAATGAATGAAAATGAAATTTTACTTACCGCTGATAGTGTGGTTGTTATAGATAACCAAATTTTAAATAAACCAGCTAATAAAGAAGAGGCCTTCGAGATGCTAAAACAACTGAGCAATAGAACCCATATTGTTTACACAGGGGTTTGCTTGCGAAATACGGATAAAAAAATCGTATTTTCTAATCAAACCAACGTAACATTTGGGACCTTGAGCGACCTTGAAATCAATTATTATATCGACCAGTTTAATCCTATGGATAAAGCTGGGTCTTATGGAATTCAGGAATGGATAGGATTTTGTAAAATAAGCAAAATAGAGGGAGAATACGCCAATGTCATGGGATTACCTGTTTACGCTATTTATGAAGAACTTTTAAAATTTTAGTCTGATTTTTGATCATTCAAAAGCTGAAAAAAAGCAGTGGCATTTTGATGAATCAATTCTTTAATTTTATTCCCAATCATTGATTTGACTAAAAGAGGTAATTTTAATTGAACATTATAATTAGCCAGGGTATCATTTGGTGAAGATTCTGTTAGAACAAAATCAATGCTGGCAGACAATACCCCCCATTTTCCCTCTTGTGAAATATCTACGGTAAAACTTTTAGGCTCATTTTTCTTATGAATATGTAACGTACCAGAGAGCATACTTGAAAAACCACTAACATTTAGGTTTCCAGAAACTAAATATACATCTTCCCTCAATTTTTCAATAGCGCTTATATTCGGAATAAGTTTTCCAATAAGATGAGGATCTATTAAAAAATTCCAAGTTCTGTCTATTGGAAAATGTATTTCATGCGTACCTTCTACTTTCATTTTCTTACAAAAAAACGATAAAATTTTGTAATTTGAACGGTCAAACAAAATATTTCTTATGAAAAGAAGAAGTTTACTAGCAAGTAGTTTGTGGTTATTTCTGCCATTTAGCAACAAACCAATCCTTTGGAAAAATAAAAAAACAGAAAGAGGCACTTTTTCAAAAGATGGACACAGACTTCGATTCTATCAAAAAGAGGTTACCGAATCATTCTCCTGTCTTTTTATAGCTGACACGCATTTATTTAAAGATGATGAAAGAGGAAATAAATTTACAATGTACAGCGGCAGAATGGCCAAAGCTTACAATAAGACAAAGCATTTTCTGACAGGAGAAGAAACCCATCCAGAAAAAGCATTCGTAGAAACGCTACAAATAGCCAAGAAAGAAAATGTTTCGTTATTGATATTAGCTGGAGATATCTTTAGTTTTCCATCTGAAGCTGCCATAACTTTTGTCATGGATGAATTACAAAAAGTTGGCATACCCTATCTTTTTACCGCGGGCAATCATGACTGGCACTATGAGGGAATGCCGGGAAGTTCTGATTATTTAAGAGAAACATGGATTAAAAAAAGACTTACTCCGTTATATCAAGGTGAAAATCCACTGTATGCTGTTAGAAAAATTAATGGTATAAGGATTCTAACCATTGATAACTCTACGTACGAAATTAAAGAAGAACAGCTTACCTTTTTCAAAGAGCAAATAGCCAAAGATGAACCCATCCTTTTGTGTGTACATATTCCATTTTACATTCAAGGACGGGGTTTAGGATTTGGCTGTGCTCATCCTGAATGGAATGGTAAAAACGATAAAAATTTTGCACTGGAACGACGTGAAAAATGGTCAGAAAGGGGTCATTCCATTCACACTTTATCCTTTTACTCGCTGGTTAAGACATCAAATAATATAATATGCATCATTTCAGGTCATATTCATCAGGAATCAATAGATATAATGAAGACCGGACTTCCACAAATAGTTGCTCCAGCCAATGCTTATGGTGGGTATCTTTCGATGGCATTTGAAAAAGAATCATAAACTGGCAGACATGTTTTTAAGAAACTGACACCTCTTTTTTCCATAGAATGAAGCCTCTCCACGCCATA